>JAJYCN010000014.1 GCA_021778335.1 Acidobacteriota bacterium | reverse complement strand
CGCATACTTCGGCGATACGACGCATAAAACTCGGCCTCGTGCGGCCGTCTGACAAGTTCTCTTAGAGGCGTAAGACCCTGAAGTCCACGTTGGTGTGCTTGGGCGATTGATTTCTTCCCACGCCGGCGGGTCGTTTCGCTTCATGGTCCGGATGTCAGGCAAGGGACTGACCCGTCGGGCCAGTCGGCAGCGCTCCGGTCGGGCGCGCCGAAGTTGGGCTCCTTTAGGGTGCCGGCCGAGGTGTCGAATAGCCGTTCAGCGGGCCACGATCAAAGCTCTCGTCGAGGCGGTTTAGGGTTTAGAGGAGTTCCGAACGATGCGGGAGGCACAGGCCTCGGAGCGGCTCACGAAGGAGCCGAGCGAGTCGGCTCCGCGATAAGCATCTCGTATTCCCGACGCGCCGACTGTTGAGCGTTGGCGGCGAGTGTCCGCTACCTGTGTGCGGTTGAGCGGCGCGGGACCCGCTAGGGGGGTGTGGGGTCTGCTATATTCGGGTTGGATGTGCCAGGCATCGCCCTCCCCGCATTTTTCTGATGCGGCGCTTGCGCTGCGGTTCTCTTCCTTCCCTTGTCCGGTGAAAATTTCCTCGACAAAATGACAATCAGCGTGCAGATTTCGCGCGGCGTCGAGGCGCTGTTCGGCACGAACGACCAGAATATCCGGCTGCTGGAGAACGGGCTGCAGGTGCAGACCCGGCTCATGCAGGACAGCGTGGAGATCGAGGGCGAAGAAGCGGCGGTGATCCGCGCGGCGGCGATCCTCGAGGACTATGTCGCGCTCGTAAAAGAAGGCCACACGTTCTCGAACGGGGATCTGAACAGCTACCTGCGGGTGGTGACGGAAGACCCGGAGGTGACTTTGCGGGCGCTGGTGCACAGCGCGCGGCAGAGGCATTTCGGCAAGAAGGCGCTGGCGCCGAAGACGGTGAACCAGCGGCGGTATGTGGAGGCGATTGAGCGGACCGACCTGACGTTCGGCGTAGGTCCGGCGGGGACGGGGAAGACGTACCTGGCGGTGGCGATGGGAGTTTCGGCGCTGCTGAGCAAGCGGGTGAGCCGGATTATCCTCACGCGGCCGGCGGTGGAGGCGGGCGAGCGGCTCGGGTTTTTGCCGGGCACGCTGCAGGAGAAGGTGGACCCGTATCTGCGGCCGCTGTACGACGCGATTTACGACATGCTCGAAGCCGAGAAGGTGGAAAAGCTGCTCGAGCGGCAGGTGGTGGAGGTGGCGCCGATCGCGTTCATGCGCGGGCGGACGCTGAACGACAGTTTCATCATTCTCGACGAGGCGCAGAACAGCACGCCGGAGCAGATGAAGATGTTGCTGACGCGGCAGGGATTCCAGTCGAAGATGGTGGTGAACGGGGACGTGACGCAGATCGACCTGCCGGCGGGGAAGCGGAGCGGGTTGCTGGACGCGCTCGAGGTGCTGCGGGGGGTAGAGGGGATCAGCTTCGTGCACTTCGATGAGCGGGACGTGGTGCGGCACTCGCTGGTGCAGAGGATTGTGAAGGCCTACGAGCGGCACAACGAGATGACCGGGGCCGGGAGGCAGTTGGCGCTGCGATTGGGCGATGCGGGCGGCGAGGCGCCGGAGACGGCCGAGCCCGCGAGTTGAGACGCCAGATGCGGGAGGAAGAGCAAGGGCCGCTGTTTTGGGAGGTGCGGACCGGCTCGCTGGGCCGGGACGAGCTGCGGCGGTTTGCGATGCGGCTGCGGCGCAAAGTGGCGGGCGGGCGGGAGTTTCACTGTCTGGTGACCGGGGACGAGCGTCTGCGCGAGCTGAACCGGCGGTTTTTGGGCAAGGATTGGCCGACGGACGTGTTGTCATTTCCGGCGCGGCATGGGGCGGTGCTGGGGGAGTTGGCGATTTCGATCGACCGGGCGCGGGACCAGGCGCGCGAGCAGGGGCACACCGTCGGGACGGAAGTGAAGATTCTGATGCTGCATGGATTGCTGCACCTGCTGGGGATGGACCATGACAAGGATCGCGGCGAGATGGCCCGGGCGGAGCGGGGATGGCGGAAGAAGTTGGCGTTGCCGGCGGGATTGATTGAGAGGGCGGACGACGCATGTTGATGGACGTGGTGCTGGGGCTGCTGCCGATCCTGGTTGCGCCTGCGCTGTGCCTGGTGACGTTCGTGCAGTTGCTGTATCTGGAGTCGCAGCGGCTGCGGCCGCGGGAGTCGGTGGCGCTGACGTTGTTCAAGGAGTCGATTGAAGAGCGGATCGGCAGCGAAGGTCATGCGCCGGTGGCGTTGGCGATCGTGAAGCACACGGGACTGCTGGCGTTGGCGGCGCCGTGGCTGGCGCTGGCCTGGATGGTGCGGGACGGGCGGCTGGTGGCGGTGGCGGAGGCGGCGGCGGGTAGCTGGCTGGTGATGGTGTTGAGCTGCTACGCGGCGCCGCAGTTGCTTTACCGGAAGACGTCCGGACGGTGGCTGGCGGCGGCGGCGCCGGTGCTGCGGGGGATCGTGGTGATGCTGCGACCTCTGACGGCGCTGTTCGGGTTTTTGGAGTCGCTGGCGGAGTTGGGCGGTGCGGAGAGCGAGGGGCCGGAGGAAGTGGGTGACAAAGGGGACATCGAGGCGCTGATTACGGCGGGCGAGGAAGAGGGGATTCTCGAAAGCGAGGACCGGAAGCTGATCGAGTCCGTGGTGGCGTTCGGCGATAAGACGGTGCGCGAGGTGATGACGCCGCGGCCGAAGATGGTGGCCATTGAGGGGAGCAAAACGCTCGAGAGCCTGCGGCAGCTCGTGATTCACGAGCAGTATTCGCGGATACCCGTGTACGAGGAGACGATTGACCAGATCATCGGCTTCGTGCATGTGCGCGATATGTTCGAGCTGGATGAAGAGGAGCGGGCGAAGAAGCAGATCCGGGATCTGTTGCGGCCGATCCGGCATGTGCCGGAGACCAAGCCGGTGAGCGCGCTGCTGCGCGAGATGCAGGAAGAACGCGCGCACATGGCGATTGTGGTGGACGAGTATGGGAACACGGCGGGGCTGGTGACGATGGAGGATCTGGTGGAAGAGATCCTGGGTGAGATCCGGGACGAGCATGAGCCGGACGTGGATGTGAAGGCCGAGGCGGAGGGTTCATTTGTGGTGGCGGGGAGCCTGGATGTGGGCCGGCTGGAGGGGTTGCTGGGAGTGCGTACGGCGGAAGAGACGGAGTCGACGACGGTGGGCGGTTTGGCGGCGGAGTGGCTGGGTCATGTGCCGCACCCGGGCGAGACGGCGGAGAGGGATGGGATACGGATTGAAGTGCTGGCGGGGAACGATCTGCGGGTGGAGCAGGTGAGGGTGTCGCGGACACCGGCGGAGAACCATGGCTGAGACATACCGGGCGGGGTTTGCGTCGCTTGCGGGGCGGCCGAACGCGGGAAAATCGACGCTGCTGAACGCGCTGGTGGGCGGAAAGGTGGCGATTGTATCGGCCAAGCCGCAGACGACGCGGACGATTGTGCAGGGGGTGTGGACAAGCGACGACGCACAGATCGTGTTTCTGGACATGCCGGGGATTCACGCAGGCAAAGGGCTGCTGGGTCGGCGGATGATGGAGAGCGTGCGGACGGCGCTCGATGGGCGCGACCTGCTGCTGTATGTGGCGGATGCGACGCGGCCGGTGACGCGGGAAGACGAGCGGGCGGTGGAGATGGTTTCGCGCGGCGGGGCACCGTTGTTTCTGGTGTTGAACAAGATAGACCGGCTGGAGGACAAGCGGCTGCTGCTGCCGCTGATTGAGCGGTACGGGAAGATGGCGGAGTTTGCCGAGTCGGTGCCGGTTTCGGCGAAGACGGGGGCGGGACTGAAGGAACTGCTGGCGCTGGCGGCGGCGCGGATGCCGGGGAGTCCGGCGATGTTTCCGGAGGATTATTTGACCGACCAGCCGGAGCGGTTTCTGGCGGCGGAGTTTTTGCGGGAGCAGGTTTTGGAGGCGACGCGGCAGGAGGTGCCGCATGCGGTGGCGGTGCGGATCGAGTCGTGGCAGGAAGAGGGGCGGCTGACGAGGATTGCGGCGGTGGTGGTGGTGGAGCGGGCGGGGCAGAAGGCGATTCTGATCGGGGCGAAGGGGGCGACGCTGAAGCGGATTGCGACGCGGGCGCGGGAGGCGATGGAGGAGATGCTGGGGCGGAAGGTTTTCCTGGAGGTGTTCGTGAAGGTGGAGCCGGGGTGGCGGGAAAACCCGCGGTTGGTGGAGTCGGTGGACTGGCGCGAGGGGGGCGTGGTTGCGAGCGACGACGGTTTCCAAGGAGAATCAGAGACATCATGAGATTTCTCGCAGCGCTTTTGGCCACGCTATTATTTGGCCTTACGATTCCGGTGGTGCAGGCCGCGGGGGGCGGCAAGAAGACGCCGGTTACCGACGACTCGATTTACGATCAGGTCCGGCGGAAGCTGGCCGACGATCCGGATGTGAAGGGTGGGATGTTGGATGTGCAGGTCCACGATCGCGTGGTGACGTTGAAGGGGACGGTCGGGACGCAGAAGGCGAAGGACAAGGCGGAGAGGCTAACGAAGAAGATTCGCGGGGTCTCCAAGGTGGACAACCAACTGGTTGTAAGCCAATGAGGCGGCGAGAATATCTTCAATAAGCGCATTCATTTACGATTCTTGACAGATAGTGGCGTAACCGCCCGGTAGAGGCTCTCGCCCCTACAGGCATGAGATGGTTTGCGGCGTTTGTGCTGGCGGCCGCGGTGGTGTGCGCGCAGACGCCGGCGCAACGCGTATCAGGGGAAGTGACCGCGGTGGACGCCGCGGCGAGTAAGTTTAGCGTAAAAACCGACGCGGGCTCGACGGTGGACGTGTCTTATCAGGCATCGACGCGGTGTTTGCGCGTGCCGCCGGGAGTGACCGATTCGCACCAGTGGCAGAAGATTGCGGGCGGCGATGTGGCTGCCGGGGACCGGATTGTGGCGCGGGGCGCCCAGAGCGGCGGGGTGGTTGAGGCGACGGTCATCCTGGTGATGGCGAAGACCGACGTGGCGCAGAAGCGCGAGGCGGAGCGGGAGGACTGGCAGAAGCGGGGGATCGTGGGGCTGGTTACCGCGGTGGACCCGGCGGCCAAGACCGTGACGGTGACGCAGCGTTCGCGCGAGGGGAGCAAGCCGCTGCTGATCACGACGACGGACAAGACGCTGTTCAAGCGGTATGCGCCGGACTCGGTGCGGTATGCCGACGCGAAGGCGAGCAGCCTCGAGGAAGTGAAAACGGGCGACCAGTTGCGCGCGCTGGGGACGCAGAGCGAAGACGGCGCTAAGTACGCGGCGGGGCAGGTGGTGTTTGGTACGTTCGACACGTTCGCGGCGACGGTGGCGCGGGTGGACCCGGCGGCGAAGACGGTGGTGGTACGGAATTTGCAGTCCAAGCAGATGTTGACGGTGCATGCGGCCGCGGACACGCTGGTGCGGCGTCTTCCGGAGCGGATGGCGCAGATGCTGGCTATGCGGATGCGCGGCGGTAGCGCGGCCGGTGGGGCGCCGGGAGCAGGCGGCGATGCGAGGCCGGGTCCTCGGGGCGTGGGTCAGCAGCGGCCCGGGGGATGGACGGGTGCGCCGGACGGACCTGGCGGGCCGGGTGGACCGGGAGGGCCGGGTGGAAGCGGGAGCTTTGACTTGCGGCAGGCGCTCGAGCGGCTTCCGGCGACGGAGTTGAGTGACTTGAAGGCCGGCGATGCGGTGATTGTGTCCAACAGCCGGGGCAGCGATGCCAGCAATGTGACGGCGATCACGATCGTGGCGGGGGTGGAGCCGTTTTTGGCTTCGGCGCCGCGCGGGCGGGGCGGGCAGGTGAACCTGGGATCGTGGAGCCTGGACGCGGGGATGCCGGCTGAGTAGCCGGTCCGGACAATTGAGGAGAGACTTCTTTGTTACGCACGCTCAGTGTAGTGTGTTTGTCGGCGATGATGGCGGCGGCCGCGGCGGCGCAGACCGGCGGGATTCGCGGCGCGGTGATGGATGAAACCGGCGCGGTGATTCCGGGCGCGAAGGTGACGGCGACGGGGCCGGGCGGGGCGAAGACGGTCACGGCGGGCGACGACGGATCCTACGCGTTTCAGGGACTGGCGGCGGGGACGTGGACGGTGGTGGGGGCTTCACCGGGCTTGAGGCAAATTCAGCCGGCGAAGGTTGTGGTGAGCACCGGGATTCAGGCTTCGGTGAACCTGACGCTGAGCGTGGTGCTGGAAAACCAGCAGGTGACGGTGAAGGAAACGGAGGCGCCGGCGCTGAACGTGAGCCCGGAGGCGAACGTGGGGGCGATCGTGATGACGGGAGACGATCTGAAGGCGCTTTCCGACGACCCCGACGAGTTGCAAGAGGATTTACAGGCGCTGGCTGGACCTTCGGCGGGGCCGGACGGCGGGCAGATGTTCATCGACGGTTTCACCGGCGGGCAGTTGCCGCCGAAGGAATCGATTCGCGAGATTCGCATCAACCAGAATCCGTTTTCGGCCGAGTACGACAAGCTGGGCTACGGGCGGATCGAGATTTTCACCAAGCCGGGCACGGACAAGTGGCACGGGCAGGGATTTTTCGGGTACTCGGACGTCGCCTTCGACGCGCGGAACCCGTACTCGGACACCAAGCCGTTTTACATGTCGCAGCAGTTTGGCGGCAATATTTCGGGTTCGCTCAACAGCAAGACTTCGATTTTTCTGGACGCGGAGCGGCGCAACATCGACGACAACGGGATCGTGAATGCAATCACGTTGAGCCCGTCGCTCGAGCCGACGCCGCTGAACACGACGCTGGCGATGCCGATGCGGCGCACCGAGTTCAGCCCGCGCATCGACTATCAGCTTTCCAACACCAATACGCTGATGTTCCGCTACAGCTTTACCGAGAACGACCAGTACAACCAGGGCGTGAACGGACAGAGTCTTCCGAGCCAGGCGCTGAATAACCTTTTCACGGAAAACAAGGCGCAGGTGACCGACACCATCGTGGTGAACGCGAAGACGATCAACGAGACGCGGTTCCAGTACGTTCACGATTTGATCAACATGAGTCCGCAGTCGCTCGACCCGGTGCTGCAAGTCAACGGCGCGTTTGCCGGCGGCGGCAACACCGCGGGGCTGTCGGGCGACGTGCAGAACCTGTGGGAGCTGCAGAACTACACCAGTTACGCCTCCGGCACGCACATGCTGAAGTTCGGCGTGCGGGTGCGCGGGGAGACTGACGACAGCACTTCGCGTGCGGGTTTCAACGGGTCGTATCTGTTCAACTCGATCGACACCTACCAGCAGATGGAGAGCCTGCTGGCGCAGGGCCAGACGTTCACGCAGATTTATAATTCGTGTACGGATCCGAACCGGCTGCTGTGCCCGGGACCTTCGCAGTTCCGCATGACGGCCGGAATTCCGGCGACGACGATCGGCTATGTGGATGTGGAGCCGTTCATTCAGGACGACTGGAAGCTGCGGCCGAATTTCACGCTGAGCCTGGGTTTGCGGTATGAGTTTCAGAACACGATCGGCGACTATCACGACTGGGCGCCGCGCATCGGGTTTGCGTGGGCGCCGGGCGGGGGCAAGGGCGGCGGGAGGCCGAAGACCGTAATCCGCGGCGGCTTCGGCATGTTTTATACCCGGTTTCCGGAGAACCTGACGCTGCAGGCCGAGCGCCTGAACGGCATCACGCAGCAGCAATACCTGGTTACTTACCCGAGCTTTTATCCGGCGATCCCACCGGTATCCCAGTTCCCCGCGGCCTCGGCGGCCAACATCACCACGGTGGCGAACAATCTCCAGGCGCCGTACATCCTGCAGAGCGCGATCAGCGTGGAGCGCCAGTTGCCGTTCAACACGACGATGTCGCTGACTTACATGGACTCCCGCGGGGTTCACTTACTGATGTCGAGGGACATCAACGCGCCGCTGCCGGGATCCTACACGCCGCAGGACCCAACCGGCGGACTTTATCCTTTCGGCGGAATTAATCAGATCAATCAATACGAATCGGCCGGCATGTTGAAGCAGAGCCAGATCATGGTGAGCTTCAATACGCGATTGAACAGTAATTTCTCGATGTTCGGGGGCTATTTCCATCAGGATGCGCACAGCAACACGGATGGGGTGGGCACGTTCCCTTCGAGCAGTTACAACTTACAGCAGGAGTGGGGGCAGTCGGTTCTGAACCAGCAGAACCGCGTATTCCTGGCCGGAAGCGTCAACACGAGATGGAACATCCGCTTTAGCCCGTTCTTCATGTACCACTCGGGGATTCCGTTCAATATCACGACGGGCACGGACCTGAACGGGGATGGCCACTTCACGGACCGGCCGTCGTTCGCCAATGGGACGACGCCCGCCGCGGATGCGGTGGCGACGCCCTATGGCATATTCAACATCAACCCCGGCGCGTATGCGACGCTTATTCCCCGCAACCTCGGCACGGGTCCCGGTTACTATTCACTGAACTTCCGGCTGAGCAAGACGTGGGGATTCGGGGGCGAGCCGTCGGGGAGTTCGAAAGCGCAGGGCGGCGGCGGCCCGATGGGCGGTCCGGGTCCGTTTGGGGCGCGCGGTCCGCGCGGTCGCGGCGGTCCGGGCGGGTTCGACGCCACGACGGGGCAGAGGTTTAACCTGACGCTGGCGATGATGGCGCGCAACGTGTTCAACAACGTGAATGCGGGGATTCCGGTTGCGACTCTTACCTCGCCGGTGTTCGGTCAATCGATCGGTTCGGCCACCGGATTCGGCGCGGTGAACTCGATTAACCGGCGGATCGAGTTTCAGCTTCGGCTCTCGTTCTGAGGGTCTTCCTCCGGCTTGGGCTTAAACATTCCCCGGACGTCGCAGTAGGGTTGCATGGCGAACTGCGAGTGAGTTACCTCGGCGGCGAAGATGCGCACTCTTGGTCCGAGGTTGATCGACCAGAGCACGGTGAGCACGGTGCCGGAGCTCGATTCGAAAATCCACGCATTTCCAGGGAGGGGTTTGGCGCCGCGGGCCTCGAGGCGGGAGCGGATGATGGCGTCCTGGCCGGGTTCGGCGCCGTCGTAGCTGACCAAAAAGAGCATACAGATAGTATCCGCGATAGCCGCTGATACACTGGCATTTGGGCGCACAGTCAAAACCGGCAGGAGGCGGCGCGCTGGTGCGGGACCTGGCGGAGCAGATCCGCGAGGCGCTGCAGAGCTTTCGCCGCGAGAAGGGCTGGATTCACGAACAGCATGTGCAGGTGTGCCGCGTCCCGGCGCCGACTTTCCTCGAACAGAAGCGCGCGGAGTGGATGCAGGCGCAACTGGCGGGGCTTGGCTGGGAGGCGCAGATAGACCGTGCCGGCAACGTGGTGGCGCATCTGCGCGGCGAGGCGTCGGGCCCGTTTGTCGCGCTGACGGCGCATCTGGACACGGTGCTGGCGCCGCGGACTCCCGAGGAGATTTACGTAGCGCCGGACGGGCGGCTGAACGGGCCTGGCGTTTCCGACAATGGGGCGGGGTTGGCGGCGCTGCTGGCGATTGCGAAGGTGTTCCCCGCCTGCCCGGCGCTTAAGGGGACTTCGCGGTCGCTTCTTCTTGTGGCCAACGTGGGCGAAGAGGGCGAAGGGAACCTGAGCGGGATGCGGTTCCTGTGCCGGCAGTCGCCGTTCGCCTCGCGGATTCAGACGTTCGTTGTTGTGGACGGGCCGTCGACGGATCACATTACCTGCCAGGCGCTGGCCAGCCGGCGGTTTGAGGTCACGTTCACAGGGCCGGGCGGGCATAGCTGGAGCGATTACGGGGTAGGGAATCCGGTACACGCTTTGGGGCGGGCGATCGCGTTATTTGCCGATGCCCCCGCGGTGCTGGACGGGACGCCGCGGTCGTCGTTCAACGTCGGCGTGATCGAGGGCGGGATGAGTGTGAACTCGATTCCTTCGAGTGCGCTGGCGAAGGTGGACATCCGGAGCGAGAGCGCGGCGCGGATTGAGGAATCGGTAGCGGCGCTGCAGGCGGCGGTGGAGCGGGCGCGGGACATCGAGAACGAGCGCGTGACGGTGCCGCGCGGCGGGCCGGGCGGACGGATCGCGGCGAAACTGAAGGAGATTGGCGCGCGTCCGGGCGGAAAGCTGCCGGAGGAGGCGCCGCTGCTGGAAGCGCTGCGGGCGGTGGATGCGCACCTGGGGATTCGCGCGCAGGTGGATTGCGCCTCGACGGATGCGAACGTGCCGCTCTCGATGGGGCTTCCGGCCGTTTCGATCGGCGCGGGAGGGCAGGGCGGCGGCGCGCACACGACGGGCGAGTGGTTTCACGCCGAGGGCAGGGAACTGGGTTTGCAGCGGATCCTGCTGACGCTGGGACTGCTGCTCGAGAGCGAGCGGGCTTTTAACGGCCGCGCCGCATGAGCCCCGCCGTGGGCCAACGCCCCGGGCCGAAGGTGCGGCCCGAGATCCCGCTGGTGTTCGTGGCATTCATCTGGGGCGCGACCTTCGTCCTGGTGAAGCGCGCGCTCGACGATGTCTCGACGCTGCTGTTTCTGGCGATTCGCTTCAGCCTGGCGGCGGTGTGCCTGGCGCTGATGCTGGGTCCGAAGGCGAGGGCGACCGAGAACTGGAAGCGCGACCTGCGCGGCGGCGTGCTGGCCGGGATGTGCCTGTTCGCCGGGTACGTTCTGCAGACGCTGGGGCTCAAATACACATCCGCGTCGAAGGCCGGGTTCATCACGGGCATGTACATTCCCTTGGTCCCGGTGATCGGCGCGATGGTGTACCGCAAGATGCCGCGCCGGACGGAGGTGGCGGGGATTCTGGCGGCGGCGGTGGGGATGACGCTGATGACGCTGCCGGGAAGCGAGGCCCGGATCAACCGGGGCGATATGCTTGTGGCCGGATGCGCGGTGGCGTATGCGATGCACATTCTGGTGCTGGGCCACTTCACGCCGCGGGGCAACGTATCGTTTCTTGCGGTGACGCAGATTGCGACCGCGGCGGTGTTGTCGCTGGCGGTATGCGGGTGGGCGGAGCCGGTGCGATGGCGACCGACGCCGGCGGTGTGGACGGCGGTGGGTGTGACGAGCGTGCTGGCCACCGCGGTGGCGTTTGCGCTGCAGACCTGGGCGCAGCGCTACACGAGCCCTACGCGCACGGCGCTGATCTTCGCGCTCGAACCCGTGTTTGCGTGGCTGACTTCGTTCGCGCTGCTGGGCGAGCTGCTCACGCGGCGGGCGACGGCCGGCGCGGCGTTGATTCTGGCGGGGATCCTTGCGGTCGAGTGGAAGCACGACGAAGCCGTGCCCGAAGAACGTCTGCACGAGCCTGCCGGGTTACACTGAAGTCGTTCCGGCGCGGTGGTTCGAGGGGCGGCGGGGCGCACGACTCATGAAAATTGCATTCTTGTTTCCTGGCCAGGGATCGCAGTACGCCGGTATGGGGCGAAGTCTGGCTGAGCAGTACCCGGTAGCGCGGCAGACGTTTGAAGAGGCAGACGAAGCGCTGGGCTTTCCATTATCGAAACTGTGTTTCGAGGGGCCGGAAGAGGAACTGCGTCTGACCGAGAACACGCAACCGGCGCTGGTGGCGGTTTCGACGGCGGCCTGGCGCGTGCTGCATGAAGCAGGACTTGAGCCCGGCGTTGTGGCCGGGCACAGCCTGGGTGAGTACTCGGCGCTGGTGGCGGCGGGATCGCTGGCTTTCGGCGATGCGCTGCGTCTGGTGCGCAAACGCGGGCGGTATATGCAGGAGGCGGTTCCGGCGGGTGTGGGCGCGATGGCGGCGCTGCTGAAACTGCCGGAAGGCAAGCTCGACGGCGTTCTCGCCGAGGCGGCGCAAGGCGAGGTTGTCAGCGCGGCGAATTTGAATTCGCCGGATCAGATTGTCGTGGCCGGGCACGCGGGCGCGGTGGAGCGGGCGATGACGCTCGCGAAGGCCGCGGGCGCCAAGCGCGCGGTTGCTCTGCCGGTGAGCGCGCCGTTTCACTGCGCGCTGATGAAGCTGGCGCAGGAGCGGCTGAAGGTGGATCTGGACGCCATCGAGTTTCGCGACCTCGCGTTTCCGCTGGTGAACAACTGGCAGGCGCGGGAAGTTACTTCCGGCGCCGATGCGCGGCAGGGGTTGTACGAACAGGTCCCGAATCCGGTACGGTGGACAGAGTCGATGCGCCTGCTGGCCGCCCGGGGTGTGGAGCGGTGCGTGGAAGTGGGCGCGGGCGCGGTGCTGAGCGGGTTGATGAAGTCGATTGAGCCGGGCATAAGATGTGTAAGGTTTGGCGAGGCGGGAGATAGGGAGAAACTCGATGCGGAGTTGGCTTTGTAAGGCCGCGGTAGGAGGCTTGGCGCTTAGCGCGATGGCGATGATGGAGGGTTGCGCGGCGAGGCCGAGTGAATTTCAGGGCGCGGTGGAGGACTTTGTCGATTCCTCGCTCGCGCTGTCGCCGGTTTCGGCGACCCAGGCGGGCTATCACGTTCACCAGGGCGTGCGGCTGGACCGGCGACTGGACGATTTCTCCGACGCCGGGATCGACCAGCAGCGGCAGTTTTTCGAAGGGTTCCGCAGCCGTCTGGAGAGTTTCCCCGAGTCGAAGCTAAACACGGAGGACCGCGCGGACCGCAGGATCATGGAGGACCAGATCTCGCTGGCGCTGCTGGATCTGGAGACGACGCAGAGCTGGCGCCATAATCCCACGTTATACGTCGAGCTGATCGGCAACGCGATGTTCGCGCCGTACTCGCTGAATTACGCCCCGAAGGCGCGGCGGTACCGGGATATCATCGCGCGGCTGAAGGCGGTTCCGGCGCTGCTCGCTCAGGCGAAGGCGAATCTTGTGGATGCGCCGGAAGTATGGAACCGGGTGGCGCAGGAAGAGTTGGACGGCGACATCGGATTGATCGACCGGACGCTGCGCGCCGACGTGCCGCCGGAGTTGGGAATCGAGTACGAGAAAACTTCGGGGGCGGCGCTGGAGGCGTTGCGGGACTTCCATAGCTACTTGTCGGGTCCGCTGGCTGCGAAGCCGAGCGACTGGCGGCTGGGCCCGGAGGTTTACGCGAAGAAGTTCGCGCTGGCGATCGCCAATGGCGAGACACCGGCGCAGACCCTGGCCGATGCCGAGGCGGAGATGGAGCGGATCCGGGGGGAGATGGCGCGGATGGCGGCGCCGAAGACGATAAAGGAAGCGCTCGATGAGATCGCGCAGCAGCATCCCAAACGCGAGGATTATTTCAAGGAGGCGAAGCGGGACCTCGAGCGGGCGACGCAGTTTGTGGAAGCGCGCGGCCTGGTGCCGCTGCCCTCCGGCGAGACGCTGCGGGTGATTCCGACGCCGGTGTTCATGCGCGGCATCTATGGCGTGGGCGGATTCAATCCGGCACCGGCGCTCGAACCGTCGCTTGGGGGCTTTTACTGGATTACGCCGATTCCGGCGGACTGGCCGGCGGACCGGGCGGAGTCGAAACTGCGCGAGTACAACAACTACGGTCTGGAGCACCTGACGATTCACGAGGCGATGCCGGGACACTGGGTGCAGTTTGAATACGCCAACCGCATTGAGCCGCGCGGGCGGCGGCTGTTGCGGGCGCTGTTCGGCAGCGGGCCGTACGTCGAGGGGTGGGCCGTCTACACGCAGCAGTTGCTGACCGAGCAGGGCTATCTCGATGGAGAACCCGGGCTGAAGATGACGTTCTACAAGCAGATGCTGCGCGTGGTGGCGAACACGATTCTCGACATCCGGCTGCAGACGATGGGCATGACGGACGACCAGGCGCTGGACCTGATGATCAACCAGACCTACCAGGAGCGCGAGGAAGCGGTGGCGAAACTGCAGCGCGCGCAGTTGTCGTCGTGCCAGTTGCCGACCTACTTCGCCGGGTGGCGCGGCTGGCTGCACGTGCGGTCAGACGACGAGAAGCGCATGGGACCGCGGTTTCATCTGGCGGATTTTCACCGGCGCGCGCTCAACGAGGGCGCGGCGCCGCTGCCGGTGTTGAACGGGTTACTCGCCGCCCACGAGTAACCCGTTCGGATCTACTGGACCGCGATGAGCGGAGCGTTGCTGGCGACGCCGCCGATGGTAATCACCAGCGGATAGTCTCCGGCGGCGAGGCCGGAGGGAATGCCGACATTCGCCTGGGCGAGTCCCACGAAATACGGCGCGAGGCCGAGGAACGTGACGGGCGCGTTCTGTCCGCCGAGCGTTGCGCTATAGGCCGATGTGGCGGTGGACAGGATGCCGGAGGGCGTGGGAACGCCGTCGGAGCCGGGTACGGTCACCGGGCCGACGCCGGTGAGATACACGGTAATGACGCCGCCGGCAGCAATGGGCGCCGATGGACCGTCGATCGTTCCGGAGGGATAGTTTTGCGCCACGGCGCGATTGTTGCCGTAAGTGAAGATGCCGGGGGCGGTGGGGGACAGGGTGAAGGAGACGGGAGCGCTCGAGGCCCCGTTGGACTCGATCACGACCTGAGCCGTTCCGGACGCGGTGTTCCAGGGGATCTGGAAGTTGACCTGCTGCGAGTCGGCGTAGAGCAGAGGAGCGGGAGTGCCGTTGACGGTGACGGAAAGGCCGTCGAGGGTGACCGGCAGGGGAGTGTTCGAAGCGTAGTTTTTCGATGTCAGCAGGGTCTGTCCGAAAACGGTGGCGAGTTGGCCGGCGGAGAGAGAGTGCGAGAACGAGGCTCCGTTGGTAACGGCGTTAGCGACAGGAGCGGGCTTGACCGGTTGGCCGATCATGGCCAGGAAGCCCGCCTCATTGCCGGTGAGCGAAGTGACCAGGGCGTTGGCCAAGGGGAAATTCGAGGATGCCGTGTGGCCGGCCAGATAGATATTGCCGGCGCCGCTGACGGCGAACCCGTTGGCCTCGTCGATCTGGGATCCGCCGAGGTAGGAGAGATACTTGATGGCGCCGCCCCCGGGCGCAAGCTCGAGAATGAAGCCATCCTGGCCGCCGCCGTAAGTGGCTTGCACGGCGCCGGCGGTTGTTTTCAGATCGGTTGACGTGGTTCCCCCGGCGACATAGATATCACCGGCCGAGTCGACGACGATGCCGTAGGCGGCTTCGAGGCCGGAAGAGCCGAAATAGGTCGAGTAGAGGAGCTTGGAGCCGGTGGGGTCGAGTTCGCCGATGAATACGTCCCCGGCGGAATCCCCGTCCGGCATGGTTCCGATGCCGCCACCGAAGGTTGCCTGCAGCGGGTTGAGAACCGGGAAATTGACGGACTGGGTGTATCCGGAGAGGTAGATGTTTCCGTCGGCGTCGAGGGTGATGCCGAGGCCGTCGTCATCCTGCGACCCGCCGAGGTACGTGTAGAAAGCGATGCTCTGGCCATTGGGAGCAAGCTTGGCGAGGAATGCGTCGCCCGTTCCGCTGCCTCCGGCGAATTGCGGCTGGTAAGCGCCTTTTGTCCCGAGGTTCGACGACAGGGTGCCGCCGGTGACGAAGGCGTCGCCGTTATGGTCGACCGCGACGGCGTTGCAGTAATCATTGGTCGAGCCGCCGAGGTAAGTCGAATAGACAGCCGCGCCGAGGCTTGGGTTCAGCTCGGTGACAAAGCAGGCGTAAGTGCCCTGAACGGTCTTCTGGATGGGATTGACGGTGGGAAAATCGGTGGCGCAGGTCTGACCCACTACGTAGACGTTGCCGGAGGGGTCGGAGGCGATCCCGAAACCTTCGTTGTAATCGCTCTGGCAGGAACTGTCGGGCGTATGGCCGCCGATGTAAGTGGAGCCGAGCATGTTTCCGTTCGGGTCAAGCTTTACGGCGAACGCGGTGTCGTCGCCGATGTTTGTTCCGGTGCCTTGAAACACCTTGGCCGGATAGATGGGGAAGTTGGAGGACTGGGTTTCCCCGGTCAGAAGCAGGTTGCCGTTGGGGTCGAAGGCGATCACGTAGGCTTCGTCTTCCGCCGAGCCGCCGATGTAGGTGGAGAACAGGAGCTTACCGGCAGGATCGAACTTGCTGACGACGATATCGTCGTAACCTCCGCGGAAACTGGAAGACCCGGCGGGCAGGACGGGGTAATCGGGTGAGTTGCTCCAGCCCGTGGTGTAGCTGTTGCCGAGAGCGTCGACGATGACAGAGTCAAGGCCGGAGTACTGCGTGCCGCCCATGTAGGTGGAGAAAACGAGGCTTGGGGCATTCAGCACGGGGTCAAGGACGAGTGGTTTGGAACGGTCGTAGTCTCCGAGAGCAAAGGAGATGCGATTGTTGCTTGTGAGGACGACGCCGGCGGTAACGGGGCGGCGAGCCGGACCGTTGTCCTGCCAGGCTTCGGGCCGCTGTTGGAGAATCGCGCCTGGATTGCGGCGGGCGACGAGCGCGCCGGCGGGCGTACGTTCCAGATCTCCGACGCCGTCGAAGGCGATGCGAATGCGCGAGGGATCCGCGCCGGGCGCGAGGCGAAAGTCATACTCGATCCGGCCCGCGTTGTTGTGGAAGACGGCGTCGATTCCGGGGTAGACGTCGCGGAAGGCCACCGATTGGGTGGTGGCGACGCCGCGGCGCCAGGCGGATGCATCATTGCCGAGATAGAAATTGAGCTTTGCCCGCGCGGGAGGGCCGGCCTGTGCGGAGGCGTGCGCGTTCGCGCCGAGGAAACGGACGGCGCCGCGGTGGTGGGCGCCCGAGAAGGTGGCGCCGGTAGCGGAGACGAGCACCGAACCGGAGCCTGTCAGGGCGGCGAAGGTGGATGGCCTGGGACCCGGCATGAAGTAAAGCTGCGCGGGCATGGTGGCGTGGGCTCCCGATGTGTGGTGATGCGTCCTGGACTGCGCCGGGACGGCGGCCAGCACAACGAAGCAAGATACGAAGACAGTTTGGGCGATCCTGGTGAGCAAGGCGATTCTCCCCCATGAATCCGGACTGGACTCAGAAAAAACTTAACACATTCACACGAGGACCGGCCGCAGTCGCGTAGGCGTGGTACTGCGACTGCCGGTGTGCGTACCGGGGGACTTAGTCCTTGGGGGACGGAACGGAGGGGACGCTGGGCGGCGCGATGGTGAAGCCGGACCATGCGACGCGGGTGCGGGTCTTCTTGTTGGGTTGCAGAGTGTCGGTGATCTGAAGGACGAGCGAGTAGTCGCCGGGCGGTAAGGCGTGGTCGAGTTGGACCGTTCCCGAGACCGGGGTCGAGCCGTTGGCTTTTGGGGCCGCGGCCACGTTTGTTGCCGGTCCGGTATAGACGAGTTTGGCGTCGCGATAGATCAGGGGCTGGGCGACTAAGTTCGCCTGGCGGGAGGCCGGATCCGTGCGGGCGTTAAAGACGGCGCAGCCGTAGCCTAACAGGGCGTCGGGGTGGAAACGATGGGTGAGGAAGCCTCGAGATAGCTGCTCGCCGGCCTGCGGATTGGTCTTGTCGATGGGCGCCAGTTCAAGGCTCGACAGCGCGACCTGGCCCTTTTTCCGGTCCGGGACGACCAGGACCTGGTTGGCCGAGCCAATTTGTCCGGAGCCGCGATCGAGGACGGCGGCGCGCACCTGATAGGTGACGCCGGGCGGCAGATTCAACTGGAAGCCATAGACCATCCCCTTCTGTAACGCAACCGCATACTGCGCGGCATTCAGCGATACGGGGGCGCGGGCGGCGATATGAGCCGCGGCCGAGCCATCGGGCCGGAAGGCGAATACGGCGAGCTCGATCGTTCCGGTGTGGGAGCCGTCGGGCTGTTGGGTCAGATGGAGGCGGCTGGGCTCGAGGTACACGAAGTTCTGGACGTCGGCGCTTTTCGCCGAGTAGGTGTACATGGTGTTGAGGACGACCGGCACCTGGGAAGGGGCGAAAGGTGTGAAGACGGCATGGATCAGTTGCCGGGCGCCCGCGGGTTCCGGTTCGGGGCTGGGGAGACTGTCGGGAAGGCCGACGAACCCGCGGCGGCTCCGGACTTGGAGGTCTCCCCGTTTCACGCGGATTCGGATGGTGTGGAACGGCGCGCCTTGGCGGGAGGGGGAATCGGGGGCGGGGGAGAAGCCGATCAGGTAGTAACTATCGAGGTCGCTTTGCACTTTCGCGATCTGGCGATTGATGTCGTTCGACTCGCCGAGGAACCTGCCGCCGGTCTGGTTGGCGAGGTCAGCGAAGCCGGCGATGGAGGAAGCGTAGACCTTCGTGGGCTGATTGCCGAAGATGTTCGGCCCGGAGTACGGGCCGGAACCCTGGTCCGCGCTGTAGGTGGTGTACTGGTTCGTTGGGGCGTAGGGGCCGGTTGGGGAAGGAGCGTAGGGATCGGCAGTGATTGGGATTGGGCTCATCGGAGCAAACGAGCCGAGGCCCGAGGCTTCCAGGGTATAGAGGACCACGCCGGCGCGATTGGCCAGATCGGTCAGCGAGCGGAGGGCGTCCACCATCGCTTGGCCGGAACCATATTTGGAAAAGAGGGGAACGAAATCGGTGAGCACGATGACGGCCTTGCGCCCCGGAATTGCCGCCGTGCCCTCGATGATGAAGCGGAGCGCACCGAGAGATCCGCCGGCGAAGACGCTGTCGGCGGTTTGCGCATCCCAGTCCTCACCGGGGGTGGGGCGAATCCGCGAAGCGGAAGCGATGTAGTTGGTTAGCGGGGGATGGACAAAGTAAGGTGCATCCCAGATCGCGGGCATCCAGTGAATGAGCCCGACTTCATCGAGAAGGACGCGGCGATTGGAGGTGAACTCGTCCCAGGCGCTGGAGCCGCTGCTGGCGCGAAGGATGGCCACCTGCTCGCCAGGCTGCAAGTGGGTGTTGACGAATTTCGTCAGGCTGGTTCGCACGAAGGCGATGCTGCCAAAGGAGAGGTGCAGGTCGTCGACCAGAAAGGCGATGGTGGTTTTGGCCGCGGCCGAGTTCGCCGGTTGCATCGAGGCGTTGCTGACGTAGTTCACGCCGAGGACGGGGCGTGGTTTGTTGTCTTCGAGGACTTGGAAGTCGTCCGGCTTGAGATTGGTGACCTGGCGGCCGCGGTGGTCCGTGACGACGGCGTCGACCTGAACGAGGTTCACTTCGACGCGCACGATCGGCCTCGGCGCGGAGCGGGCGGGTGGATTTTGTGCCAGCAGCGGGAAGGTACAGAGGGCAAAGCCGGTGGTCAAAGACAAGCGGCGGTGCATGCGGAACCTCCTGCTAAGTAGACGGAGCGGGGCGTTTTCCGGTACGGATTTTAGCAGACCGGGTGTGGGGTCCGGCTTCGGGGTGACTGCTAATGCTGGGGGATCGTGGCGGCGGCGTCGGGTCGCGGCGGCCGGATGGCGAAGTCCGCCCAGGCCTGGCGGGTGCGGATCTTCTTCCTGGGCTGCAGAGTGTCGGTGACCTGAAGCACGAGCGAATAATCGCCGGGTGAGAATGCCTGGTTGAGTTTGACGGCGCCCGATACGACCATCGAGCCCTGGGGGTTGGGGGCCGCGTCGAGGTTTGTTGGCGATCCGGTATAGACGAGTTTGGCGTCGTGATAGATGAGAGGCTGGGCGACCAGGGCCGTTTTCCGCGAGGCCGGATCCGTGCGCGGGTCGAAGACGGCGCAGCGGAAGCCGAGCCAGGCGTCCGGACGGAACCGATGGGTCACGAACGCCTGAGAAAACTGGGCGCCGGCCCGCGGGTTGCTCTCGTCGATGGGGCCGATTTCGAGGCTCGACAGCGCCGCTTGTCCCTGTTTCCGGCCCGGGATGACCAGGACCCGATTCGCCGAGCCGAGCCTTCCGGAGCCGCGGTCGAGCACGGCGGCGCGCACTTGATAGGTTGCGCCGGGCGGCAGGTTGAACTTGAAGCCGTAGACGATTCCCTGGCGCAGCGCGGCCTCATACTGCGCGGGGTTCAGCGAGATTTTGGCGCGGGCGGTGACATGGGCCGCCGCCGTGCCATCGGGCCGGAAAGCGAACACGGCGAGATCGAGGGTTCCGGCGCGGGCGCCGTCGGGTTGTTTGGCGAGGCGCAGGCGGCGGGGTTCGACGTACAAGAAGTTCTGCACGTCGCCGGCGTTGCCGGAGTAAGTGTAGTCCGTCGTGAGAACCACCGGCACCTGGGAACGGACGAAGGGGGAGAAAATGGCCTGGACGAGTTGCCGCGTGCCGGCCGGCTCCGGTTCAGGGCCGGCGAAACTGTCGGGAAGGCCGAGGAAGCCGCGGCGGCTGCGTACGTGGAGGCCGCGCGGTTTCACCCGGACCTGGACCGTGTGGAAGGGCGGACTGTAGCGCGAAAGGGAGTTGGGCGCCGGGGAGAAGCCGATCAGGTAGTAACTATCGAGGTCGTTCTCTACCTTTGCGATTTCGCGGTTGAGATCGTTGGACTGGCTGAGGAACATGCCGCCGGTCTGGTTAGCGAGGAAGACGAGTCCGTCGGTGGACGAAATGAAGCCGGCGATGGACTGCGTGCTGTAGACGCCCATGACCGCGGCGTCCGGTTCGAACGTGCTGAGGCCCGCGGCGTCCACGGTGTATAGGACTACCCCGGCGCGGTTGGCCAGATCCGTCAAAGAGCGGAAGGCGGCGAGCACGATCGGATCGGCGCCGTAGCCGGTCACCAGCGGGATGCCGTCGGAGAACACGATGACGGCTTTGCGCCCCGGGATGGCGGACATGCCCTGGAGAATGAAGCGGAGCGCGCCGAGGGTGCCTCCGGTAAAGACGTTGCTGGCGCTCTGAACATCCCAGTCCTCGGCGGCGGTGGGGCGGTGCGGCGGGCCGGAAGAGAGGTAGGCGGGAGGCTGCTGGTCGACGAAGTAGGGCATGTACCACAAGGCGGGCAGCCAGTGAATGAGTCCTGCCTCTTCGAGCAGGACGTGAGGGTTGGAAGTGAACTCGTCCCAGGCGCCTGAGCCACTGCTCGAGCGAAGGATGGCCACGTCGTCGCCGGGCCGCAACTGGGTATTGACGAACTTAGTGAGGCTCTTGCGCAGGTACGCGACGCTTTCAAAGGAGAGGTTGAGGTCGTCGACGAGAATGGCGATGGTGGTTTTGGCCGCGGCGGCGTTCGCGGGTTGCATGGAGGCGTTGTGGACGTAGTTGACGCCGACGACGGGGCGGCGCTTCTTGTCTTCGAGGACTTCGAAATCGTCCGCTTTCAGATTGGTGACCTGGCGGCCGTGGCGGTCCGTGACGACGGCATCGACCTGGACGAGGTTCACTTCGACGCGGACGATGGGCGGGGGCAGCGGACGGGAGGTGGGTGGACTCTGCGCCGGCAACGGGAAGGCGCAGAGGCCGAGGGGGAACAGCGCCAGGATGTTCCGCCGGGCGGGCAGTCCGGACGTCCGCATGGGACAGCATTGTAGCGAATCGCGCCGTATGCTCAGGGGCCGAGGATGTCGACGAGATCCGCGAAGACGCCGTAGGCGGTCTGCTCGACGCCGGGCGCGAGGCAGATGGTTCCGACGGTGCCCATGAGGTCTGTGTGCAGAAGCAGGAGGTTCGATGTGCGTTCGGCGAGGGCGAGGGGATCGGTGCGGTCGATGACCTCGGCGCGGACGCGGAGGTGGATGCGGCCGGCGGAGCTGCGGCCGCGGGTGACGAGGCGGACGGTTTTGCCGGAGGCGGCGAGTTGGGCGACGCGCTCGGGCGTGAGGCGGCCGATGCCGCGGCGGTCGACATCGAGCGGGGTGAGGCGAGCGTCCATGAGCACGTTGGCGAGGGCGGCGGCTTTCACGGCGGAGTCGTAGCCGTCGATGTCGAAGGAGGCGTCGGCTTCGGTGATGCCCAGTTGGCGGGCCTGCGCGATGCCGTCTTCGAGCGGCAGCCCTTTGTGCATCGCGTCGATGGCGATGTTGGTGGTGGAGTTCAGAACGCCGGTGAAGCCGAGGACGCGGACGGCGGGCAGGGTTTTGCGGACCAGATTGAACACGGGCGCGCCGTCCATGACGGTAGATTCGAAACGGAGCTGCACGCCGGCGGCTTTGGCCCCGGCGGCGAGCGCCGCGTAGGCGTGGGCGATCGGGCCCTTGTTGGCGGTGACGGCGTGCAGGCGGCGCGCAAACGCGGCGCGGAGATGAGAGATGGCCGGTTCACCGGTGGCGGGGTTCAATGTTGTGAGTTCAACAACGGCGTGAGCGGAGGCGCGGTCGAGAAATTCGCCGACCGAGCTTGCGGGAGGGCCGAACCGCGGAGTGAGGGGAAGGCCCTGGGGATCGTACGCAGTGCCGTGGTTCGCCGTATGGATGGCCGTGATGCGGAACGGGTAGCGATCGCGCTGCGTCTCAATCAAGCGGGCGAAGGCGCGGCCGACCGAGCCATAACCGATAAGGGCCAGTTGCAAGCTCCCAGTTTAGCGGCCCACCCGGGGCGGACGAGAAAAGGCGCCGGAGCGAACGACTACCAACCCTGCACCAGGGTTCTAGAATAGGCAGTTCGCGATGTCGTATCAGATCCAACCCATCAAGGAATTTCTCGTCCGGCCGGCGCTGCCCGCCAAACTGGAGCGGCTGAACGAGATCGCCTACAACCTCTTATGGAGTTGGGATCATTCCGTGCGCGCGGTTTTCCGCCGGCTCGATCCGGTGCTGTGGAAGTCCTGCGGGCACAACCCGGTTCTGTTCCTGGGCCGGGTGTCGCAAACGGTGCTGGAGAAGGCCGCGGGCGACTCGCGGTACCTGGCCGTTTACCGCCGCGCCTGCCAGCGGCTGGATCAATACCTGAGCAACGAAAGCGAATACAACGACGGCCGGCTGATCGCGTACTTTTCCATGGAGTACGGCCTGGTGGACTGCATGCAGATCTACTCGGGCGGCCTGGGTGTGCTGAGCGGCGATCATCTGAAGGCGTGCAGCGATGCGGCGTTCCCGCTGGTGGCGATCGGGCTGCTCTATCAGAAGGGCTACCTGACGCAGCGTCTGAATCCGGACGGCGTGCAGCAGGAACGGTACCCCGTGAACGACTTCTACACGCTTCCGGTGAAGCCGTACACGCGCGCGGACGGCTCCGAGGTGTTCGTGAAAGTGACGCTGCCCGGCGGAGAAGTGGCGATCAAAGTGTGGGTGATGGAAGTGGGCCGGGTGCGTCTGTTCCTGCTCGATACCAACATTCCGGAGAACGCCTCGGCGGAAGACCGCGAAATCACCGATCAACTTTACGGAGGCGATAACGACAAACGCATTCGTCAGGAGATTGTGCTGGGAATCGGAGGCATGCGCTGTTTGCGGGCGCTCGGCATCGAGCCGACCGTGTTCCACATGAACGAGGGGCACTCGGCGTTTCTGGCGCTCGAGCGAATCCGGCTGCTGATGCAGGAGCACGGGCTGCGGTTTGAAGAGGCGCTGGAAGCCTCGCGGCGCGGCAATGTTTTCACGACGCATACTTCGGTTCCGGCCGGGATCGACTTGTTCGATACGGGCATGATGTACGCCTACTTCGAGCCGTTTTGCCGGGACAACGGGATCCCGTTCGACCAGTTCCTGGAGTTGGGCCGGTACGAGGGCGCGGGAGGCGGCGATCCGTTCTCGATGGCGATTTTCGCGCTCCGCTGCTCGGCGCTTCGCAACGCGGTGAGCCGCCTGCACCGCGAGGTGTCGCAGACGATGTGGCAGGGGCTGTGGCCGAAACTTCCGGTGTGGGAAGTGCCGATCACTTCGGTGACCAATGGCGTGCATCTGCCATCGTGGCTGAGCGGGGACCTGGCGCAGGTATACGACCAGGCGCTGGCGCCGGAGTGGCGGGAAGGCTACACGGACGCCAAGATCTGGGAGCAGGTGGACGACATAGCCAACCAGGATCTGTGGGAAGCGCACCGCCGGCGGAAGCGCGCGCTGACTATGTTTGTGCGCGACCGGACGACCGCGAGCGCGTTGAACCGCAAGGCGTCGCCGAGCGAGCAGCGGCGTCTGGCGGAAGTGCTCGACCCGGACGCCTTGACCATCGGATTCGCCCGGCGTTTCGCAACGTACAAGCGCGCCACGCTGCTTTTGTTTGACCGCGACAGGCTGAAGCAGATTCTGACCAATCCCAAGCGCCCGGTGCAGGTGGTGATCGCCGGGAAGGCGCACCCGAAAGACATGCCCGGCAAGATGCTGATCCGCGAGATTGTGCAGCTTTCGCGCGACCCCCAGCTTTCGCGGCACATCGTTTTCCTCGAAGACTACGGCATGGACGTGGCGCGGGAACTGGTGCAGGGCGTCGACGTGTGGCTGAACAACCCGCGGCGGGGCGAGGAGGCTTGCGGCACGAGCGGGATGAAGTCGGCGATCAACGGGGTGCTGAACCTGAGCATTCTCGACGGCTGGTTCGACGAGGCGTTCGAAAGCTCGGGCGGATGGGCGATCGGCGACCGCGAGCCTTATTCGCCGGAGCAGGACGAGGCCCACGCCCGGGCGATCTATTCTCTGCTGGAGAACGAGATCGTTCCCATGTATTACGACCGCAACGATGCGGGCGTGCCGGAAGAGTGGGTGCGGCGCATGAAACAATCCCTGCATTTCGCGACGCCCCGGTTCAATTGTCTGCGGATGATCCAGGAATACATGAACGAGATGTACGGGCCGGCGCATATGGGCTGGAGCAACATGCGCGCCAACGAGTTCGAGGCGGCGCGCAGTTTTACGCGCTGGACGGAACAGGTCAACAGCGCCTGGGGTGAGGTGAGATTTATCGATATCGGCGCGGGACCGGCGGGGCCGGTGTTGACGGGGACGCCGGTGCCGCTGCTCGCCGTGGTGGACCTGGCCGGACTGTCGCCGAGCGACGTGCGCGTGGAAGCGGTGATCGGCCGCATCGGGTCCACGGGGAAGCTGGAAGACACGCAAGTGATGCTGCTGCGGCCGAGCGGGCAGCAGGGGCAGACCTATACTTACTCCGACATTTATATTCCGAGGCGAAGCGGGAGGCTGGGTTACTCGTTGCGGATCAGTCCCAATCACTATGACGACCCGTTGACGCGGCCGTGTCACTGCCCGTTGAAATGGGGGGGCGAATAATTTACTGGATTCGCGGAGCGATCCGTGGTAAATATGAGGTGAGCCGTAAGGCAGGAACTTCATACCCTCCTTGTTGTGGTTCCTGTGGCGACCCCCTGATCCTCTTCAACGAATAAATCCGCAGCGATGGCCCGTAATGGGTTTGTTTTAGCGGATGGGATCGAAAGCGGCGAAGGGAATCTCCCGTCTCGTGTTGCCGGAGGAGACTCGGTGGACCGAACGCGAACGGTGTACCGCCCCGTGCGCGGGCGGGAAAGAAACGGGAGCGGCGAGCGCCGCTCTGGAGTAAACCTCAATGGACGATGACCGTAAGTACCGCCAACGCGGGTACATGGACTCGGGCCGCAGTTCCAGTGGCGACCGCCGGGAGGACCGGCCACGGCCTTCGGGTCCGAAACCCCCGATCGACATAACGGGGCCGCGGCTGCCGCGTCTGGTGCAAACGGTGGTGGCGGCGCGCTGCTTTAACTGCTCGACGGCGCTGCCCACGGGTTCCGACTTTCCGGCGACCTGCCCGAAGTGCGGAACCGCGCTGCATTGCTGCAAGCAGTGCGCGCATTTCGAGCCCTCGACGCGGTTCCAGTGTCTGAAGCCGATTCCGGCGCGTATTGCGGCGAAGGACCAGGCCAACGACTGCGCGTTGTTCAGCCCACGGGTGACCGTAGCTCGCGACGCCGCCCCGGTGGCGCAGCAGGGCGTGGTGAACCCGCGCGCCGCCGCGCCGGCTCCGAAGTCGCCGAACGACGCGCGCGCCGCGTTCGACAATCTGTTCAAAAAGTAGAGGTGAACTAAACGTCCCGGACGCAGCGGAAGCCGATGTTGGTCGTGGCGCTGTCCGGCGTGTTCGCGGTGCGCGCGGCGACGCGATAGCGATTGCAGTAGGAGGCGTGGCAGAGGTAGGAGCCGCCCTTCATGATTTTCGACGCCCCGTCCGGAGGACCCACCGGGTTGTGACGGGTAGCGAACAGATGGAAGGCGGGGTGAAACCAGTCCCGGCACCACTCCCAAACATTTCCCGTGATTGTGTAGAGGCCGTAGCCGTTGGGGGGAAACGCGTCCACCGGGCACGGACCGGCGTAGCCGTCCTCGGCGAGATCGATGTCGGGGAACTCGCCCTGCCAGACGTTGCACAGATGGCGCCCTTCGGGCGTTAACTCGTCGCCCCAGGGAAACCGCTTTTGTTCCAGGCCGCCGCGGGACGAGTATTCCCATTCCGCCTCGGTCGGAAGGCGTTTGCCGGCCCAGGCCGCGTAGGCCGCCGCGTCGTTCCAGGAAACCTGCGTGACGGGGTAGGATTCGCGGGAGGCGACGGAGGAGTCCGGCCCTTCGGGATGCTGCCAGGAGGCGCCGCTCACCTTGCACCACCACGGCGCGGCGGGCACGGTATCCTCAACTAATTCGCTATACCGTTCCGCCGGGATGTGGCCTTTGAAGACGAACGACCAGCCGAAGCGCTCGGCTTCGGTGAGGTAGCCGGTGGCGCGGGTGAACTCGCGGAATTGTCCGGCGGTGACGGGACGGAAGTCGATGAAGAAAGGATCGATGGTGACCTCGCGCACGGGCCCTTCGCCGTCGGCGGGGAAGCCTTCGTCGCTGCCGGTGCCCATCAGGAACGGGCCGCCGTCGAGCCGGATCATGCCATCGGTGGAACCGGAGCGGATGCGCGGCATCTCGCTAGAATTTTCGCGGGAGAGGTTCAGCAGGGCGGCGCGTTGTTTGGTGGGAGCGCAGCAGGGATGCGGCGTGCCGGGTTCGTGGTGGATGGGGACGTTCGAGCTCATGCCAGCGTCTCGATGACGGCGCGGGCGCGCAGGTGGTCCAGAAAGCGGTCCAGGGCGCGTTTTCGCTTCTCTTCGGCGAGGCGTTCGCGGATGCCGGCTCCGACTTCTTCGAGCCCGGCGGGATGGGCCGGCTTGCGGCCGATCACACGCGCGATGTGGAATCCGAAGGTGGTGCGGAAGATCGGGCTGAGTTGGCCGGTGGGCAGGTTGAAGACCACTTCGTCGAACTCTTCCACCATCTGGCCGCGCGGGAACCAGCCCAGGTCGCCGTCGCCGTCCGGGCAGTCGGAATGCCGCCGGGCGAGTTCTTCGAAGGGAGCGCCGGATTGGAGCTCGGCCTCTACCGCGCGGAGGGATTCGAGCGCGGGCGCGGGGTCGCTGTCCTCCGGCGTGTGTTTCACGATATGCGCGGCGTGGACGAGTTCCGGGATTTCGAATTCTTCGCGGTGGGCGCGGTAGTAGGCGACGATGTCCTTGTGCCGGATTTCGCCGATGCGTCCGGCGTGGCGGGCGACGAGGCGGTCGACGCGGAGGTTAAGCTCGGCCTCCGGCGTGAGGACCGCGGTCCGGCAGCCGGATTCCGCGGGCAGAGTGTTGGTCTGTCCGGCGAGCGCCGCTTCGATATCATGGGGCGGGACCGGTTCGGGATCGGCGAGGGCGGCCTGGCGGAGCAGCGCGCGCTCGATGACGTTTTCGCGCGACCAGTCGCGCAGGCGTTGCTCGAGTTCGCCGGGAGCGGCATCGCGCATGGCGGCGGCAAGATGAGGGCGAAGCCGGCGCGCTTCTTCTTCCACCAAAGCGTCGTCCAACACTTCGCCATTGACACGTACAGGCATGGGTTCAGACTCCACGATACTACGGCGGGCGCGCGGCGGCGGCCGGGCGCCTAAACGATCGTACGCTCCGGCGTTGAACCGGTTATCCTCAGATCATGGGTAGTTCTGCCTCCGTCGATGTCGATGCAATTGTCCGCGAGATTGTCTCGCGCTACCGGGAGGAGATTGAACGGCTGCGCGCGCTGCCGTCGGCTCCGCCGGAGCGGCTCTTCCATTCCCCCCCCGCCCGGGCCTTGAAGGAAGAGATTCTCGCCGTGGGAAAGAAGCTGTGGCTGCGCGAGTTCGTCGACGGCAACGGGGGCAATATATCCTGCCGGCTCACCGACGACCTGGTCTTATGCACGCCGACGCTGCGCAGCAAATACGATCTCCGCGTGGAAGATATCTCGCTCGTCGACCTGAACAACCAGAGGGTCTGCGGCGCGGCGCCGCACACCAGCGAGATTCTTCTTCACCTGACGATTTACAAACACAATCGCGACGCGCGCGCCGTGGTCCACTGCCATCCTCCGCACGCGACCGCGTTTTCCATTACGGGGACTGTGCCGCCGCAGGGCGTTCTACCCGAATATGAAGTGTTCGTCGGCGTGGCGCCGGTCTCTCCCTATGACACGCCGGGCACCCAGGCTTTCGCCGATACGGTGATTCCCTACGTGGCCGACCACAACACGATTCTTCTGGCCAATCACGGCATCGTCTGCTGGGCGGACACGGTGACCCACGCCGAGTGGCAGGCGGAGGTGCTCGACACCTACTGCCGGACCATCATGCTGGCGGCGCAGCTTGGACGGCCCTTGACCCACATTCCGGACGCGAAGGTGGGCGACCTGGTGCGTTTGAAGAAGAAACTCAACCTGCCCGATCCGCGGCACGAGAAGTCGCTGAACGGCGCCACGGCGCCCAACGGAAAGCCGTCGCCCGTCCCGACGCTGGACGGCGTGGCCGAGGAACGCATCAATTTGTTGTCGAAGCGCATCGCCGCTGAGCTTGCCGCGCGGCTCAACGGGCACTAACCTTTGCAGAAGTGAGCCACCGCCGCCTGGAGATGGCGGACGCAGGCGCGGAGTTGTGCAACGGGCACGTATTCGCCGGTGCGGTGGGCTGTGGTCATGTCGCCGGGGCCGAAGACGACCGCTTCCCCGCCGCTCGGGCGTAAGTGCGCGGCTTCGGCGCCGAAGGGGACCGTCGATGGCGCGTGGCCGCCGAGGCGGCTGAGCAGGTCGCGCAGTTCGGTTTGCTGGCTTGGTTCGAAGGGCGGATCCAGGCGGAGCGGATGGATTTCGGCATCGAGCGCGGGGACGCGGCGCCGCAGGCGGTTCAATTCTTCTTCGATGAGACTCAGGGCGCGGTCGGGCGGTTCGCCGGGGACCGGGCGCCATTCCACCGTAATGCGGCATTCGCCGGGGATGATGTTTTTCGCCGTGCCCCCGCGGATGAGGCCTACGTTGACGGTGGCGTGCGGCGGGTCGAAGGCTGTGTGGCGCGGGCGTTCGAGACGTTTCGCGGCGCGTTCGATGGAGGCGAGGACGCGGGCGGCGTCGAAGATGGCGGAGCGTCCGGCGGCGGGGAACGCGCTGTGGGCTTCGCGGCCTCGCACCACGATTTCCGCCAGGCCGTAGCCCTTTCCGGCGTAGATGGGAGTGAGTCGGGTCGGCTCGCCGACGATGAGACGCGGCGCTCGCACGGCTTTCGCGGCGGCCAGGCGTTTCGCTCCGACGCAGCCGATTTCCTCCTCGGCGGTAAGCGCCACTTCGAGCGGCGCGGCGAGCGAGGCGTCATCGAACGCGGAGACGGCCGAGAGGATGCAGGCCAGGAAGCCTTTCACGTCCGAGCTTCCGCGGCCATAGATTCTGCCGCGGCGGAGAACGGGTTTCACGGCTTCGCGCCAGGAGGCTTCGTAAGGGACGGTGTCGGTGTGGCAGACGAGCGCGAGGGCCGGGCGGGCGCGGGGAGGGCGGCGCGTGCGCGCGACGAGGTTGACCTTGAGGGTCCCGGCGGAATCGCGGTAGGGGTAGCGGCGGAACGCCCAAACATTCGGGGCGAAGAATGTTTGGGCATAGTCGATGAGCGGCTCGTTGCTCTGCGCCGAGACGGTGGGGATGGCGACGAGGTCGAGGAGGATTTTTTCAACCGGCTTCATGGCGCGCTGCTCCATAGTTCCCGCTGCAGCGCGGCAAATTCGCGTGTAACTTCGGTTTCGAGAGGATGACGTCCGTCCTCGACCACCGGCTTGCCCGCGACGAAGACATCGCGAATCGCGGGGCGGCCTCCGGCGAATACGATGTGGCTCAACAGCGAATCCGCGTCCGCGCCGGCGAGCGCGGGGTCGTCGAGCGAGACGGTGAAAAAGTCGGCGACGCCCGCCGGGATTCCAAGGCTTTCGGCTCCCGCCTGGGTGGCGCAGGCGAACAGGCGCGCGGCGAGCGAGCCTGCGCTCGAATCCGGGGCGAGCACGGCGCGCTCGAGGCTTCGGAGGCGGAGATGCAACTCGAGTTCGCGGGCGTCTTCCAGCAGGTCGATTTGCGCGTGGCTGTCCGAGCCGAGGCAGACGGGCACGTGGGCCGCAACAAGACTGCGCGCATCCACGATTCCGTCGCCGAGATTGCGCTCCGTTGTTGGACAGGCGCAGACGCGCGCGCCGGAGGAGGCGAGATGCGCAATCTCCTCCGGCGTGACGTGGATGGCGTGGATGAGCGTGGTGCGCGGGCCGAGAAGGCCGCGCGCTGCCAGCAGTTCCACCGGGCGCAGGTTGTGTTCGGCGAGACAGGCTTCGATTTCCGCGGGCTGCTCGGCGGCGTGGATGTGCAGCGGCAACGCGTTGGCGCGGGCGTAGGCGGCGATGTGTTCGAGATAGTCGACCGGAAGCGCGCGGACACTGTGTGGCGCGACCCCGAGCGTTGCGCTTTCGGGCAGGGAATTGCGTAGAGCCTCGGTATCGGCGAGAAAATCTTCGGGGTCCGGCGTGACGAAGCGTTGCTGGGCGGGCTCGAGCGGGCGCCCGGAACCCGCGCGGGCATAAGCCGTTGGCAGAAGGACAATACGTATCCCCGTGCCGGCGGCGGCGCGAAGCACCGCGCGGGCCAGCAGATTCCGGTCATCGTACGGCGCGCCGCTGGGCTGATGGTGCAGATAATGGAACTCGCCCACCGTGGTGATGCCGTTCCGCAGCATCTCGACGAACGCCATGCGGGCCGCCTGATACACGGCTTCGGGCGACATCCTTTCCGCCGCATGGTACATGCTTTCGCGCCAGGTCCAGAACGTGTCGCGGCTTTGCGCGCCGCGCCGTTCCGTGCGGCCGCGGAGCACGCGTTGGAAGCTATGCGAGTGGGCGTTGACCAGGCCGGGCAGCAGCGCGCGGTTTGGAAGGCGGCGGGCTTGGGCGAGATCCGTTGCGTCGCGGGAGAGACGGACGATGCGTCCTTGGGAGACGACGAGCGCCGCGCCGGAGCGAAACGATTCTCCGTCGTAGAGCAGATCGGGAAGCCATGCGGTTTCCGGCGCCGGTTCCAAGCGACCAGCGTAGCGCGGCTTTGGCCCTACGCGCCGATGCGCAGCGTGAGCCGCCCGCCTGTAGGGATGGTCACCGGGGCGTTGAGCGTCGCCGTCAGCATGCCCTGCTCGCGGCGTGCAGTATGGGGCAAGGCCTGATCTCCGAGCGCCAGTTTCACGGCGCCGGCCCGCGTGGGAACGGCGACGGAGTGGCACGGAAGCCGCCCCTCGATTACGCGCAGTTCGAAGTTAGTCGCCGCGCCGCGCTCGAGCGAGAACTCGCCCCAACCGCTTGCGGCGGACCAGAAGCAGCGGAAGTTCGCCGCGGTCACGCGCGGCGCCGCGGTGATGGCCTCCTCCGGGCCGTGATAACGGAAGCCGCTCAAACCCAGCACCGCCGACCAGGCCGCCATCGCGCGCGCGTAATGGCGCCCGCACTCGGCCTCGTCCCACGGGTTGCGCTTCTCGCCGTCGTAGCGGGCGCGGATGTTGGTGATGCACTCGACGCCTTCTTTTTCCATGCCGGCGAAGATCATGTGCGCGGCGGTCGAGTACTCGAAGCCCGTCATCACTTCGCCGAAGTAGGGGAAAGGAACATTGGGGCGCGTGGCCTTGCCGTAGTCGCAGATGACGAGCGCGGATTCGCCATTTAGCGCGAAGGTACGCTCGACGCATTCGTGATGATACAGCGCGCGTTTGTAGTTGTACTCATACACCGACTGAAGCGCGCGGCGGACATGGACCGGATCGAGCAGCGCGCCGAGGCCGGCGACTTCGGCCAGATACTGGCCGACGAGTTGATCGACCAGACAGCCCTCCCCGACCTGATATTCGGGATGCTCGGTATTCTGCGAACCCATATCGCTACGCAGCGCCGGAGCGATTTCATCGGCCGTGAAACCGCGCGTCCGCTGGATGTAGAACTCGCCATTGAATAGGTTCGCGTCGACCCACTTACTGCCGCGCTCGAACAGGGACTTGTACCCGGCAGCGGCGTTGTTGTCGCCTACGGCGCGGGCCATCTCGGAGGCCGCGCGCAGCGCGCCGAGGTAGTAAATGCCGCACTGCGGGTTTGGGCCGTAGAACTCGACGTCGTAGGTGTTGTGCTGCACGCCTTCCATCACACCGTCGCGGTTGGCGTCCCAGCCGCCGGGGATCCAGGCGAACTCGAGCGCTTTGCGCACGCGCGGCCAGATGCCCTTCAGCCAGGCGTCGTCTCCGGAGAGCAGCCAGTCGAGATACGTGTGCAGGATCTGGCCCATCTGCCCGTCTGCGGCTGCGAACCCGCTGCGCGCGATGCCGTCGGGTAGGAGCTGGCGGAAGTGAATCGCGCCGGCATCGTCCATCGAGAAGCCGAAGGCGGCCTCGCGCAGCGAACGCGCGAACGTGGGGAAGAGGTGCGCCGTTGCGGTCTCGTAGTTCCAGACGTGCGTGCAGTTGCCGAAGCAGCAGCCGGATTGATCGTTCACGCCCTCGAAGCCGTGGAAGGCGCCGTCGGCGGTGCGGAAACACGTGGTAGTGGCGAGCGTGGAAAGATTCGCGCTCGCGGCTTCCTTCACGGCCGCGGGCAGGGTGCTTTCGCGAAGCGCGCCGGCAAAAGCACGGGTGCGGCGCTCGAGTTGTTCGAGATGCCCGGCGCAGTATTCGGCCGCCGCCCAGGCGCCGGCAAAACGTGTGCAGTAGTAATTGCCGATGACGGTGTCCTTGTGGCCCTCCGGCGCCGACCAGCCGCACCAGCCCGGCGTGCGGTTTGGAAAGTGCCAGGCGAGAAGAAACGGGTAGACGGCTTCGTGGCCGGGTTCGATGGTCTGGCTCAGGCAGAGCGCGGCGGTGAGTCCGGGGTGCTCCGGTTCGCCGTCGAGTTGTCCCGCGGCCGAGAAGCGATCCCAGAAATGCAGCGGCGAGTTCCACCAGCGCCCCCGCGGCCAACCGGACCAGTGCGTGACAGTGGCGCCGGCGGGCGTCATTACCGCGAGCGCCAGCGTGCCGCGCATCGGATGGGACCCATCGAGCGCGCTGTTGCTCATCTCGAAGCCGGCCAGCGCTGCCGCTCCCGTGCGCCACGTGTTCTCGCGCCCGTCGTGAGGCTCGGCCGTAGCCGCGCCGTGCGGGGCCGACGCCATGCGCACCGGGTTATCGAGCGAATAGGCGATGGACACGCTCGCGGGCTTGCCGCCGTGATTGCGCACGCGGTAGCGCAGAACGGCGACGGGCAGGCCGGAGTCATCGGGGTCGAGCGGGATGAACGGCGAGAACGCGTCCAGGCTGACCTCGACGGGCAGTTCGGAATCTTCAAACTCGATGCGCGCCAGCGGATATTCGCCGGCGAAGGTGGCGGAGGCCAGGCGCGGGAGTCCCGGCGCGTTCTTCGAGCCGAGCCCGTCGGCGCCCTCATACGGAGGCAGAATGCGCGACTCGAGCACCCGCGCGATGGGCTTCCCGCCGCCGGTCTGGACCCAGATCGAGGCGAGGGCGTAGTCCGGGGCGAAGCCTTTGTTGGGGCGGTTGAAGATCTCCCAATCGCACAATTGGCCGCGCCCGCCGAGGCTTACGCTGCCCGCGGCGACACCGCCCAACGGAAACGCGATGCGGGCAAGATGCTGCCCGGTGAACCTGCGGGGGAAAGACAACTCGGGTTTCGAGGCCGCGCCTGTCTGCCGGGGTGCAGCTTGTGCCGCCCCTGGCGCCGCCTGCGCCGCCCCGACTCCCACCGCCACTTGCCGCAAGAAAGTCCGCCGTCCCGTGCCCTGGCCGTTTTTCATTGCCTTCTACTTTATCGGGACGGCGGCTTCCCCGCGAGGCGCCTTTATTCGCTGGGCGGCCCGCCGGAGGACGGAATCGACACCATGCTCTGATCCGCGACCGCGGTGGCGAACGAGTAGGCGGGGCCGGTGCTCGGATTGAGGAACGGCAGCAACGCGTTCACGGCGGAGTTCGGGCCGTGGAACACCGTCACGATCCCGTCTGTCGACTCGTAGTTGAGCTGGTTGGCCGGATTCGTGTTCGAAATCACGCGGCCCAGGACGCGATGCTCGCACTCGACGCCTAGGATCGAGGCCGACACCTGGGCGAAGTAACTCAAATCGTCGCGGTTGAAAGTGTGCGTGTTGGTCTTGTTGAAGTAGTATATATCCGGCCGCGAGGCCATGAAGGCGAACTGGCGGACCGCGGCGAGATATGCGCCGATGAAGGCGTTCTCGAGCGCGTTCAGCATCCCGGTGAACGAGGCCAGCGCGTCAAAGGTCCCTTTCGGGAAGTAGAAGGTCTGATACGGATCCGTCGCCGCCGAGGCTCCGCCGAGCAACGACCGCATCAGGCCGGCGTGCGCGATCTCCTGGCTGAGCGCCGCCTGCAGATAGTTGACATTCCCCACGTTGCCGGAAGACGAAACCGCCATGGCGCTCCCGCCCGGTCCGGCCAGTGCGGGGTCCTGAATGACGCCGCCGACCAGCCCGTTGTAATAAAAGGTTGTCGCCAGATCTTCGGCGATCAGAGCCGCGGTGAAGATCGAGTTGGGATCGTCGGGAAGCGCGGCGGTGTCGAAGTCCGCCCTGGCGGGGTTCAGATGTCCGGCGGCAAGGACGGCGGTCGCGCCCAGGCCCGCGAAGCCCGCGGTCTTGAAAAAGCTCCGGCGTCCGGGATATTGAATTGAGTCCGGCATGGTGTTTTCTCCGTTAAGAATTCGCGTCCGGCTGCGCGGCCGGTTCGCGGTACAACACCAGGGATACGAGGCTCGGTGGATTTTGGATTTCTTCCGCGTGGAGATCGGGAAACAAATCGATGCGGCCCGGAAAGATTCGGATAGAATCAGAAGGACCGAGCGGGACCTCGTGCGCCGCCGGCGGACAATCCATCAAGGGAAATGGTAGGGGACCAGATGCGGAGCATCAAGATAGCGGCAATCAGCGTGGTGGCCTTGTTGGCGCTTGCCACGGGTTGTTCGAAAAAGCCCAGCGACGACACATTGGCCAACGACATCAAGGCGAAACTGTTTTCGGATCCCGATCTGCGGAGTACGAACATCAACGTAGCCGTCCAGAACGGCGCGGTGACCCTGAGCGGCGATGTGCCCAACTCGAACCTTGAACTGAAGGCGGTAAAGATTGCGAACGACACGCCGGGCGTGGCGCGCGTGGACGACCAGATCAAGGTGCCGGGAGGATCGTCGGCCCGGCGCGGCATCAACGGGGAGACGGCCGGGGGCGCGGAACAGAACGGGCCGCCTGACAACGGCGGGGGCGGAGGCGGCGGGGGCGGTGTCGCATCGCCGAACAATCCTCCGGGCATGGGCGGGCCCGGCGCGAGCGGGCCGCCTCAACCCGTCGCGGTGACCATTCCCAGCGGCACGCCGATTACGATCCGGATGATCGACAGCGTCGACTCGGCGACCAATTCGACCGGCCAGCAATTCCGGGCATCGCTCGACGATTCGATCCGGTTGAACGACCAGGTTGTTGTGCCGCGCCACACCGATGTGACGGTTCGTCTGGCCGAGGCGCAGAGCGCGGGCAGGGTCCGGGGCCAGAGCAACCTGGAGTTGCAGTTGGTCAGCATGAACGTAAATGGCCAGCGTGTGCCGCTGCAGAGCAACGTGTATGACGTGAAGGGCAAGGCGCGCGGCAAGCAGACGCTCGAACGGAGCGGGATCGGCGCGGCGGCCGGTGCGATTCTCGGCGCGATCACCGGCGGCGGAAAGGGAGCGGCGATTGGCGCGGCGGTGGGCGGCGGCGGTGTTGCGGGCTACCAGGTGTTTACGCACGGCCAGCAGGTGAAAATTCCAGCGGAAACGCTGTTGAACTTCACGCTGCAGGCGCCGGTGAATGTGGAGGTGGCGCCGCAATGAGAATCTCCCGCCGGGCGATTCTGGCATCGCTGTCTGTCTGCTCCGGGCTTGGGCTTTTGGCTTGGGCTGCCGCGCCGGGAACGCCCGCCGCCGGGGGACGCCTCGTCTACCTCGGCACGTACACCGGGCCTCACAGTGAGGGCATTTACGCGGTGCGTTTCAACGAGGCGACCGGGGCCGTCTCGGAACCGTTCCTGGCGGCAGCGACGCCGAATCCTTCGTTCGTCATCGTTCACCCGAACCGGAAGTTCGCCTACGCGGTGGACGAGAGCCGGGAAGGCTCCGTTCACTCTTTCGCCGTCGAAGCGGGCACCGGAAAACTGAAGGCGCTGAACGTAGTGTCCACGCGCGGCAACGGCCCTTGCTACATTTCGCTCGACCACGCCGGCCGCTATCTGATGGCCGCCAACTACGGGTCGGGGAGCGTCATCGTGTATCCGGTGAAGGCTGATGGAAGCCTCGGAGAAGCGACGTCTTTCGACCAGCATCAAGGCAAAGGGGCGAATCCCAAAAGGCAGCGAGGCCCGCACGCGCACTGGATTGAAGCGGCGCCGGGGAACAAGTTCGTCCTTTCCGCCGATCTGGGTCTGGACAAAGTTCTGGTTTATCGCTTCGACGACAGCAAGGGAACGCTCACGCCGAATACGCCACCGGCCTACGATGGTCCGCCGGCCGCCGGTCCGCGGCATTTTGCCTTTACCCCGAACGGCCGCTTCGGTTATCTGGCCAGCGAGATGGCGCACACCGTCACGGCGCTGGCCTGGGATGGGAAGACCGGCACGCTGACCAGGCTTCAGACCATGCAACTCGCGCCCGACGATTTCAAGCAGGAGAACACGGCCGCCGAGATCGCCGTCAGCCGGTCCGGGCGGTTTGTCTATGCCTCCGACCGCGGCCACGAGAGCATCTCGGTCTTCTCCATCTCGCCGGTTACCGGGCACATGACCCTTGTGGAGCGCGCCAACACCGGCGGCAAGGAGCCGCGCAACTTCGCGCTCGACCCCACGGGCCGCTACCTGTTCGCGGCGAACCAGAATTCGGATTCGATCGTGATCTTCCGTGTCGATCCGGCTTCGGGCAAGCTTACACCTACGGGTGCGA
>JAJYCN010000265.1 GCA_021778335.1 Acidobacteriota bacterium | reverse complement strand
GGCGGACGATCTGGGCTTTCTGGTCGGGAGTGAAGTGCCGGCGGGTCTGGCTCATGGAATGTGCCTCCGATCGAGTTCATACTAACCCAACCGGCTGCACATTCCAGTTCCGAGTGAGGCACTACACAGCCATCGCGTTGTACGGTGTTTAGTCATAAACTGGATCTCCATATACATAACAGATGTGAACTATACAAAAGGTGGCTGCGGCAAGTATTCGCGTTGCCGAGCGAAGCACCCCGAACCCATCTCCTCGATTGTTGAGGGGATATAAGACCAGTATAGCAGGCAAATTTTACAAGTTGGCGACAGCGGTGTGACATAATTATTACAGTGCGGCTAGGGGGATTGCCGCGGCACGACTCTTGCTTCCAGCCGGGCCTCGCCGCAATAGTGCGGCCGGACAACCTTGAATGACCGTACCCGGCTATGGCACGGAAGCCACCCGCCTCGAATCAGCGCTTGCTGTTTTCGCCCGATCAGGGCAATACGGCGTTGCTTGAGGGCGACGTTCCCGCAGCAACGGAAGGAGATCACCATGCATTACAAGACCATCGTCCTGGAACTCCTCCAGGAGCAGTATCCGAGTCTGCACGCGCGGCTTCGCCGGGAGCGGACCCTGCTTATGGCTCTGGACAAGTACGCCAGCGAGTTGAAGGCCGCGCACCTGACCTGGATGGACGAGCTCCACCGGGCGCGCCCGGGGAGCTCTGCGAGCCAGGTTTCCAGCGAAGCGCTGGAACTGGCGATCGAACACCTGCGGGGCACTTTACCCTCCGAGTCGCCGCCGGAAGAAATGGACGGTCCTTCCCTCGACGGAACGATGGCGTTCATCACCCGTCACACGTCGCCCGCGTAAGGCCCCCGCGTCCGGAGCGCCCGCTCTTTGACGCTCTTCGCGACGATCCCTCCCCCACCTCTTCCACCCCTCCCGGGGCCTCCATCGACGCCACGCTAATCAGCCCGCCGGGCCGCGCAAGCAGGAACGGGTCCCATAGCCCATTGCCAGCTTGCCCGGACGCCGACGCTCCCGGCTCTCCGGCTGATTCTCCCGCGTGCCGTCAGGCCCCGCCGGAGGGGCGAATGGAAGGAGATCGCGCCATGATGGGTGTTCAGTTGCCGCTGGATTTCAATGCGCCGCCGCAGGCCGCGCCGGTCAGGGTGACGGGACTGGGAACTCCGCATGAAACCGATCCCTCCCCTGATGTCGGGCTCGCCGCCGGCGAAAAGGCGAAGGCACGCGAGATCGTCGCCGCGATCCGCACGCTGAAGCAGCTCGAACACGAACGGCGACCGGCATCAGCAGACGAGCGCCAGGCCCTCGCCCGCTTCTGCGGCTTCGGCCCCGTCGCCTTGTCGATCTTCCCCAAGCCGAATGTCAAACCCGAAGATCCGGAATCTCAATTCGACGGCTACAAAGACGCGGGCTGGCAGGCGCTGGGAGACGAGCTCCGGTCCCTGCTCACAGAGGAGGAATGGCAATCGGCCAGACGAACCACCTTCAACGCATTCTATACCTCATCGACGGTGATCCGGGCCATGTACGCGGCGCTGAAGCGCCTGGGTGTGCCGGACACCGCGCTGGTGCTCGAACCGGGTTGCGGGCCGGGCCGCTTTCCGCTGCTCGCCCCCAACGGCATGCGGTTCATCGGCGTCGAGCTGGACAGCATCTCCGGCCGTATCGCCCGCGTGCTCCACCCGGGCCAGGACATCCGCATCGAGAATATCCGGGACACGCGCCTGCCTGAAATTGACGCGGCGATCGGCAACGTGCCGTTCGCCGACGTGAAGCTCGACTTCCACGGGCAACGCCTGGCCTTGCACGACTTCTGCATCGCCAAGTCCGTTGAAGCCCTGAAGCCCGGCGGCGTGCTCGCCGTGGTTACCAGCCGCTTTACGCTCGACAAACAGAACGCGGCCGTGCGCGAGTTGCTGGCGAGCCAGGCAGACTTCCTCGGGGCGCTCCGGCTGCCGTCCGATGCATTCAAGCGGGAGGGGACGGCCGTCGTTACCGACATCGTGTTCCTGCGGAAGCGGGCGCCGGGTGGGGCGGCGAACCATGCCGATCCCGAATGGCTCGGCGTCGCGCCACTTTTTGAGAACGATACGAATGTTGTTGTCAACCGATACTTCAAGAACCACCCCGAAATGGTCTTAGGCACCTGGTCCCGCAAGGACTTCCTCTATGGCAAGGAAGGCTTCAGCGTCACCGGCAACGGCGACCTCGCGCAGCAACTGAAGGAGGCCATTCAGCGGCTTCCTGAAGGCCATGTGATCCAGTCGGAAGCCGAGCGGCCGAATCCGCCCCCGGCCTTCACGCCACCACCGCCCGAGCGTCACATCACCGAGGGCAGCCTTTTCGTCGGCGACGACCGGATCATCTACCAGGTCGAAAACGGCCGGGCCGAGCCGGTCACCTATTGCGGCGTGCTGCTGAAAACCAACGGCACCCCGCAAGCCCGGAAGATCGGGGCGCTGATTGAGCTGCGGGACCTCGCCCGGCGCGTGCTCCAGTCCCAGAACGAAGGCTGGCCCGCGCCGAACCGGGAAGAAGCCCGAAAAGCCCTGAACCGGGCGTATGACCGCTTTGTCGCCGCCCACGGCCCGATTAACAAGACGACGTTCACCGCGGCCAAGGACGGCGGCGTGATCCGTCGGATGCCCAACCTCGTGAAATTCCGGGAAGACCCGGACGCCATGCTGGTGATGGCGCTGGAAGAATACGACGAGATGACCGGCAAGGCGGTCAAGTCGCCGATCCTGCTCAAGGACGTCGTGGGGAAAAGCCCGCCGGTGACCAGCGTTGCCTCGGCCGAAGAAGGGCTGCTGGTGTCGCTCGATCGCACCGGCGGCATCGATCTCCCCTTGATCGCCACGCTGTACGGCAAGCCCGAGATCGCGGTGATCAGCGAGCTGGGCGACCTGATCTACCGCGACCCGGAGTCAAAGACGTGGCAGACCGCGGATGCTTACCTCTCAGGAAACGTCCGGCAGAAGCTCACGATCGCCGAGGCCGCCGGGCAAGACTATGCTCGCAACGCCGAGGCCCTGAGAGCTGTGCAGCCCGAGGACGTGCTACCGGGAGACATCGACGCCAATCTCGGGGCGCCGTGGATTCCGGTGAAGGACATCCAGCAGTTTGCCGGCGAGCTGTTCAACGTGCCGCCCGAGGCCGTCAGGATCGGACACCTGGAGAAAGACGCCGTGTGGTCCGTCGAGCCGGACTACCGGGCGCTGAACTCCGTCGCGGCGACAGCGGATTACGGAACGTCCCGCATCAACGGGACCGCGCTGTTAGAGCAGGCCCTTAACCTCAAGACGCCCGCCATTTACGACACGATCCGCGGCGCAAACGGCGACGAGCGGGTATTCAACCCCGAGGAAACACAGGCCGCACGCGAGAAGCAGAAGCTCATCAAAGAGCGGTTCAGGTCGTGGGTGTTCTCCGACCCCGACAGGACCGAGCGGCTGGTCAGGATCTACAACGACACCTACAACAACCTCAGACCAAGGCTGTTCGACGGGTCGCACCTCGACTTCCCCGGAATGAGCCGGGAGGTTTCGCTAAAACCCCACCAGGTCGATGCGGTCTGGCGGTGCATGACAAGCGGGAACACGCTGCTCGCGCACTGCGTTGGGGCGGGCAAAACCTACGAGATGGCCGCCTCGGGCATGAAGATGAAGCAGGCCGGGCTGTGCAAGAAGCCGATGTTCGTCGTCCCAAACCACATGCTGGAGCAGTTCGGACGCGAGTTCATGCACCTCTACCCCAACGCCAAATTGCTGATCGCCTCGAAGGAGGATTTCACCAGGGAACGCCGCAAGTACCTGACCGCGAAGATCGCCACCGGCGACTGGGACGGCGTTATCGTGACGCACAGTTCCTTCGAGCGGATCGGCATGTCGAAGGAATACCAGGAACGGTTCCTGCGCGAGCAGATCGCGGAATACGAGGCGCTGCTCCGCGAATCCAAAGCCGACAGCGCCAAGGCAAGCCGGAACATCATTAAAACGATCGAGAAGCAGAAAGTGGCGCGCGAAGAGAAGCTGAAGAGCCTGGCGGCCGAGGATAAGAAGGATGACGGGTTGGTGTTCGACGAGCTTGGCGTTGACCAGATATTCATCGACGAACTTCAGTTCTTCAAGAACCTCGAAACGCCGACCAAGATGGAGCGGGTCGCCGGTATCCAGACCGGCGGCTCAGAACGGGCGTTCGATCTCTACATGAAGGCCCGCTATCTCGACGAAAAACATCCCGGCCATGGCATCGTGGGTGCGACCGGAACGCCGATCAGCAACAGCATGGTCGAGATGTATACCATGCAGCGCTTCCTCGACCCGAAGGGGCTCACGAGTCGCGGCATCGAGCATTTTGATGCATGGGCCGCGCCGTTCGGCGAAGTCGTGAACGCGATGGAAATCTCGCCCGACGGCAGGACGCTGAAGCCCCGCGTCCGATTCGCACGCTTCAATAACCTGCCCGAGCTGCAGCAGATGTTCCGGGCCTTTGCTGACGTGCAGACCGCAGAAATGCTGAACCTTCCCCGCCCGAAGCTCCAGACCGGCAAGGCGATCATCGTGGCCTGCCCGATGTCGGAGGAGCAGTCCGCGATCCAGCAGGAGCTGGTCAAGCGCTACGAACGGCTCCGCTCGCAGAAGGTCGATCCGCGGGAAGACAACGCGCTCGCGATCACGACCGACGGCCGCAAGCTCGCGCTCGACTCAAGGATGCTTTCTGCCGCGGCGCCCGACTTCTCCGGCTCAAAGGTAAACGCGCTGGTGGAGAACGTCGAGGCCATCTGGCGGCGCTCTGAGGCGACGCGCGGCACGCAGATGGTGTTCTGCGACATGGGTGTGAACCCTACCCCCTGGGGGTATTCCGCTTACGACGAGGTCATCGGGAAACTGGTCGATCGCGGCATCCCGCGGAGCCAGATCGCCGCCATTGGCGACGCCGATTCCGATGCCAAGAAGCGCGCCCTGTTCGACCAGGTCCGCTCGGGGCAGGTCCGGATACTCCTCGGCAGCACGCACAAGATGGGCACCGGCACGAACGTCCAGAAGCGGCTCGTCGCGCTCCATCATCTCGACGCGCCGTGGAAACCGGCCGAGGTCGAGCAGCGGGAAGGACGGATTCTCCGGCAGGGCAATCAAAACGATGAAGTCTCGATCTACCGCTACGTCACCGAAGGGAGTTTCGATGCCTACATGTGGCAGGCGCTGGAAACCAAGGCGCGGTTTATCAACCAGGTTATGAGCGGCGAATCCGCAGTCAGGAAGGCAGAGGACGTCGGCGGCCAGGAGCTGAGTTACGCCGAGGTCAAGGCAATCGCTTCCGGCAACCCTGCGGTCCTGACGCTTGCCGAGGCGGATGCCGAGTTGCAGCGCCTTTCCATCCTGCGCAAGAACCACACCGATGAGCAGTATCTCGCGAAACGCGCGCGAGGCGACCTACCGGGCACGATCACTCGGTACGAAGCAAGGATTGAGGGGCTGGCCGCCGACTTGGCGACGCTCAGTGCCCATCAGGACGATCCCCTGCCGTCGATGGAGGGCCTGGGAAACCGCCTGAACCGACTCCCAGAAAAGGTGAGCGAGACGCGGCGATTCCCGCTCGGCGAGTATCGGGGCTTAAGTTATGGTCTGGTCCTGCATCCCCTCGGCGCGGACGTCTTCCTCGATGGCGCCGTTACCCGCCGGGTAATGATCCGCGACAACCCCGGTCCGCGCGCCGTGCTGAATGCCCTGGAGCGTCTCGCCGATGGCTACGCGGCCGAACGCGACCGCACCCGCCAGGATCTCGGAATCGCAGAGGCGCAACTCCGCGACTACGAGGCCCGGCTTGGGCAGCCGTTCCGGCATGCCGGATACCTGGACCAGCTCGCCGCCCTGCGTGACCAGTTGAAAGCCGGGCTTTCCGGGGCAGAGCGGAAGGAAGGGGAGCCGACGGTGTCCGACCTGGCCGAGCGGATCAAGGCACTGCGTGCCGCGAACACCATCGAGTCCGCACCTGAGCGAACCGTGGCGAGGAAGATTGCCGGCGAGGAGCCGGTTACCGCGAGGATACGTCGGCGCATGGAGGAGCCGACGACGCTGGTCGACGACGTGGCCTACGCGGGGGAGAAGACGCTTCTTGCCTTGAGCGCATAGGATCGCCGGTCACCTTGCCGCGTTCGCTGAGGACCCGCTCAACGCCGCCGCTGCCATCGCGTCCTGATCACGTGGCAGTTTGCGCAGAGACATTCGAGTGAACCATCGACCTCATCGAGGTTCAGCACCCGCACGTCAGGGAAGCCGCACGCCTGGCAGCGATACCGCGCGGAGCGAGCGGCCGTCATCTCGGCTTTGCCGTCGGAATTACCCAGAAGCCCCTTCGTCCTGATCGCGAGCCATCCGACGAGGAGCCGTTCGGCGGGTTCGAGGTACGGCTCTGCGGCCTTTCGCTGATCGTCGGGCAGGTTGAACGGTCCGTCGTCGAAATAGAGAAATCTGAGCGCCGTCCGCACAGCGTCCTGAGCATCGGCCGATGCAAGCCGAGACTTAATAAAGGCGGCGTTGTTGAAGCGGCCAGGATCGATCGTGAGGTGCTCGATCATTCCGGGATCTCCGTCTGGGCGGCGGCTCGCCCGAGTCTACCAGAAAACACCGTGGACGCCGTTCATGTCTCTCGGCCCTTGGCGGGCCGCGTCCCCCGCCGATTGAAGACAGCGATCCACGCCTCATGCTCCCGCTTCAGGTTATCGACCACGGCAGCGACCAACGCATCGTCGATAGCCCTCGGGTCGCCGTGGGCAAAAGCGTTTCGGCGTTCCTGTACGTGCGCGAGGTGAAGCCCAACATCGTCAAACCCCAGGTCTGTCAGGTCCGCCCGGTAGGTGGTGTCGAAGAGTACCCGGTAGAGCCGATCCAGACGCGACCCGATCGACGAGTATCGCTGGAGCGTATCCTCGGCCAGGACGGGCGGCACCTGTCGCATGCCTCCTCGAAGAAGGCGCTCGATCCGAGTCTCGAAGTAGCTCCAGAAGAGGACGACGAGCGCGGCGCGGGCCGAGGGCCGGTTTGCCGGGTCGGGAAAGATCAATTCCTCGGCCTCCGTTACCGGCCGCTTCCACTCCCGCTCCAGCATCTGTAGATAGACGTAGTCCTCGTACCGGCCCTCTGCTCCCATAAAACACGCGGCGACGGTAACTTCTCGGCCGTCTTCGAGCCGCATCGTCGATGGCTCAGTGCTATACGGCGGGCTTGCGCAGGCCGGGCACGCAGCCCCAACAGAGCGGATGCCAAAACATTGTCCGCAGAGAATGTAGCCGCTCCACAGGCTGGCCCATGACTTTCCCGTGGGCAGGTCGTCGTACCACATGCTGTCCCTTCTCCTCTTCTCACTCGCCCGCACCGGCCCGCGCGACCGCCAAGGCCTCGCGGAATCCGCCGATAGCCGTTACCCGCCGCCTGCGTGCCGCTCACGGCACCGTGAACGAGAATTACCACAACTTGTCGCGCACGTCGCTCAGAACCCCCCCACCCAGTCACTCAGACATCGGTGATCGGATTCGTGTTCACCCTGCCGTCAGGGAACACTATCCTGCGGCCCGACCTGAGATTCGAGGCGGCCGAATCTGTTAAAATAGCCGATCGCCCTCATCCGTCGTAGCGGGACGAATGCCGATGTGGATCTCGACCGCAACGAGCCTGCCGAAGCCCGGCCAGATGGTCTGGTACGCCGCCGGGCCTGTGATGTACCGGGGCAGCTTTCAGGGGTGGTTTGTACGCGCTTCGGACGATGGTCCGGTCTGGCTCAGCGCCAGCGGGCGCCGGGTGACGCACTGGATGCCGGTCGAATCCTGTGTCGATAGCGCCCCTCTTCCGCCTTCTCCGCGTGCGTGATCTCGCCCAGCCAGTTAGCCCCGGAGTTCAATAAGCTTGTCATATTATGATAGCCGATTGGCTGCGCACCCCCGTTTTTTGTGAGAGACTCACCTGCCCCTGGAGCGCACTCGCCTCTCGTATCGCGCCGGATGGTCGGCGTGGCCGTGCTCGCCGCGCTTCACCATGTCGAAGACCAGCTTCGCGGTCTCGGTAGCAGCCAGTGCGCCCATGAAGCCGAGCGAAGCGATGCTGGTCCAGAAGACCAGCCTCTCGTTGCCTGAACGCTGGGCGATGTCCTGTGCTTCCCTGGGGTTTAGGCTTGGTGCGTACATGGTCCTTACCGTCGTGCCGTCACGGGAACAATCCGGTTACCGCGTGGGCACCATAGCGGATCATGCTGAGCAGCGCAAGCAGTCCTCTCAACTGCGGGCAGGATCAGGGTGGGCGGCACTTCCGCCGCGGAAACCCAATCACGGCCGCTCGTGGAACGGCTTCAGCCGTTCCACCTGGTTGAGCTCTTCGTCAAACGTCCGGCAGCTTCTGCTGATATGATCGAAATC
>JAJYCN010000264.1 GCA_021778335.1 Acidobacteriota bacterium | reverse complement strand
GGCGGGCGGCCCAGCGGCGGGCGAGGGAGATTTGGCGGGAGCCGTCCATGTCGAGGAAGGAGGTGAAGAAGCTGCGGGTGCCGTAGAAGATGGTGAAGAAGAGGATGAGCGGGTCGGTGATGAGGAGGGCCCGGAGGAAGGACATCAGGTTTATTGTAGGGGGGAAGGAGATGGGAGCGAGGAGCCAGAAGCCGGAAGCCAGGAGACAGCCTTGGATACTGGGCGAGCCGGGGTATGGTTACTCGGACCGGGATTGAGCCGTGAGCAGCGGGCGGGCGGCGCCGGCGAGGTAGAGGGAGCCGGCGAAGACGATGGTCGTGCCGGGGGGCGAGGCGAGGGCGAGGGCGACGGTTTCGGGGACGGTGGGGAGGACGGTGACGCGGGCGGGGTCGGGGGCGAGGGATTGGATTTGGGCGGCGGGCATGGCGCGGGAGTTGTCGACTTGGGTGGCGAGGATCGTGTCCGCTAGCGGGAAGAGGATTTCCGCGATTTCGGCGACGGGTTTGTCGCGCATGGCGGCGAAGACCAGGGTGAGGGGTTTTTCCGAATAAAACTGGCGGAGGTGGGCGGCGAGGACCTGGGCTCCGGCGGGGTTGTGGGCGCCGTCGAGGAGGATGGCCGGGGAGCGGTGGACGACTTCGAGGCGCGCGGGCCAGTGGGCTCGGGCGATGCCTTGCGGGGGGACGTGGAGGAGATCGAGGGCGATGGCGGCGGCGAGCGAGTTTTCCACCTGATGGGCTCCGGCGAGGGGACATTCGAGGGTGAGTCCGGCGGCGGTGTGGAGGGTGGCGCCTTCGGCGCGGAGGTCGATGGCGGAGAGTTTCCAGTCCGAGGTGAAGACGAGCGGGACGCCTAGCTCGTCAGCCTGGGCGAGCAGGACGGCGCGGGCTTCGGGGCGCTGGTTGGCGATGACGGCGATGGCTTCGGGCTTGAGGATACCGGCCTTCTCGGCGGCGATTTTTTCGATTGTTGCGCCGAGGAGGTCCTGGTGGTCGTAATCAATGGGAGTGATGACGCAGACTTCGGGGCGGACGACGTTGGTGGCGTCGAGGCGTCCGCCGAGGCCGGTTTCGATGACGGCGATGTCGATGTTCTCGTCGCGGAACAGGACGAAGGCCATGGCGGTGACGGTTTCAAAGTAAGTGGGATGGAACTCGAGTTCGCCCGAGGCGAGCATGGCTTGCGCGGCGTCCTGGACTTTGGCGAAGGCGGCGACGAACTGGGCTTCGGTGGCTTCGCGGCCGGCGATGCGGATGCGTTCGGTGGGTTCGCCGAGGTGGGGCGAGGTGTAGAGGCCGGTGCGGAGTCCGGCGGCGCGGAGACCGGCTTCGATCATGGCGCAGGTGGAGCCTTTGCCGTTGGTGCCGGCGGCGTGGACGGTGCGGTAGGCGAGGTGGGGGTTGCCGAGGCGGGCGAGGAGGGCGCGGATGCGGTCGAGGCCGAGCTTGGCGGTTTGGACTTCGTTGCCGAGCGAGTAGAGGTAGTGAACGGCGTGGCGATAGTCCATGAGGGCGAGGTCAGGCGGCTTGAGCGCGGCGGGCGGCACTACCTTGACGATAAATCAGCCAGCCGAGGACGGTGAGCACGAGGCAGCCGCCGATGAGTTTGGCTTCGAAGGTCCAGAGCGAGCGGATTTCTTCGGGCGGACTGAGGGAGAGGACGACGGCGGCGAGGGAGATGGTGAAACCGGAGACGCCGGCGAAGCGGTGGCCGCAGCGGAAGGCGCTGCCGAAGATGTAGAGGAAGGGGAGAAAGCCGGTGAGGGTGGACATGTCGACGAGGGTCTGGTAAGCCGCGCCGAGAGTTTCGCCGGCCTGCATGGCGAGAAGGAAGACGGTGGCGGCGGCGAGTTGGGCGAGCAGGGAGACGTAGGGCGTGCCGAAGCGCGGGTGGAGGCGCGCGAAGGCTGCGGGGAGGTGGCGGTCGAGTCCGATGGCGTAAGGGAGCCGGGAGATGCCGGTGACGTAGGCGCCGACCTGGCCGAGGATACCGGCCGAGATGAGGAAGGCGAAGGGGGCCGTGAGCCAGCCGAGGTGGAGGCGTGCGCCGGCGGCTTGGCCGGCTTGCGCGAGTCCCGCGAGGGGGCTGATGGCTTGCGCGGGGAGGATGGCGAGGAGGGCCCAGGCGCCGCCTATGTAGAAGGCGACAGAGGCCCCGGCGGAGATCCATGCGGCTTGGGGGATGGTGCGGGTGGGGTTGCGGATTTCGCCGCCGAGGATGGCGCCGAGTTCGAGTCCGATGAAGGAGAAGGCGATCTGGGACCAGAGGTTGAGGCTTTCAAACGAGATGCTCGGGAGCAGGTGAACGGGGGCGGGCATGCCGTCGCGGAGGGCGAGGCGGAGGCCGAGACCAAAGAGGATGACGGCGACGGCGTAGGTGGAGGCGCCGCCGAGGTTGGTGAACCACTTACTGATGTTGAGGCCGATGAGATTGGTGAGGAAGGCGAGCCAGAGGGCGGCGAAGGTGAGCGGGATGGCGACGGCGGGGCGGGAGAAGGCGGCGACGGCGGCGGGTCCGAAAACGTAACTGGAAAGGGAGACGCCGAAGAGCAGGACGGTGGGGAAGAAGACGATGTTGGAGATGAGGTAGAACCAGGCGCAGAGGAAGCCGTGGAACTCGCCGAAGGTCTCGCGGGTCCAGAGGTAGAGTCCTCCTTCTCCGGGGAAGCGGCGGGAGAGGCCGGCGACGGCGAGGGCGGAGGGGACGAAGAAGAAACCGGCGGCGAGGAGTTGGAGGAGGAAGGCGCCGGAGCCGGAGTGGGCGGCGGCGGCGAGCCAGCGGACACCGACGACGGCGGCGATGTTGAGGAGGACGAGGTCGCGGAGTCCGAGTTCGCGGCGGAGTTGGCCTTGGGGCGGTTCGGCGGCGGCCGTCATGGGGAGACGAAAGGGTATGGTACAACGCGGGACGGCGCGCGGCGGAGGGGAAGTGCGGGTTTAGACGGCGAGTTGAAGGGTGGGGTCGGTGATGGAGTGGTGCATGGAGAGCATGCCGGACATGTCCGTCGCGGTGGGGAGCATGATGCCGGGGAAGGGATGGCGGCACGTGGCGATGAAGAGGTCGGTGAGGTCGGGGTCGCGCCAGCCGCGGCGGGTTTCGGCGCGGAGGACTTCGATGGCCTGGTCGTGGGTGAGGGCGGGTTTGTAGCAGCGGACGCTGGTAAGGGCGTCGTAGATGTCGCAGATCTGGAGGATGCGGGCGAGGAGGGGGATTTCGCCGCCGCGGAGGCCGTCGGGGTAGCCGGAGCCATCCCAGCGTTCGTGGTGGCTGCGGATGATGGGGAGGACGTCGGAGAGGCTGCGCATGGGGCGGCAGATTTCTTCCCCTTTGAGGGTGTGGCGGCGCATCACGGCCCATTCTTCGGCCGTGAGGGCAGCGGGTTTGAAGAGGATGCTATCGGGGACGCTGATTTTGCCGATGTCGTGGAGGTAACCGCCGCGGTAGAGGGCGAGGCGGTCGGCCTGGGGGACGCCGGCGGCTTTGCCGAGGGCGACGCTGTAGACGGCGAGGCGGTGGCAATGCTCACCGGTGTAGACGTCGCGTTCTTCGACGGCCTGGGCGAGGGCGAAGAGGATGGATTCGGCTTTCTCGAGCGAGTCTGTGAGGGTTTTGGTGCGGAGCATCGTCGCGACGCGGGCGCGGAGAAGTTCGGGGTGGACGGGTTTTGCGATGAACTCGTCGGCGCCGGAGAGGCGGGCCTGGATCTCCTGGCCGGGGTTCTTGCCGGTGGTGAGCACGAGGATGGGGAGGAGTTGGGTGTCGCGATTGGCCTTGAGCCAGCGGCAGAGCTCGATGCCGGACATGCCGGGGAGGGCGAGCGCGGTGAGGATGATGTCGACGTTTTCGCGGGCGATGAGTTCGAGGGCCTCCGGTGCGCTGGAGCATTCGACGATGCGGTACGACGGAAGCTGTAGCATATTGCGGATACTGCGGCGGCTGGACGGGACGGCGTCGACTAGCAGCAGCGTGGCGCCCTGCTCGCGTGGGGGGTGGGAGGGAAGCAGGCCGGGGATGGTGGTGGATGCTACGGTCATGCGAGCCCGCCTCGACGGAAGAGACTGGTCTGCTTCAGAGTCCTGCCGACCCGGTCGAGCATATACCCTCATATCGGCGGCGGGCCGGCAACCGTGTATGAGGAAACTGTTTATTTTTTTGCTTTTCTTTTCCTTCCATCGGCGAAACCGCCTAACGTTTGGGCGGAACACTACTGGCCCCCTGACTTAATTTGTTCTGAATGGACTCTACATAGTTCTTTGTTTCCGGGTTTTGCGGGACACTCCCGGTTTGATCGACGCGGTTCTCGCCGGCGTTATATGCCCCGAGTGCGAGAGAGGTATCACCGTGGTATTTATCGAGCAACTGCCGGAGATATTTGACGCCTCCTTCGAGGCTTTGCGCGGGATCGAAGGGGTTCTTGACGCCGAGTTCGGCGGCTTTATCGGGCATGAGCTGCATGAGGCCGAGGGCGCCTTTGGAGGAGACGGCGCAGGCCTTTCCGCCGGATTCCTGGTCGATGACGGCGTGGATGAGGTCCGCTTTGACGCCCTGCTTCTGGGCTTCGTTGTTGACCATGGTCGTCAAATCCTTGGCGGGGACGGGGTCGCAATCGGCGGAGGCGAGGTTGGGCAAGGGCGGCGGCGTGGGCCAGGGGACGGTGAAGAAGGGGTCCTGGATGGCGCCGGGGCTTTTCATGTCGATGCCGGCCTGCTCGCGGACGGAGGCGATTTGTTCGGAGATGGCGGAGGGAGGAGTGATGGGGGCGGGCGCCGTGGACGTGGTTTGACCGACTAGCCACGGGCAAATGAGGGCCAGTTGCAATGCGACGATTCCGAAGCGCACAAGCTTCGATCGGCATTTGGGGGCTCGGGCTTTAGAGGCCGCGCGGGCGGATGGTACCCTGAAGCGACGAGAGGAAGCCCGCGAAGTTGTTGTCTATTCCCCCGATATTGCTGGTGTTTTTGACCGGCGCATTGGCCGCGGTGGCGGGGGTGTGGCTGGAGGAACGGCGGCGGGCGTCGCGATTGGTGGTGCTGGCGAGCGGGGTGGTGCTGATCGGGATGTCGTTTTTCTGGGTGGTGCCGGAGATTGCGGTGCACGCGGGGAGGGTGTACGGGTTGGCGTGGGTGGCGGGAGGGTTTGGGCTGCTGTGGGGCGTGAACCACTGGCTGTATCCGGTGTGCCCTTCGTGCTCGCACAGCCACGATCATCATGGGTGCCGGACGATGCTGCACGGGTTTGCGTGGCCGCTGATGGCGTTTGCGAGCCTGCACAGTTTTGTGGATGGGTGGAGTTTGTTTGCCTCGCGGGAGTCGGGGATCGCGGATCTGCAGTTTGCCTTCGCGGCGGGGATTCTGCTGCATAAGATGCCGGAGGGGCTCGCCATGGGCGGACTGCTGCGGGCGGCGGTGGCGGCGCCTTTGCGGGCGGTAGCGGGGGCGCTGGCGATTCAGGCGATGACGCTGGTGGGGTTCGGGTTGGCGGGGGTGCTGGCGCCGTTCGAGGGGCCGAGGACGATCGGGGCGATGCTGGGGCTGGCGGGCGGGGCGTTCCTGTATTTGGGCGTACACGCGCTCGAAGGGGCGTGGCCGCGGCGGGCGGGGGCGGCGGAAGCGCGCGGCGTGGCAGTTCCCGACTGAGGCGGAGCGGCGGGGCGCGTTTGGCCGGGGGAGTCTGGTGGAACCGGCGGGCGGCGCCGGGCGTACAACGGGCGTACAAGTGGTTGCACCTCCGGTGAAATCATGCCCCAGCTTGAACAGTTTTGGGAACAGCTTGGCAAAGACCTGCGCTACGGCCTGCGGATGCTCCTTGCCCGGCCGGGGTTTTTCGCCGTGGCCGTGCTGTCGATCGCCCTTGGCATTGCGGCGGCGACCGCAATTTTCAGCGTGGTCTACGCGGTACTCCTCGATCCGTATCCGTACCGCGCGGCGGACCGCATCGGACAGTTGATCCTGACGAGCAGGAAGTCTCCGCGGCGAAGCATTGGCTATTCCAAGGCGCAGTACCTGGAGATCCGGTCGCGCATGCGTTCGATGGAGGGCGCCTTCGCAGCGGTATTGGACGACACGGTCCTGACCGGCGCCGGGCTGGCGGAGGTCGTGCGGCGGGAGTACTGCTCCCCGAACTTCTTCGACTTTTTCGGCGTCGCACCGTTGTTCGGCCGCGAGTTCACAGCGAGGGACATGGCCGGCGGCGCGGCGCCGGAACCCGTTGCGGTGATCAGCTACCGGTTCTGGCAACACACGTTTCAGGGCGACCCAAGTGTACTCGGACGGCAGATGCGCCTGAACAACGATATTTACACGATCGTGGGTGTTCTGCCGGTCCGCTTCACCTGGAACGACGCGGACGTCTATGTGCCGATGGACATGCGCCCGGCCGGTTGGGACTTCGTGAACGTTTTTTTCCGCATACGGCCGCGGATCGGCCCGGATCAAATCCAACACGAATTCGGCCCGCTACTCGAGAAGTTCCGGCGCCAGGTACCCGAGCGGATCTACCCGCAGGAAGCGTTCCGCGTGAAATTCCTGAGTGTGAACGAAGGCATTCTCGGCAAATTCGAGAACACGCTGCTGGCGCTGTTCGGCGCGGTGGCGCTCCTGTTGTTGATCGCGTGCGCCAATGCCGCCAATCTTTTGCTGGCCCGGGCCGCCGCGCGGGAGGGCGAGATGGCCATCCGCATCTCGGTTGGCGCGTCGCGCGGCCGTCTCATCCGGCAACTTCTTACCGAAAGCGTGCTGCTCGCGGTTGTGGGCGGTGCATTGGGTGTGGCGCTGGCTTACGGCTGTGTGCGCGCCATCGTTACTCTGATGCCGGAGTATTCGATTCCGCATGAAGCGGTGATCGCGCTCAACATGCCGGTTCTGTGGTTTGCGCTGGGGATCTCGGTGCTGACCGGAATTATCTTCGGCATCGCACCCGCCTGGCGCCTCTCCTCTGGAACGCAGGCCGGCACGCTGCGCGAATCGGGACGCGGAGGCGGCGCGGGTGCGCGTGGGAGGCGGCTCCACAATTGGCTGATCGCCGGCGAAGCTGCGCTGTCGATGGTTTTGCTCACCGGGACGGGCCTCGCAGTGAGCGGCTTGATCGCGCTCGAGAGGCAGAACCTCGGATACAATCCGCGCAATGCGCTGACGTTCCGTATCCCGGTTAATGAATCGGAGCACAAACAGTGGCCGGAGCGGCTGGCGCTGTTTGAGAACGTCGCGAAGAACCTCCGGCGCTTGCCGCGGGTTAAGGCCGCGGCGTTCAGCGGCACATTCGTTCCGCCTTACAGCGGGATGCGAACAAAGGCGATTCTGGATGACCGGCCGGCATCGGAGGCGCCCGGCATCGCCGTGAATCTCGTCGACGCCGGGTACTTCGCATCGGTGGGAACGCCCCTGCTCCGCGGGCGCGAGCTCACCGAGACCGACATTTTGCAGGCCCGGCCGGTGGCCCTGATCAGCGAGGACGAGGTGAAGCGGGACTTTGGCCAAAGAGATCCGATCGGGCGGCATATTCAGATAGACCTGTTCAACCAGCCGATTCCGCCGGAATGGCCGAAGGCGCCGGGTTTTGTGAACTCCTTTGAGATTGCCGGCGTCGTGGGAACGGCGCGTAACCGCGGCTTGAACGATCCGCCGGAGCCCGCCGTATTCGTTCCGTATTCGGTAATCCTGTCGCCGAGCCCTACGGTCATCCTGCGAACCACCGGGGCGGCGGAAGCTGTCATCGGTGGCGCGCGGCAGATGGTGCGGTCGGTAGATCCGAACCAACCGATCACGGAGATCCGCACGCTCGAAGGCTGGCTCAACACGGCGACGGCCTATGAGCAGTTCTCGACGTTTCTGTTCGGCATCTTCGGGGCGATCGGCCTTGTGCTGGCCAGCGCCGGCGTGTTCAGCGTGGTGTCCTACGCCGTCGCGCACCGGACGAGGGAGTTCGGCATTCGCATGGCGCTGGGTGCAAAGCCGCGCGATGTGCTGGGATTAGTGCTCTTGGCGATCGGCCGCGTAGTTGGCATGGGGCTGGCGGCCGGCATTTTGATCAGCATCGAAGCCAGCCGCCTGCTGGCCGGCAAGATGCAGGGGATGGGAACGCCCGGAGCGGTTGTATTCCTTGCCGTGCCCGCGGTCCTGGCCGCCGCCGCCCTGATTGCATGCCTGATCCCGGCCCGCCTTGCTACGCGCATACAGCCGATGGAAGCCCTTCGGCACGAATAGGCGGGGAAGCGGCTTTTCTAACTGACGGTCATCGACTCGGGGTTCCAGTTACAAATGCGGCGTTCGAAGTAACTTACGTTTGTAAGTAGAGCGGGACCGGCGGCGCGGTAGCCGAAGACGGCGTCTTCGAGGAAGGGTTTCCTGGTGCGGACGGCGTTGTAAAAGTTCTTGTGGTGCTCTAAGTGCGCGTTGAAGCCCTGGGGCGCGAAGAGTTCGCGGCGGTTGGGC
>JAJYCN010000263.1 GCA_021778335.1 Acidobacteriota bacterium | reverse complement strand
GTGCGTCAGCCACACCAGGTTCTTCCGGCCCGCCACCGCTCCCACCGGCGCCGCCAGTGTCTCCAGGCCTGCCACTGTCGTCTTCACCCGTTCCTCGGCAAACAGATAATCCCTCGTCGCAAGTTCGGTCTTCAGCACCGAGTTAAGCCGCTGCCCAATTTCGGCGACCGTTGGCGCCCTTCCGCGACTGTCCGGCTCGTCTCCCGGATCCGGCAGCGGCGCAATCGGCAGCACCCCTTTCAGCGTCAGCACGTAAACGTACAGATACTCGGCCGGCCCCAGCTTCTTCAGCGCCTCCAGCAGTTGCCCGCCCGCGTAGCTCTCCTCGCCCTGCCCCGCGTTCAGCAGGTCCAGCAGCACCACCGTTACGCGCGGCGGCGCCGCTGTCGCGCGATTGGAGAATTCCCCCGGCCCCAGTGGTTCCCCCGCTTCCGCCGTCCGCTCGTTCGTCTCGCGGAAAAGGACGATCTTCTCCGCCTTCCCCGCGTCCGACACCGCGAGCTCGCCGGGCTCGAGATCCCGCACTGGCTGCCCGCGCGCGTCCTCCGCCGCCACGTTCAGCATCACCAGCCGTGTCTGCCCCCCAAAGACAACCACCGGCAACAACAATCCAATTCCCAGCCCCGCCGCCCTCACGGCCCGTTCCGCTCCGCTCCTTTCAACGTCACCGACCCCACCTGGTTCGAGTAATTGTCGTAAACAATCGCTCGAATCTTCCCCGCTCCGCCGAACTCCAGTCCGCGCTTCACCACAAATCCGCTCTGCATCGTCTTGTCGCGTTCCGCCGCGCTCAAGTGCATGTCCATCGGCTGCGGGTCCGTCGCCCTTGGCTCCGCGCCCTCCTCGAGCACTGCGTAAATCACTACCAGCGATCCGGCCCACTCGTCCCCCACGGGCAACAGCTTCACGTCCTGCGCCCGCACCCGCAGCGTCACTTCCACGGTCCCCGGCGCGTCCACCACCGGTTTCATCGACGCGATCAGCCCGATCTCGCTTGCATCGAACGGACTCAGCGTCGCCGCCCGCAGCGCCGCCTGCTGCCGCGCTCCGCCCCGCGTCGCCGCCGGCTCCGCGATGTACTCGCTCTTGGCCAGCAACCTCACGCCCTTCAAAGAACATTTCAGCTTGATCTTGTGAAGCTTCCCGTTCCAGTTCTCCGGCGGAGGGACGTAGCCCACTACATAGCTCGACGCCGTGTCCGCCATCGCCTGCGTCACAGCCTTGGCGATCTCCGTGTCCAGATACACCCGCCCGCCCGTCATCGCCGCAATTTCGCCCAGCGTCTCCGCGCTCGCCCCGATCTCCCCGTTCCCGTTCATGTCCACCGGATACATCGCCACCCCGGCTTCATCGAGCGTCGCCCCCAGCAGCCGCATCTCCCCCTCCGGATCGAGGCCCGGCTCCTCGAAATCCACCGGCACTCCGTGCGTGATCCACACAATGTTCTTCCGCCCCGCCACCGCCCCCAGCCGATCCGCCAGCATCTTCATCGTCGAGAACGTCCCCATCACCCGCTCATCGGTGTACATGGCCGGCTTCATCCGGTACGCCGCGTTCATCGCCTGGTCCAGCCGGGGCTGAATCGTCTTCGTCCATGCCGTCGCCATCCGCGGCGGCGGTCCCTCGCCCGCCTCCGGCAACCCCACCACCGGCATCAGCCCCTGCTCGGTCAGCAGGTAAAAATACAAATAGTCCGCCGAATCCACCTTCTTCAGCGCGTCGATAATCTCCCCTCGCGCGTAGCCCTGCTGCGTCATCCTCGCGTTCAGCACGTCGAACACGATCACCGTCACATGCGGTATCGCAGCGCTCCGGTTGGAAACCTCTCCCGGCGCAAGCTTCGGCTCCGCTTCCCCCGTCGCCCCGTTCGCCTTCCGGAATACCGTAATCCTCTGCTGTTTCCCGTTGTCGAATACCTGCAGGTCGTCCTGCGTCAACTCCGGCGCCCTGGCCTTTCCCGCTTCAACCGCCACGCTCAGCGTCACCAGCCTTGTCGGCCCGCCGGGCACGGCTTTTTTCGGCGCCGCGCAGACCACACCCGCCGCCACAGCCAGCGCGCACCCGGCTCGCCACATCATGATCCCGCCTTCCCGATCCCGGTCAACGTCACCGAACCTACCGCGCCCGAGAAATTGTCCAACACAATAATCCGGACCTTATCCACTCCCTCGCGAAACGCAATGTCCCCACCCACATTGATGCCGCCCTTCAGGATCTGATCGCGCTCCGCCGCAACGAAATCAATCGGCATCGCCACCGGCCGCGTCGGCCAAGGCTCGCCATTCTCCCCATAACTCACATACGCCACCGAAAGGTCGCAGTGATACGCCGTGCCCACCGCCAGCATCGTCACGTCGCGCGCGTCGATCCGAAGCTGCAACCGCGTTTTCTTCGGATCCGTCTTGCCCGGACCGCGCAACGCCCACAGCCCGATCTCGGAAGCGTCGAACGGACTCCGGATCGCCGCCCGGAACGCCTCCTGCTCCTCCTCCGCGCCCATCTCCGGATCCTTGTACGCCACGTACTCCGTCTTCGACTCCAGCTTCACGCCGTCCTTGGCGCACTTCAGCTTGATCTTGTGCAGCTTCCCATCCCAATTCCCCGCCGCCGGATAGTAGCCCACGACATAGCTCGACTGCGAAGCAGCCATCGCCGCCTTCATCGCCGCGGGAACGTCCGCCTGCGCATCCAACTCGCCCCCCGTCATCGCCGCGATCTCCTCGAGCGTCTGCTGTTGCTCCATCATCTCCTCGCCCTCATCCCGCCTCGGCCCAAACGCCTCCACCGGGTACACCGCCACCCCGCTCGCATCGAACGCGGTGCTCAACCGCCGCAGAAGCTCCTCATACTCGGCGGGCGAACCCGACCCCGCATGACGCGCTCCGATCTCGATCGGAATCCCCCGTGTCACCCAAACCAGGTTCTTTCGCCCCGCCACCGATCCTAGCCGGCCCAGCAGCGCCGCCAGCCACTGATACGTCGCGTTCACCCGGTCCTGCGGCTCCATGTTGTCGCTGTGCGGCCCCAACCGGTTCACCCCCTTCATCGCCGCGTCGAGCTTCGGCTGAATCTGCTGCGTCCAGCCCGCGTCCGCCGCCGCCCTCTCGCCCGGCTCCGGCAGCGCCCGCACCCCCACGAGACCCTTCAGCGTCAGTAGGTAGAAGTAAACCGAATCGCCGTCTTTTACCGGTTGCAGCGCTTCGATGATCCGCCCCCGCACGTACGCCTGATCCTTCATCGTCGTGTTCAGCACATCGAACAGAACCACCGTCACCTGCGCCGGCGTTCCCGCGCCGCGATTGGAAAACTCGCCCGGCGCCATCGGCCCCGTACCCACACTTGCACCCGCCGTCCCGTTCTTCCGGAACAGCGCGATCGTCTCCGGCTTCCCCGCATCCGTTATCTGCAGGTCGTTCGCCGCCAGCTCTGTCACCGGACCGCCCTTCGCGTCTTCCGCCACCACATTCAATCGCACCATCCGCGGCGGCGCCTGCCCCCACGCCGCCGTCGCCATCAACATCAGAAATCCAATCCGCCGCATCAACCACCCGCCTTCCCGCCCGCCAGGCGCAACGTCACCGATCCCACCGCCTCCGAGTAATTGTCGAACACAATCACCCGCACCTTTCTCACGCCCGCCCCGAACGCGATGCCGCCTCCCGTGACAAGCCCGCTCTTCATCGCCGCCTCCTCCTGCGCCGCGCTCAAATCGATCGTCACCGGAACCGGACGCGACGGCAACACCTGCCCTCCAGCCCCGTACGGCACATACGTCAATGCAATCTCCCCGTGATACCGCCCGCCCCCTTCGAGCAGCGTTAAGTCCTGCGTCCGGATCCGAAGCCGGATCTGTGTCTTCGCCGGGTCCTTATCATCCGGCGCCGCCAACCCCTGCATGCCGATCTCGGAAGCGTCAAACGGGCTCCGCACCGCCGCCCGCAGCGTCGCCGCCTCCGCCGTCCCGCCGCTCGCCCCCAGCGGATACGCCACATATTGCGTCTTACCCTGTAGCTTCACGCCCTTCATCGAACATTTCAGCCTGATTTTGTGCAGCTTCCCATCCCAGTTCTCCGGCGGCGGATAATACCCCACCACATAGCTCGAACGTGAAGCCGCCAGAGCATCCCGCAACGCCGAACACACATCTCCCCCCTCGTACGTCGCCCCGCCCGTCAGTCCCGCCATCTCCTCGAGCGTCTGAACTTCCTCCATCATCGAACCCGACGTCTCCCGCATCGGCCCGAAGGACTCCACCGGATACACCGCCACGCCGCTCTCGTCCAATGCCGCGCTCAACTGCCGCAAGATCGGCTCATAGTCGACCGGCATGCCCGATTCCGGATGCCGCTGCCCAAATTCAAGCGGCACGCCCCGAGTAATCCATACCAGGTTCTTACGCCCCGATACGCCGGATAACCGCATCATCATCGTCTGAAGCGCCGTGTACGTCCCATTGAACCGGTCCCAGGGAAGCACGTTGTCGCTCCGCGGACCCAGCCGGCTCACGCTCTGCATCGCGGCATCGAGCTTCGGCTGCGCCTGTCTCGTCCACGGCACGCCCGTCTGTGGCGGCGCGTCCTCGCCCGGTTCCGGCAGCGGCTGAATCGGCGTCAGTCCGCTCAGCGTCAGCACATACAGATACACCGAATCGGAGCCTTCCGCCTTCTTCAGCGCCTCCAGCAGTTGCCCACGCATATACCCCTGCGCATCCAGCCGCGTGTTCAGCAGGTCGAACAAAATCACCGTCACCTGCGACGGCATTCCCGGGTCGAGATTCGTCACCTCGCCCGGCTCGAGCGGCGCGTCCGGCTTCCTCTGCCTCGTTGCGTTCGAACGGAACAGGACGATGTTCTGCGCCTTCCCCGCATCGGTCACCTGCACGTCGCCCTGCTCGAGCGCCGGCGCCGCTTTACCGTGCGAACCTTGCGCCGCCACGTTCAGCCGCACCATCCGCGTCAGCCCCTGGGCGCCGCCCGCCCCCTGTTTCGCGCCGGCGTACCCTGCCGCTGCCAGCGCGATCCACAGCGCCGCAAACAGCCTCATCATCCGCCCGCCTTCGTCGTCCCGCCAAACGCCAGCGTCACGGACCCCACCGCGTCCGAGTAATTGTCAAAAACAATCACCCGCACCTTCTCCACGCTCGACCCGAACCCGATGTCGTGCCCTGCCTCAATGCCGTCCTTCATCGCCTCGTCCCGCTGCGCATCGCTCAACTCAATCGTCACCGGCAGCGGCCGCGACATGATCTTCTGCCCGCCCGTCCCATAGGCCACATACGTCAGCGACACCTCGCCGCGATACTTCCCTCCACCCTCCAGCAAAATAATGTCCTGCGCCCGGATTCGCACGCGGATCGACGTCTTCGCCGGCTCCTTGGCGTCCGGCGCCGCTGTCCCCACCAGCCCGATCTCATCGGTGTCCACCGCGCTGTCCGCCGCCGTTCGCACCGCCGCCTGCTCCTCCGCGCCGCCGCTCGCCTCCAGAGCGTACGCCATGTACTGCGTCTTGGCTTGTAACTTCACGTCCTTCAGCGAACACTTCAGCTTGATCTTGTGCAGCTTTCCGTTCCAGTTTCCCGGCGGCGGATAGTAACCCACCACGTAGCTCGATCGCGCCGCCTCCCCCGCGTCGTCCAGCGCCGCGCCCACATTGCCGTCCCCGTATACCTTCCCTCCCGTCATCCCCGCCAGCTCATCCAGCGTCTGCACTTCCTGCAACACCGAACTCGACGCCTCCCGCCCCGCTCCAAACGCCTCCACCGCATACACCGCCACCCCGCTCGCGTCCAACTGCCCGCTCAACTGCCGCAGCAGCGGCTCGAAGTTCGCCGGCGTCCCCCAATCCGGATGCTGCCCGCCGATCTCCAGCGGAACCCCGCGCGTCACCCACACCAGGTTCTTCCGCCCGCCAATGCCGCCCATCTCGTCGAGCAGGCTCCCCAGCGCTTTATACGTCGCAGTCACCCGGTCCCAGGGCATCATGTTGTCGTTCTGCGGCCCAAGCCGGTTCACCCCCTGCATCGCCTCGTCCAGCTTCGCCGCTACATCCGTCGTCCACGGAGCCGTCCCCGCCGCCGCCGCTTCACCCGGCGCCGGCAGCCCATGCACCCCCTGCAGCCCTTTGATCGTCAGCAGGTACAGGTACAGCGAATCCGTCTTCTCCGTCTTGTTCAGCGCCTGCAGAAGCTGCCCCCGCACATAGCCCTGGTCCTCCATGTGCGTGTTCAGCAGATCGAACAAAATCACCGTCACCTGCCCCGGCGCGTTCCCCAGCCGGTTCGTCACTTCCCCGGACTTCAACACCGCCGCCGAGCCCTTTTGCCTCGCCTCATTTCGCCGGAACACCTCGATCTTCTGTTCCTTCCCGTTGTCGAACACCTGCAGATCGTCCGCCTTCAACTCCGGCGCCGCGTCCCCGTGCGAGCCCGCCACGGCCACGTTCAGCCGCACCATCCTCGTCATGCCCTTCGCTTCGTTCTTCGCCCAGGCCCAACTCGAAACCGCCGCTGCCGACATCGCCGCCACAACTATGATTGCCAACCTCATTTCTGTCCCTTTCTGAGTCCCGTGAATGTTATCGAACCTACCGCGCCTGAATAATCGTCAAAGACAATCGCCCGCAACTTACTAACATCCGCATCTAACGATAGCTCACTACTCAGCCGTATGCCTCCGCTCATCAATCCCTCCCGCTGCCCCGGGCTCAAGTCCAGCCGCTCGTGCGAGCCGTTTATCGCCTTCGGCCTCCCTCCCGCTCCGTACTCGACATACGTCACCGCAATCCCGCCCAAAAACCGCTCGCCCACCGGCAGCAGCGTCAAATCCCGCGCCCCGACCCGCAATTGCACCTGAACCCTCCGCGACTCCCCGCCGGCCGCCTCCGCCTCACCCGCCACCGCGATCTCCGTTGCGTCAAACGGGCTTCCCAGCGCCGCCCGCGGCGCCGCCGTCTCTTCCGCCTCGCTCGCCGCTTCCGGCGGATACGCCGCATACTCCGTCCGCGCCACCACCCGCGCGCCTTTCCGCAAACATTTCACGCGGATCTTGTGCATCTTCCCGTCCCAGCTCTCCGGCGGCGGATAATAACCGATCCGGTAACTCGAACGCGTGCTCGCCACCGCATCCCCGATCGCTTCGCCCACCTCCGCGTCCACATACACTTCCCCGCCCGTCATCGCCGCGATCTCCCGAAGCGTCTCCACGTTCGCCAGCACCGCCGCCGACGCCTCCCGCCGCGGCCCGTATAACTCCACCGGGTACACCGCCACCCCGCTCCGCTCCATCGCCGCGCTCAACTCCCGCGGCATCGGCCGGTAGTCCGCCGGCTCGCCCCACTCCGGATGCTGCTCGCCAATCTCCACCGGCACTCCGTGCGTAATCCACACCAGGTTCTTCCGCCCCGCCACCGCTCCGAGCCGCCCCAGCAACCCCTCAATCGCCGCGTACGTCATGTTCACCCGGTCCAGCGGAAACAGGTTGTCGTGCTGCGGCCCCAGGCGGTTCACACCCTTCATCGCGGCGTCCAGCCTCTGCTGAATCTCGCTCGTCCAAGGCCGTTCCGGCTTTGCCGCAGCCTCTTCGCCCGGCTCCGGAAGTCCCTCCAGCGGAATCAGTCCCTCGATCGTCAGCAGATACAAATACACATACTCGGCCGGTTCCAGTTTCTTCAGCGCGCCGATAATCCGCCCCCGCGCGAACCCCTGGTCGTCCATGTTCGTATTCAGCAGATCGAACAGAATCAGCGTCACGTGCGGCGGCGCGCCCGGGCCCCGGTTCGACACCTCGCCTTCCCCTGCCCGCGTCTCGAGCCGGTTCCCGCGCCCCTCCTCGGCACGGAACCGGACGATCCTCTGCCCCCTGCCCTGGTCGTACACGTGAAAGTCTTCCGTCGCCAGCCCCGTCACCGGCCGCCCGCGCCTGTCTTCGACTTCCACGTTCACCTTGACCATCCGCGTTGGCCCCAACGCCCCGCTCTTCCGTCCTCCCGCCCAAACCACCACGGCTAGACCCAGCGCAGCCGCGGCCCGCACCGCCCGCCCCATCAGCCGCTCGTCTGTCCCAACCCCGTCACTGTCACAGACCCCACCGCGCTCGAGTTGTTGTCAAATACAACCACCCTCACCTTATGCACCTGCGGCCCGAATTGTAAGTTCCCGCCCGCCGTAATCCCGTTCTTCATCACATCGTCCTTCTGCTGCGTCGTGAAATCCATCCGCAGAGGTACCGGGTTCGAAGCCTGCGGCCTCCCGTCCGGCCCATAAATCACATACGTCAACGCTAACTCCCCTCCGAAGTGGTCTCCTAGCGGCAGCATCGACACATCCTGCGCCCGGATCTGCAACTGCAGGTGCGTCGTCGCCGGCGTCTTCTCATCCGGAGTCGCCGTCGCCAGCAGCCCGATCTCGCTCGCGTCAAACGGACTCAGCATCGCCGCCCGC
>JAJYCN010000262.1 GCA_021778335.1 Acidobacteriota bacterium | reverse complement strand
GCTATATGTTCCTCGGCGTCGGCGTCGGCGCCTTCTCCGCCGGCATCTTCCACCTCATGACTCACGCCTTCTTCAAGGCGCTCCTCTTCCTCGGCGCCGGCAGCGTCATCCACTCGCTCAGCGGCGAACAGGACCTCCGCCACATGGGCGGCCTGCTCAAGAAAATCCCCATCACCGCAACCACCCTCTTCTGCGCCGGCGTCGCCATCGCCGGCCTGCCGTTCACCTCCGGCGCGGCCAGCAAGGACCTCATCCTCGAAGCCGCCTATGGCCGCTCCCCGTGGCTCTACTGGATCGGCACGATCACCGCCGGCATGACCGCTTTCTACGTCTTCCGCGCCTTGTTCCTCGCCTTCTTCGGGGAATACCGCGGCCACCATCACCCCCACGAAGCCCCCTTCGTGATGTGGGGTCCGCTCGCCGTCCTCGCCTTGCTCTCCCTCGTCGGCGGCGTCCTTAGCGTGCCCCATTGGCTCGATCCCATGTTCCCCGTGAAAGAAGCCGAAGTCGGCGCCCTCATCCGCTATACTCCGTTCGCCTTCGGTTTCGCCGGCATCGGCTTGGCTTACTGGTTCTACGTTGTGAACCCGAAAATACCTGAATCGATCGGCTCTTCTTTAAGCGGCCTCTATAAACTCATTTACAACAAATACTTCGTCGACGAAATCTACAACGGCGCCGTCGTGCAGCCGTTGGTCAAAGGCTCGCGCACGCTGCTGTGGCGGGGCGTCGACGCCGGAGTCATCGACGGCAGCGTCAACGGCATCGGCGCCCGCGCGCGAGGAATCGGCGCCATCCTCCGCCTGCTCCAGTCCGGCAGCATCCGGGGCTACGCCACCTGGGTCGTCTTCGGCTCCGTTCTTGCACTCATGGCCATCGGCCTCGCGGGAGGTCTCCGGTGACACTGCTCGATTACGTCCTGCTCCTGCCGCTCGCGGCCTTCCTCATCAGCCTGGTGCTGCCCAACGACAACCCGGCAAACCTGCGCCGCTTCACCCTCGGCGCTTCCATCGTCGTTTTCCTCGCCTCGCTTTCCCTCATCGGCCCGTTCTGGTTCGCCTCCCCGCGCGGCTGGGTGTTTGAAACCAACCTCCCCTGGATCTCGTCCCCCGTCATCCGTTACCACGTCGCCCTCGACGGCCTCAGCCTCTGGTTGGTCCTGCTCACCACCCTGCTCACGCCCATCGCCGTGCTCTGCTCGTGGAAATACATCGACTCGCGCGTGAAACAATTCCACGCCTTCCTGTTGCTGCTCGAGTTCGGCCTTATCGGCGTCTTCGTCTCGCTCGATCTTTTCCTGTTCTACGCCTTCTGGGAAATCTGCCTCGTGCCCATGTACTTCCTGATCGGCGTCTGGGGCCATGAGCGCCGCATCTACGCCGCCGTCAAGTTCTTCCTCTACACAATGGCCGGCTCCGTGCTCATGCTCGCCGCCATTATCTTCATCTACAACCGCGCCGGTACGTTCGATTACACCCGGATCCTCGCCAATCTCTCGAGCGGCGCCCTCCGCTTCACCCGCGTCGAAGAGTTCTGGCTGTTCCTCGCCTTCTTCTTCGCCTTCGCCATCAAGGTGCCTTTGTTCCCGCTCCACACCTGGCTGCCGGACGCCCACGTCGAAGCTCCCACGGCGGGATCGATCATGCTGGCCTCCGTCATGCTGAAGATGGGCACCTACGGACTGCTTCGCTACTGCGTCGTCCTGTTCCCGCGCGCCGCCCGCGAAAACGCCGGCTGGATCGCCGTGCTCGCCATCGTCGGCATCGTCTACGGCGCTCTCGTCGCCATGGTCCAGCCGAACATGAAGAAGCTCGTGGCCTACTCTTCCGTCAGCCACCTGGGCTTCGTCGTCCTCGGAATCTTCTCCTTCACCCAGGCCGGCTTCGACGGCGCCGTGTATCAGATGCTCAATCACGGCATCTCCACCGGCGCGCTCTTCCTTCTGGTCGGCTTCCTCTACGAACGGACCCATTCGCTCGATATCTCGGCCTACGGCGGCGTCGCAACGCCCGCGCCGAAACTCGCCACCGTCTTCATGATCACCATGCTCGCCAGCATCGGCCTGCCCACGCTGAATAACTTCATCGGCGAATACCTTGTCCTGCAGGGCGTCGCCACCGTCAACATGCAGTGGACCAGTTTCGCCGCTCTCGGCGTCATCCTCTCCGCCTGCTACATGCTCTGGCTCTACCAGCGCGTATTCCTAGGCAAAACCCACGAGCACGCCTCCCACCCCATGTTCGATCTCAGTCCCCGCGAATGGGCCGCCGCCTTGCCGCTGCTCGTCATGATGGTCTGGATGGGCATCTTCAGCCAGTCCTTCCTCCCGCCCGTCTCCTCCGTCAACGCGCAGATCCTCGCGCGCAGCCGCACCAGCCTGGAAATGCAGGTCCAGCGCCGCGAAACCGGACCGCGCCTCATCATCGCTTCCCTGGAGAATCTCTTCCGTGCCCGATAACTTCTTACCCACCGGAGTCGAGTATCTCCGCTTTCTGCCGGAGATCATCCTCACCGTCGTCGGCGCCCTCATCATGCTCATCGAGGGCATGGCCGGTGACCGCCCGCGCCGCGCCGCCTCCGGCACTCTCGCCATTCTCGCCATCGTCCTCGCCATCGGCGCTTCCATCGCCGCTGGCGCTCACCCCGGCTACGCTTTCTCGAACATGCTCATCGTCGACGGCTTCGCCACCTTCTTCCGCGTGCTCGTCCTTGTCGTAGCGCTCCTCACCGTCCTCATCTCCTTTCAATACCTCGACCGCGAACACGCCAGCGCCGGTGATTTCTTCGCCCTGATCCTGTTCTCCGTCACCGGCCAGTGCGTCATGGCCGCCGCCAACGAACTGATCATGATCTTCATCGGCCTGGAAATCTCTTCCATCGCCACTTACGTTCTGGCCGGTTTCCTCCGCGACGACAAGCGCAACAACGAAGCCGCCATCAAGTACTTCCTCCTCGGCTCCTTCGCCACCGCATTCTTCCTCTACGGCATCGCCTGGATCTACGGCGTCACCGGCACCACGAATCTTTCCCAGATCCGCTACGCGCTCCTCAGCCAGGACATCAGTTCGAACTACGTCCTCATCGGAGTCGCCGCCGCCCTCATGATGGTTGGCTTCGCCTTCAAAGTCTCCGCCGCCCCGTTCCAGATCTGGGCGCCGGACGTCTATCAGGGCGCTCCCGCTCCCGTCTCCGCTTTCATGTCCGCCGGCCCCAAGGCCGCCGCCTTCGCCATCTTCGTCCGCGTCTACATGACCGCCTTCCAGCCGCTCTCCTCCCGCTGGGAGCCCTTCGTCTGGGCCTCCGCCCTCCTAACCATGGTCGTCGGCAACTTCGCCGCCCTCACCCAAACCAACATCAAGCGCATGCTCGCCTACAGCTCCATCGCCAACGCGGGCTACGTCATGGTGGCCATCGCCACGCACAGCGAAATCGGCGCCGCCGCGGTCATGTTCTATCTCGCCGCCTACGCCCTCATGAACGTCGGCGCCTTCGCCGTCGTCACCCACTTCTCGCGCCAGGGCGAGCGCTACGTCGAAATCGAAGACCTCGCCGGCCTCGCCTGGAAACAACCCGTCACCGCCGGCCTCTTCACCATCTTCCTGCTCTCCTTCGTCGGCGTGCCCCTCACCGCCGGCTTCTTCGGCAAGTTCTACATCTTCAAAGCGGCCCTCGACGGCGGCTTCACCTGGCTCGCCATTCTCGGCCTCCTCAACAGCGCCGTCGCCGCCTTCTACTACATCCGCATCCTTGTCGTCATGTACATGAAGGAACCGGGCGAGGCGGCCGCGGACTTGCAGCCTCTCGCGCCCGGCGTCGGCATCGCCCTCTGGGGCTCGGCTATCGGAACCCTCGTTCTCGGCATCTTCCCTTCGCTGATTCTCAATTACGCCCGCGCCTCCACCGTCTTCGGCCATTAACCTCTCCTGCCGTCTTCACCCCATGGAAGCCGGAAGTGCCGCACCGTATACTGAAGACGTTCGTCGTAAGGAGGAGACCCAATCATGGGAACACCACATCAGGCGCCAGCAACGCCGCAGAGAATTCAACAGATGGCCTGGGGCTACGGTCCCCCGCTGATCATCGAAGCCGCGCTCCGCAACGGCGTCTTCGATGCGCTCGATGGAGGAACAAAGAGCGTCGAGGAGGTCGCCGCTCTCACCGGCGCATCTCCACGCGGCCTGCGGATCGTGTTGAACGCGCTCGCCGGACTCGAGCTGCTTTCAAAAGACGCCTCAGGCCGTTATTCGCTTACAAGCGAAAGCGAAGCCTTTCTGGTAAGCAGCCGTCCCAGCTACCTCGGCGGGCTCATCCGCCACACCAGCACGCAGCTCGTGCCGAAATGGCTCCAACTCAACGACATCCTGCGAAATGGCCGCCCCGCGCGCAGCGTCAACGACGAAGGCGAAGGCGCAACCTTCTTTCACGCATTCGTCGAAGACATCTTCCCCATGAGCTACCCCTCCGCCCAGGCGCTGGCCGATACTCTTGACATCGCCTCGGCCCCCGGCCCGGTCCGCGTTCTCGATCTCGCCGCCGGCTCCGGCGTCTGGAGCATCGCGCTCGCCCAGCGCTCCCCGCACGTCACCGTCACCGCCGTCGACTGGCCCGGAGTCCTCGACGTCACCCTGAAAGTGGCCTCCCGCTTCGGCCTGGAAGAGCGCTACACGTTCGTCCCCGGTGATCTCGACTCCGCCGATTTCGGCCACGGGCACAACATCGCCACCCTCGGCCACATTCTCCACAGCGAAGGAGAAGCCGCCAGCCGCGCGCTCCTCAAGAAGACCTACGAAGCCCTCGCGCCCGGAGGCACAATCGCCATCGCCGAGTTCCTCGTCGAGGAAGGCCGCAACGGCCCGCCCGTGGCGCTCATCTTCGCCGTGAACATGCTCGTCAATACCGACGAAGGCGACACCTTCTCCTTCCCGGAAATCCAAGGCTGGCTCGAAGAGGCCGGCTTCGTCGACGCCCGCACCGTTCCCGCTCCCGGCCCCTCGCCGCTTATCCTGGCGACCAAGCCAAAGGCCTGACGGCTTAGCCGGATGCCGCGGAACCTATGGTCGCATCCAGCAAGATTGGTTTCCTTCGCTGCCCGAAGCGCAAACTGCACAGGAATGCAGAGTGGAGCGTAAACGCCGGCGGGGTTACGTCCACTAAGAAATCACGATATCCGCAGGGTCGTTTGAGGCCCAGCCAAGGTTGTTCATCCGAATTCGTGTCAGCCTTTGGTATCCGTCTTTGCTATCGCCGCATGAATCTGCTTGTCGATTCCTTTTCGCATCTCTGAAGGCAAAAGGTCTTTTTTCTCCAAAGCTTTCCAGGCAGCCCCGGTCCGTTCCGCCGTCTCGCGCACAATCCGCCACACCGGGTCCATCGGCATACGCGCTGTATCGGTGAAGCGGCGCACCTGGTCGAGCGTGATCCCGTCGAGGCTCCGGCTCCCTCCAAACGTCAGCGCGAGGGTGTCGCCGGGGATATAAGGCAGCGTTGCGACAAAGTCGTAGGCCGGTGAAAGGACTGGCGTGCGGCCGTCCGGGTACAGCAACGACCAGTTCTTGAGGTGCATGTCGGCATTGCCGATCAGGACCGAGAACACAAGACGCCGCACGAACTCATAGGTGCCCGTATCGCCGGTTTCCGCCCAGAGAACCGCGGCGATATTGGCGTAGCTGCGCGAGCCATACTTGTCGTCCGGGAACAGCCCGAACACCTGCGCGAAATCCTCCATATGGATGCGGCGGCCCCCGGCGGCGCGGTCGAACCGCTCGACGGCCAGCGCATGGCCTTCGATGCGCGCCGCATCGGGTGGCAGGCCCTGAATGTCAGCAACACGAACCAACTGAATCTTCGGAACCTCAATGCCAACCGCCCGCGCTAGTTCGAGCATCACGTATTCGTTTTCGGGAACGGCGGGGAATTGTGTGGAGGGAAGTTTGACGATCCACGAGCCGCCGACCCCATGCGCCGGGATAGTCAAGCCGCCGGACGCCTCTGTCACGGCGGAGAACTTCAGTTGCACGCCTGCCAGCGAGAATCGCAGGACGCCCTTCTGCTCCTGATCCTCGTCGTGATGATCGTCATCATGATGAAGCTGATCTTCATCGCGCCCGCCCCCGTCCATCGGCTTGATCGTCACCGCGCCGGCAACATCTCCGCCGAGCACGGCCATGAGATAGAACTCCCTTTCAGGCTTCACACCCGCTTTTTCCGCGAGATACGTCCGCAGGTGCCCTTCGGGCAGCAGGTTTGAGAAGAACGGCGGCAGACGGCGCCCTACCGGGCGGACGGCCGTGACCAGCCCCCCGGCCTGTCCTTTATATGAGAGGCTCAAGGTCGGGCGGTTCGGGTCGTCAACGTAGTCCTGCTCGAAGGCGAAGATGTGGCGGTCGCCCGCCAGCCGGTTGATGATCCCGATGCGGCGGTCCCGCAGATAGACACCGAGCGCGTTGATTTTCTCCAGTTCAGGATTCATGACCGCCCTCCGGTTCGTCTGCTGCATACATGGGGCGCTCGCCCTCGTCGGTCGCGCTGCCGTCCGGGTGACGCTGGTCTCGAATCAACGATTGAACAGCCGGCACGAGCGATCGGGGAACCAGCAGCAGGTCGTAATCCAGCACGCGCACAAGGTCGAGCAGTGTGTTGAAACGCGGTGCCACCTTCCCGGTTTCGATGCCGGAGACGTGAACCTGAGGCAGGCCCACGCGGCGGCCCAACTCGGCCTGGCTCCAGCCGCGCGCCTGCCGCGCCGCGATCAGATCGCGAAGCACCTCTGCCGGGAGGCCGCTCAGGCGGTTGCTTTTGATATGTGAAGGCATGTGGATGTCCACTTCTGATATAGTATCGCATGTCGTTGCTTCACCGTCAATATGTAATAGTATATCTATGACTCCATACAACGTAGTTAAGCATATCATCCCCAAAGTCGTTAGTCCTTCATAGAATGCATCATCTTCGATGACGCAAATATTTCTTGACAGAATTCCATCAAGACTGCATCATAGTCATAGATGCACATGAAACGCGAAAACCTTGGGGACGTGGCACAAGTCACGGCAGGTCACCCGATCAGAAGCGCCGTGCGGGACGTTCCGGGCGGCGATGTCGCCGTCGTGCAGATCAAGAACATGAAAGCCGAGACGGGCGTGGACTGGCCCGCCGTCGCGAGAATGGTCCTCGAAGGCCGGCGTGAACCCGATTTGCTCAAGGCTGGTGACATCCTCTTCTCCGCGCGCGGCAACCGGAACGTCGCTGTCTGCCTCGATCAGTCGCCCCCACGAGCCGTCTGCTCGCCGCACTTTTTCTTGATCCGGGTCAAGAAAGGGCAGCCCGTGCTGCCAGACTTCATTGCCTGGCAGATCAATCTCCCGCATTCGCAACGCTACCTTGCGCAGTCGGCGACGGGCAGTTACATCACGAGTATCCGCAGGCAGGTGCTGGAGCAACTCCCCCTCCTCCTGCCAAGCTTGGAGCGGCAGCGCCTGTTGGTCCGTCTTGCCCATGCGGCGCAGCGGGAAAAACAACTACTGGAACAACTGATCGAAAACCGGCAGCGGGAACTGGATCTTGTCGCAGAACAGCTACTGGCCTACGTGTGAACGGACTTGAAAAGGAGACGCATATGACGAACCTCGAAATCGAACAAAAGAAGATCAATCAGACGGTCTGGGCCGCGTGCGACACGTTTCGCGGCGTTGTCGATCCCAGCATCTACAAGGACTACGTCCTGACGCTGCTCTTTCTCAAGTACATCTCCGACGTGTGGCAGGACCACTACGACGAGTACGAGAAACAGTACGGCAAGAACCCGAAGCTGATCAAAGAAATGTTAAAGAATGAGCGGTTCGTTCTGCCGCCCGATGCGAGTTTCTATGCCCTGTATGAACACCGCTTCGAAGCGGGCAACGGCGAGCGCATCGACAAAGCTCTGCACGCGATCGAGGAAGCCAACATTCACAAGCTCCAGGATGTTTTCCAGGACATCAGCTTCAACAGCACCAAACTCGGTGACGAGGCGCAAAAAAACGATATCCTCCGCCACCTCCTGGAGGATTTTTCGAAACCGGAGCTTAACCTCCGCCCCAGCCGCGTCGGCAAGCTCGACATCATCGGCAACGCCTACGAATACCTCATCAAGAATTTCGCGGCCACCGGCGGCAAGAAGGCCGGCGAATTCTACACCCCGCCGGAGGTCTCGGAGCTGATCGCTCAGCTGGTAGAGCCGCGCGAAGGCGATGAAATCTGTGATCCAGCCTGCGGCTCGGCCTCCCTGCTCATGAAATGCGGCAAGGAAGTCCAGAGACGGTTCAACGGCTCCCGCAAATACGCCTTGTTCGGACAGGAGGCCATCGGCAGCACTTGGGCGCTCGCGAAGATGAACATGTTCCTGCACGGTGAAGATAATCACCGCATCGAATGGGGCGACACCATACGCAACCCGAAACTGCTCGACAGCGA
>JAJYCN010000013.1 GCA_021778335.1 Acidobacteriota bacterium | reverse complement strand
CCAAATGGACTTTGTGACCGGGAAACGGTTCTGGGCGCACAATGGGCGGGATCCTGGCGAACGTGAGCCGCTGGGCGTTTACTGGTACGAGTTCATCCGGCCGAAAACCGCAGGCGGGAAAGTGGAGTGGGTGCGGCACGTGGTGGATTACGGATCGCGCACGGGTGGCGGGATGCAGATTCCGGTGGCGGACCTGGATGGGGACGGGGATCTGGATTTTGCGGTTGCAGGGAAGGGTGGCTTGTTCTGGTTCGAGAACCGGACGCGGTAGGTGGTGGGGACGGGCAGATTCGAACTGCCGGCCTGCCGCTTAGGAGGCGGCCGCTCTATCCATACTGAGCTACGTCCCCAGCTTGAGTTTCCAAGACGATTTTAACAGGGCGGTCAGCGGGATTCGCCGGCGATGGCGTGAAGTTTCTGGCGGGCGTGAGCCCGGGCGCTCGAGCAGACGAGGTCGCAGAGTTTGAGGACCATGGGGTCCGCAATGGAATAAAGGATGTTGTTGCCCTCGCGCCTGCGCTTGAGGAGACCGGCATCGTATAGGGCGGCGAGGTGGCGGGAAACGTTGGGCTGATTTCCCCGCAGTGCCTCGACCACTTGGGAGACCGTAAGTTCGCCTGGCTCTAGGGTTTGCAGGATGCGCAGCCGAGCGGGTTCGGAGAGGGCGCGGAAGCGGTGGGCAACGGCGCCGATCATTTCTTCACTCAGGGGAATCCGTCGGGTACGCATGGACGCTAAGGCAACTTTCCGACCAGTATATCCGAATTGTCTGACTTGTCTATATGCACATATGAGCATAGAGTGTTCTTAGTCGCCGCTGAGGGAGCGGCGATCCGGCGGGCGCCGGCAGCGCCTGAAGACGTAACAGGGGGCAATCCGATGAAACAAGTGAGAACAGCCGCGGTGCGCCTGATGGCGGCCGGGGCGTGGTTGTGGTTGGCTCAGGGAGCGAGAGCGGATACGAGTGTGAGTCCGTCCTCGCTCACGTTTCAGGCGACGGTTGGCGGTACCGTCGCGGCGCAAAGCGTTTTTGTGACAGCGTCGAGCGGCACTCAGTACACAGTGAGGGTAAACATCTCTTCGGGTGACACCCAATGGGTCACCGTGTCGCCTTCGGGGAAGTTGAAAGGGAGCCAGAAGCTGACCGTTTCGGTGCAGACGGCCGGTTTGACGGTGAATACATATCAGGCCTCGGTCCGGATTTCTTTCGGAAATGAGAATACGACTTCAGTGCCAGTGACGCTGGTGGTTAGTGCGCTGAGTTCAGGCGGAGGTTCGGGCGACGGCGGCGGCGGAACGGGTTCGACGAGTGGATATAAGGTGATCGGCTGGAACGATCTGGGGATGCATTGCATGGACGGACAGGACTACAGCGTCTTTGCCGTCCTGCCGCCGTACAACACGATTCACGCCCATGTAATCGACAATCAAGGGACGCTGCTTACGAGCGACACCGGATACACGGTGACCTACGAAGCGGTGCAGGATCCGCTGACGAGCACGATCAACACGACGTCGGCGGCGAAGACGAACTTCTGGCAGTATGCGGCGAAGTTGGGGTTTGGGGCGCTTTCGCCCGACGTTGGCTTGAAGGGATACGCGATGCCGGGCGCCAACAATACACCGCAGGCGATGACGTTTAGTGTGTCGGACAACACCTGGGTGGCGACAGGGATTCCGGTCCTTCCCTACGCGGACGCGGCTGCGGCGCCCTATCCGGTGAACTACTTCCCGATGATGCGTCTGAAGGTGAAGAATTCCCTGGGGACGGTGGTGGCGACGACCGATATCGTAGCGCCGACGTCGGACGAGATGACCTGTTCGGCGTGCCATGCCTCGGGCACCGGCACGGCGGCGGCGCAACCGGCGGGCGGTTGGGTGAACAATCCGAACCCGGCGCGGGACGTGAAGCTGAACATCCTGCGCAAACATGACGACCGGTTCCAGGCGACGCAGTTGTTCCAGGCGGCGGCATCGCAGGTGGGCTACAGCACGTCGGGACTGGAGGCAACCGCGGCAGCGCAGCCGATACTGTGCGACAACTGCCACGCCTCGAATGCTCTGAGCCTGGCCGGCGTGACGGGCGTTCAGCCGCTGACCGCGGCCATGCACAGTTTGCATGCGAACGCCGTCGATCCGGTGACGAATCAGACCCTCGACACTTCGACGGTGCGGGACTCCTGCTACCGCTGCCATCCGGGCCCGAAGACGCAATGCCTTCGCGGCGCGATGGGCAGTTTGAAGACGAGCACCGGCGCTAATGCGATCGAGTGCCAGAGTTGCCACGGGAACCTGAGCAATGTTGCGGTGGCAACGCGGCAGGGATGGCTCGATGAGCCGAACTGCCAGAGTTGCCATACGGGCACGGCAGTGACCAACAGCGGGCAGATTGCGTACACGACGGTGTTCAGTAGTACCGGTGTGGTGCGGCAGGCGCAGGACATGACGTTTGCGACGAACCCGAACACGCCTTCGTCGACGCTATCGCCGTATCGGTTCTCGAAGGGGCATGGCGGGCTGCAGTGCGAGGCATGCCATGGGTCCACGCATGCCGAATATGCGACGACGGTGGTGAACGATAACGTGCAGAGCACGAATCTGCAGGGCCATGCCGGCATGGTTGCTGAGTGCACCGCGTGCCACGCGAGTGTGCCGGGGACGGTAACGGGCGGGCCGCACGGATTGCATCCGATCGGGACCTCGTGGGTGTCCACGCACCAGAACGTGGCGGAGACGAGTGGCACCGCAGGCTGCCAACTTTGCCATGGGACGGATTACCGCGGGACCATCCTGTCGCGGGTGCAGGCGGACCGGACGATGGCTGGCAAGACATTTCCGAGCGGCACGATCATCGGCTGCTATAGCTGCCACAACGGGCCCAACGGCGGCGACTAAGCAAGGCGGAAATCCTGATCATTCCGAGCCGCGGGCCTTCGGGCTTCGCGGCTCGCTTTTTTTGAATCGCGCACAACGGAGCCGCGCGGCTGACGCCGGTCGCGGCCCTGTGCGCTTGGGCTTGAATCGCGCACAACGGAGCCGCGCGGCTAACGCCGCTCGCGGCCCTGTGCGCTTGGGCTTGCGTCCGGCCGGTTTCGTTCGTACTTCGGGAAAACCGAAGGATTGCTTCGAATCTATCTTTAGAACCTCTGCCTGCCAAGTGCGTCTTCCTCACTGAAGGGCGCGAAGACGCCCTCAGTGTTAAGGAGTCCATAGACGATGAATCGTTTGAAGACGACGATGTTGCTGGCGGCGCTCACCGCGCTGCTGCTGTGGGCCGGACAGGCGGTGGGCGGCGCCAGTGGTTTGTGGTTCGCGCTGGCGATTGCGGCAATGAGAAATGGGGGCACCTATTGGTTTGGCGACCGGATTGTGCTGCGGATGTACCATGCGCAGGAAGTGACGCCGGAGTTGCACGGGATGGTTCGCGAGTTGGCGATGCGGGCGAACCTGCCGGCTCCGAAGGTGTACGTGATTCCCGAGGAGGCGCCGAACGCGTTCGTGACGGGACGCGACCCGGAACACGGGGTGGTTGCGGTGACCGAGGGGTTATTGCGGAGTCTGGACCGGCGCGAGGTCGCGAGTGTGATCGCACATGAGTTGGGTCACATCAAGCATCGCGACACGTTGATCATGACGGTGGCCGCCACGCTCGCCGGTGCGCTGAGCATGCTCGCTAATGCGGCGATGTGGGGAACGATGTTTGGGGACCGTTCTTCGGATGACGAGGAGGGTGGAAGCGCGTGGGGCGGGTTGCCGGGCGTGCTCATCGCGCCACTGGTGGCGATGCTGGTGCAGATGAGCATCTCGCGGACGCGCGAGTTTCATGCCGATGAAGCGTCGGCGCGGATTACCGGCGCTCCTCTGGCGCTGGCAAGCGCGCTGCGAAAGATCGAGCGGGCGAGCCGGCAGTTGCCGATGCATCAGGATTCCCCGGCGACGGCTCATCTGTTCATTCAAAATCCGTCCGCCTCCGGCGGCCTGATGCACTTGTTCAGCACGCACCCGTCGACTGACGACCGCGTGGCGCGGTTGGAAGCGATGGCCTACGGAAGCACGCCGGTGGCGGCGTAAAGGAGGCGGCATGGCTGCGAAGTTTCGCGAGGCAGGTGGAATTGCCCTTGTACTGGCGGGGCTGGCGGGGTTGGTGCTGCCGGTGATCCCCGGGTTTGTGCTGATCGCGGCGGGGGTGGCGGTCCTGGGCGCCGACCATGCGCTGGTGCGGCCTTTGCGGGCATGGCTTCAAAAGAGACGGTTGTGGAATGAGGGTTGGCCCGAGGCGGCGAGAAAACGGAACGAAGAATGACCTATTTTCCTTTTGCGGAGTACTGGTGGTTCTATCTCGGTTTTGTCGTGTTTGTGCTGGGACTGCTGGCGCTGGACTTGGGGGTCTTCCACCGCAAGGCGCACGCGGTTTCAATGCGCGAGGCGACGGTGTGGAGCGCGGTGTGGATCGCACTGGCTCTCGCGTTCAATTTCGCCTTCTACCTTTACGCGGCATGGCGGTTCGAGCAGGATCCCCGGCTGATGCAGACGGCGGGCTTCGACCCAGGCGCGGCGGCGCGGCAGGTGGGGTTGGAGTTTCTCACGGGATACATCGTGGAGAAGAGCCTGTCACTGGACAACATTTTCGTATTCGTCATTGTGTTCCGGTTTTTCGGGATTCCCGCGCTCTACCAGCACCGGGTGCTGTTTTTCGGCATCATGGGCGCGCTCCTATTCCGAGGCATGTTCATCGGGCTGGGCTCGACACTGCTCGAAAATTACTGGCTGACGCTGGTGTTCGGCGCGTTTCTGATTCTGACCGGGTTCAAAATGATGTTCGCGCCGGAGAAGAAAATCGAGCCGGAGCGGAACCCTGTGATCCGGCTGTTCCGGCGGTTCGTTCCGGTGACGCATGAGTTCCACGGGCCGAGGTTTTTCGTGAGGCTGAACGGCGTGCTCTACGCGGCGCCGTTGTTCCTGGCGCTGTTGTTTGCCGAGGTGAGCGACATCCTGTTCGCCGCGGACTCGGTACCGGCGGTCTTTGCGATCACCAAGGAGCCGCTGGTCGTATTCACCTCGAACGTGTTCGCGCTGCTGGGGTTGCGGTCGTTGTACTTCCTGCTCGCGGGGGCGGTGGAGCGGTTCGTGTTATTGAAATACGGCCTGGCGGTGGTGCTGATGTTTGTGGGTCTGAAGATGGTTTGGCTGAACGAAGCATTCGGCGGGAAGTTTCCCACCGGGTTTTCGCTGGGGATCATCGGGACAGTAATTGGAGTTTCGATTGCTGCGTCTTTAGTGTGGACGCGGAAACAGGCGGAAGTCGTACTAACGAAAGAAGGGAAGAGCGGTTATGAGATGGTCGTGGAGAATCGGTAGCCTCGCTGGAATTGAATTGCGCATTCACGCGACCTTCCTTCTGCTGCTGGCCTGGGTTGGCGCGGCGCACTGGGCGTCGGGACGGAGTCTGGAGGCGGTGCTGGAGGGAGTCTTATTTATCCTGGCGCTGTTTGCCTGCGTCGTTTTGCACGAACTCGGCCACGCGATGGCCGCGCGGCAGTTCGGGATCCCGACGCGGGATATTACGCTGCTGCCGATTGGCGGCGTGGCGAGGCTGGAGCGGATGCCGGAGAAGCCGGAGCAGGAGCTGTGGGTTGCGGTTGCCGGGCCGCTGGTGAACGTGGCCATCGCGGCGGGGCTCTTCGTCTGGTTGACCGTCAGCCATGCCTGGGCGCCGCTCGGCCAGTTGCACGTGGCAAGTGGTCCGCTGCTGGCGCGGCTGATGGTGGCGAACGTGACGCTGGTGGTATTCAACCTGATACCGGCATTCCCGATGGACGGGGGACGTGTGCTGCGGGCGCTTCTGGCAAAGCGATTGGACTACGTGCGGGCAACTCAAGTGGCGGCGGGCATCGGACAGGGCGTAGCTTTTGGGTTCGGGCTTTTGGGCCTGTTTTTCAATCCTCTGTTGATGTTCATCGCGTTGTTCGTGTGGATCGGCGCATCGCAAGAGGCGAGCGCGACACAGATGAAAGCAGCGCTGGCGGGTACGCCGGTTCAGACGGCGATGATGACGGACTTCCAGCAGTTGAGCCCCGGCGACACGCTGGTGGATGCGGCGAGGATGGTGTTGCAGGGGTCGCAGCAAGATTTCCCCGTCGTGGAGCAGGGAGAAGTGGTGGGAATTCTGACGCGAGCCGACCTGCTTCTGGCACTGGCCGAGCAAGGAAACAAATATCCGGTGTCGGCGGTGATGCGAAGGGACTTTTTCGCCGCGGAGGATACCGAGATGCTCGAAACGGCCATCCAACGCCTTCAGGAGTGCAAGTGCCACACGATGCCTGTGCTGCATCAGGGCCGGATCGCAGGCCTGCTGACGATGGATAACCTCGGCGAGTATCTACTGATACAGGCCGCAATGAAGAATGGCGGCTGGACGAAGAGAACGGCAGCACGGCGACGGCCGGGCATGGCGGCTCCGGTTCCGACGGATGCCGCGCTGAAGCACTGAAAGGGGACGAAAATGCGACGGAGTGTTGCGTTGATGGTGTCGATTGGGCTGCTGTTGCTGCCCGGCTTCGCGCCGGCGCGCGCGGAAGACAAGAAGATCGATCTGGATCAAATCGGCGACCGGAATGTGGGTAAGGGGTTGAACCTTTACTCGCTCGAAAAGGAAATCTCGCTGGGTAAGGGAATGGCTGCGCAAATCGAGCGGGACGCCCCGATCGTGCGAGACCCGGCGATCGCGGAATATGTGAATCGCATCGGCCAGAACCTGGCGCGGAATTCCGATGTGAGGGTCCCGGTGATCGTGAAAGTGCTGGACAATCCGCAGGTGAACGCGTTCGCGCTTCCCGGTGGTTTTGTGTATGTGAATACCGGGGTTCTGCTGAAGGCGAACGATGAGGCTGAACTGGCGGGGGTAATCGCGCACGAGTTGGGACATGTGGCGGCCCGGCACAGCACCCGGCAGGTTTCCCGAGGGCAGGTGGTGAACTGGGCTTCTCTGCCATTGATCTTCATGGGTGGATGGGCAGGCTATGCCGCGCGGCAGGCTGCCGGCCTCGTAGTGCCCATGACCTTTCTGAAGTATTCGCGAGACTTCGAGCGCGAGGCGGACGTGCTGGGGCTGCAGTACATGGCGAAGACGGGTTACGATCCCACGGCGATGGTGGGCTTCTTCGAGCGGCTCGAGACGATGGAGAAATCCAAGCCCGGGACGATGGCGAAGTTGTTCCGTTCCCATCCGGTGACCGGGGAACGCATCGAGCGGACGCAAAAGAACATCGAGCAGTTACTGGCGGCGCAGCCGCAGTACATTGTGACGACGTCGAACTTCAGGGACGTCAAGGAGAAGTTGGAACAGGCCGGGAAGAGCAGGACGCTAAAGGCCAACAGCGATTCGGGTCCGACGCTTCGGCGGCGACCGGCGGATGCGATACCGGCTGAAGGAGGAGCTGAAGCAGGCGGTAAGACGGACGACGACGAACGGCCGACGCTGCGCCGCAGGCCGGGCAGCGAGCCGTAGTCGAACCTCAAGCCCATCAAGCGGCGAGGAGTTGCCTGGGAACCAGGAGGGCGTTTCCCGGTCCCGGGCCGGAATCCCCGCCTGGCCGGCAGTGCACGCAATAGCGTGTCCACGGGACTGCCTTCAGACGCTCCGGCGGAATGGGCTGTCTGCAACTTTCGCACACACCAAAGACGCCGCAGTCGATGCGGCGGAGTGCGGCTTGAATCTCGGCCCAGAGGCGTGCATGCTCGTTGAGCGTTAGCGTGGGTTGAGGAGGGTACTTTCGCGTTCGCCGGCTCGCGTGGAACAGCCGGGGTTTCCAGATTTTCCGCCTCAGTTCTGCCGCCTTGCTCGTGAGGCGCCGACGGTAATTCTGGAGGATGGCGAAGTTCATGAGGCCGCGGCTCCGAGCGATTCACCTCCACTATAGGCGCGTGTAGGACGTATCGACAAATAGATAGTTCCTAGCAGAAAGATCGGTTTTTTCGATGTAGAGTGAAGATGTGGAATGGCTGAATTACCATCACCTGCTCTACTTCTGGATGGCCGCGAAGGAAGGCAGTATCTCGCGGGCGGGCCAGAAACTGCGCCTGGCGCAGCCGACGATTAGCGGGCAGATAAGGTTGCTGGAAGAGTCGCTCGGAGAGCAGTTGTTCACCAAAGCCGGGCGCGGACTCGTGTTAACCGAGGTCGGCCAGATGGTGTACCGGTATGCGGAAGAGATCTTCAGCCTGGGCCAGGAACTACAGGATGTTCTCAAAGGCAGGCCGCGGGGCCGGCCGATGCAACTTCAGGTTGGGATTTCGGATCTGGTTCCGAAATTGATTGCCTACCGGATTTTGCGGCCGGCGCTCGAGATGGAAGAAGCTGTGCAGATCGTCTGCGACGAAGGTACACCGGAACGTCTGCTAGGGGAGTTGGCTGAGCATCGGTTGGATGTGGTGCTTACGGAGTCACCGGTCCCGGGGACGATTCCGGTGAAGGCGTACAGCCATCTATTGGGCACGTCGACCGTGACGCTGTTTGCCGCTCCGCCGTTGGCCGAGCGTTACCGGCGCAAGTTTCCCGCGTCACTGGACGGCGCGCCGTTTCTGCTGCCGATGGAGGGGCTGAGCTTGAGAAGGCCGCTCGACCAGTGGTTCGATAGCGAGAGCATCCGGCCCAAGGTTGTCGCTGAGTTCAAGGACCGCGCGCTGATGACGACATTCGGCCAGGCGGGCGCGGGAGTGTTCCCGGCTCCGACGGCGATCGCACAAGAGGTTCGGACGCATTACCGGGTTTCCTCCATCGGAGTCGTGGAGTCGATCACCGAGCGGTTCTACGCGATCTCGGTCGAGCGCCGATTGAAACATCCGGCGGTGGTCACGATCTCGGAGGCGGCGAAGGTGAAATTGTTTGCGGGGAATCCGTAGCGCGCTTACGTCCCTTTGGCTTGGGGCGTGAGTTTGCGTTCTTGTTTGTCCGGAGTTTCCATGCAGTGTGGAGAGCGCCGGCGAGGACATCTTCGGTGACGGCGGCGAGGCGGACGTGCGTTGCTCCCATCCTTCCCCAACCGCCGGGAACGGGAAGGAAGACGTTCGGCAGCTCGGAGACGAACTCGGCCTGGATTTCTGGTGTCAACATCAGGTTGCCGTAGCCGTACTTCTCCGCGGCGAGGGTGGCAAAGATCCGGCCGCCGACGCGGAAATCGGGCGCACCGAAATGGGAGCTTTCCTCCACTTCGGGCAGACTCAATGCGAGACGGCGGAAGTCGGACGGCGTCACGGCAAGGCCACGCTTTCGAGGGTAGTTTAGCGCGATGGTGGGACTTCGCGGCGGTGCAGTCGGGGAAGACGGGGGGCTACGGCGTAGCTAAGCTGAACGGCCACGATGAAACCGATGCTCCAGTAAGTATCGAAAAGGCAGAGCGCGGCGCCAAAGGCGTAGAGCCCCTGCGCGATGAAGATGCGGCGCTTGATGGCGGTGGAGACATGCGGCGGAACGTCCGGCTTCACGTGGCCGCTGCCGGTAGCGCAGATCCAACTGAAAAACAGTGTCGCCCCGAGCGCGAGGATATTCAGCCAGTAGGTGAGCAGGGCGATCCGGTAAGTAGTGAAGGACGCGAGCAGAGTGGTGGAGAAGGGCATCATCGAAACGGAGAAAAGGAAGGAAAGGTGGATCCAGGTAAGGCTGCGGTTCGTGCGGGCGAGGTGATTGAGTTGCGTCTGCTGTCCGACCCAGAAGATGCCGAGCGTCATGAACGTCATGGCGTAGACGAGCAGGTGAGGACCGAGCGAGACAATGGCGAACCATAAGGATTGCTCGGAGTGGATGGCGGCGGAAGCGGGGGCGTGGATATCGAGGACCAGGAGCGTCAGCGCTACGGCGAAGACGCCATCGCTTAAAGCGGCGAGGCGCTCGACGCTGGCGCCGGCGATGAGGTTATACGTGGATTTCATGGCGCTTTCCGCATTGCAGTCTGCCAGTCATGCTAATACAGACCCGGTTGCCTGTGGCTGGGGCGATGGGCTTGCACACACGAAAAACAAAGTTGCGGTAAAAGGGGGGTAGGGACCGGCAGGGTTCGGGCGGGTGATCCCGCTCGGAAAGCGGGATCCAGAGAGGGGCGATTCATGGCATACGTAACGAACACCGATTTTCGGGTGGAGCGGAAGTGCCCGCTGGCGGGCGTGCTCTGGGAGCGCGCGCATGAACAGGAGCCGGATGCGCCGGCCCAGTGCGCGGCGCCGCCGGTCTGCGAAATGTACAAGGTGACAGGCACCGACGCCTGCACCTTCTGCATGATGATGATCGAAGACCAGGCGAACTGAGGACGCGCCAGGCTAAACGGCGCGGACCCGGGTCTTCGACAGGTGTTCGCGGCTGCGCTCGACGGCGCGCTGCTCGGCCTCTTCGCGCGTTGTGCCGTGGGCGCGGGCGATGTTAGCGCCCGGGGACACATTGCCGGCGTGGCAGTGGTACGTCTCGCCGATTTTGTAGGTGGCGAGGTTCACCTCCCAGCCCTCAATCTCGATGCGGCGCTCGCGGTAATCTTCGGCCTTCATGCGGCAACGGCCTTCGCGGCCCCGGTTTCGACCGCTGCGCCTACGAGATTGCCCCACTCGGTCCACGAACCGTCGTAGTTGACGACATTCTGGTAGCCCAGCAGGTATTTCAATACGAACCACGTGTGACTGGATCGCTCACCGATGCGGCAGTAGGCGATGACCGCCCTTGAGCCGTCGATGCCCTCAGCGCCATATAGCGAACGGAGTTCGTCTGCGCTCTTGAAGGAGCCGTCGTCATTGCAGGCCTTGCCCCAGGGGATGTTGCGCGCGCCGGGAATGTGGCCGCCACGCTGGCAGGTTTCGGGAAGTCCGGGGGGAGCGAGAATTTCGCCGCTGAACTCCCGCGGGCTGCGGACGTCGACCAACGCCGCGGCGCCAGAGGCAAGCGCGGCTTGCACCTGAGGGAGGAAGGCGCGGAGGGAAAGATCCGGACCGGCGGCGCGGTAGACCGCCGGCGTGGAAGTGGGTTCGGCCAGCGTGAGCTCGCGGCCTTCTGCGAGCCACTTCTTGCGGCCGCCGTTCATCAGGCGAACGTCGGCGTGGCCGTAGATTTTCATCTGCCAGAATGCCCAGGCGGCAAACCAGTTGTTGTTGTCGCCGTAGAGGACGACGGTGGTGGAATTCGAGATGCCCGAGGTAGCCATGAGGGCTTCAAACCGGTCCTTCGGGATGATGTCGCGGCGCACGGTGTCGCAGAGCTGCGTGTTCCAGGACCATCCCAGGGCGCTCGGGGCGTGGCCTTCGTGGTAGGCCTTCGTATCGACGTCTATTTCGACAAGGCGGACGTTGGAATCGTCCAGGTGGTCGGCCACCCAGGCAGTGCTAACGAGGACTTCGGGAACGGCGTAACCAGACATGACCCCATTGTAGCTCGACATTGGGGCGTTAGGACCGTCGATTAAGCGACGGTCCTGGGAGTGCAACTTCGGGCTACTGGATTTTCGCGGGAATCGCCGTTGCGCCCTTGTGGAGGCCGCCCAGCACGGTGCGTGTGGCGCAGGCGCCGGGAGCAAGTGAAAGTGACGGTTCGAGGAGGTTGTTCTGGATGCCGGTCAGATCGGGGATCTGGCCCTTCAAGTCGCCTGCCACCTGCTGGACGGCGGTTGAGCCGATGGTCAGGCTGGCGAGGGCGCGTGCGCTGGCGGTGATCATACCGCCGGCGACGAGAACCGTGGCCAGGATGAGCGACTGCCGCAGAAGGGTCGAGGCGATGAGGTGTGGTTCGTGGACGCGGTTCTGCTGCAGCATGGCGAGAGCAGTGGCGTGGTCGAGAGCCCACAGTGACGGAGCGGCCATGAGGATGCGCTCCTGAGGAAGCGAGAGAAGCTTGTCGCTGTCGTTGCAGACCTCGACGGTCCAGAGGCCGACGTTCTTGATGCCGAGGCTTCGCGAGGTGCGCAGCGGTTGCGGCGTGAACAACAAGGATGCCTGGCCGTGTGCAGGCGCGGAGGCGAAGAGCAGACATGCGGCGAGGGCCGCGGCGGTGAACCGCGGGCCTCGAGTGGAGTGCATCATGGGTTGCGTCCCTCAGTTGGCGGAAGGCGCCGGCGCGGACAAAAGTTCGTACCAGCCGTTGATCATGGGGCCAAAGGGAGTCTGCACAACCTGCCGGTGTTTGAGAAACGTGCCGCGCGAATCTGTGACGATGACGCCGTCGGGCGTGGGATCGCCGGGGAGCGCGAAGTAGATGTTGCCGAAGTCAAGCGAGCCGACGTAGTCGGTGGTGGCGGGCTGCGGCGCGGGAGCGGGCGGATTGTACGGCGGGTAGTCTGCGAGGTTGAGGCTCACTTTGATGGAGCCGGCCGGTGGATTGTTGGGGTCGTAAGGCTGGAGGCCCGGAAGATTGACGCCGGGGGCTTCCTGAATCGGCGGCTGCAAGGCCGAGGGCACCCAGGTGTAGCCGTATTGCACGCGCAGGCGCATGACCTTCCAGGGGTCCCATTTCCAGACCATGATCGGAACGTCGATGGTGAAGCCTTTTGCGGCGAGAGAGAGCGCCGCGGACTGCGGCGCGGCGAGATTCTGTAGAGCCTGAACTTCCGGAGGCTGAGAGGCCCAGTAGGCCTGGTCGAAGGCCGGATTTTCGTCCGGCAGAACCACCGGGTTGGTGTTCGTTGTTGTTGTGGTGCTCATGGGGATGTCCTTCCGCGCATGAGGGTAACCGGGGCGTGATGCGGTAGTCCGGGCAGACTACGGGTAACTTACTCGCGCGCCATGCCTTAGCGGAGCGCGGCGATTTGTGAACGAATTTCTGCGGCTCGGCGGAAATTCGAGCCGGGCAGCTACTTGACCATGTCGTTCAGCTTCTTGATTTCCTCGACCGGATATTTCGGCTTGCGGTCGTAGGTCATGAGGCCGTTCACTTCCTGCTCGACGTCGGTGAGTTGGGTGTAGCAGAAGCCGGAGAAGGCGGGTGTGGCGGCGATGGCGGAAAAAAGCGATCCGATGCGGACGAGCGCGTCCTGTTGCGTCTTCATCAAGCCTGCATAGCCCCAGGCGTTTGATGGCACGTGCGCTCCTTGCGGGATGTAGGAAACACCGCCGAACTCGGAGAGGTAAATCGGCGTGCCGTTGTAGGCGTAGCCGGAGAGGAGCGTTTCACGGCCGACATCGGGAAGCGGCGAATCGGGATCGCCGAGGTTGGCGTACTTGGCTGCGAGCGCGTCCCCTTGGCCGGTGTAGTCGTGCATGGCGAACAGGTCGGTTTCGTCGGTATGCTGCCAGCCTTCGTTGTCGATGACCGGGCGGGTGGAATCGAGCGCGCCGGTCAGGTGGTACAGTCCCTTGATGTATGCGCTTTGGCGCGGGTCATCTTCGAGCTTCGGCACGCCCCAGCTTTCGTTAATCGGCGCCCAGATGACGATGGAGGGGTGGTTGTAATCGCGCTCGACCGCGGCCATCCATTCGCGCGTGAAGCGCTCTACCGCGCCGGGGTCGAACTCCTGCGCGTTGGCCATCTCGCCTGAGACCATCAGGCCCATTTTGTCGGCCCAGTAGAGATATCGGGGGTCTTCTACCTTCTGATGCTTGCGGGCGCCGTTGAAGCCCATCTCTTTGGTCATGCGGATGTCGTATTGGATGGCGTCGTCCGAAGGTGGCGTCAGATTCGATTCGGGCCAATAGCCCTGGTCGAGCACGAATTTCAGCACGGTCCGGCGGCCATTGATAGCCACCATGCCGTTGTCCTCGCTGATGGTGCGGAAGCCCAGATACGAGTGGACTTCGTCGACGACCTTCCCGCTGTCGAGGAGTTGGAACAGGACGTCGTACAGGTTCGGGTGATCGAAGGACCAGAGCATCGGATTGGCCACCTGCGCGGTAGCCCAGACATGCGCGTCAGTCGCGGGAGCGCTTGCGGAGGCGACGTCCGCTCCGGCCGAGCGCACGACGGCCCGGAACGTGAGCCCCGGCTTGGCGCCGTCGACGATGGCGTGAAACCGCGCCAGACCGTCCACGCCGGAGGTGATGCGTACGTGGTCGAGATAGGACGGGGCAACGGGTTCGATCCACACTGTCTGCCAGATGCCGCTGGTGCGCGTGTAAAAGATGCTTTCCGATTTCTCCTTCCAATACTGCTTGCCACGCGGGATGTAGCGGTCACGCGGGGGGTCTTCGGCGCGCACCGTCAGAGTATTCTCGCCCGATTTAAGTAATGGCGTGATGTCGAATGTGAACGGGACATTGCCGCCCTCATGGGTGCCGGCGAGGGAGCCATTGACCCACACCCAGGCGCGATAGTCGACCGCGCCAAAGTGCAGCAGCGTGCGGCGTCCGCTCCAGGAAGCGGGCGTAGTGAAGGTCCGGCGGTACCAGACCCAGGGATGGAAGCCCGGGTCGTTGATGCCGCTCAGTTTGCTTTCAAAACAATAAGGGACCGTAATAGTTTTGGAGAACGGCTTGGCCGTGTCCCACCAGCGCGCATCGAATCCGGCGTTGGAGTCGTCAAATTCGAACTGCCATTTTCCGTTCAGGTTTACCCAGTCTGTGCGCTCGAACTGCGGACGGGGATATTCCGGGCGCGGCGTTTGGGTTTGTGCGAAGACAGGAGCAATAAGACAGACTGCCAGCAGAGCGCGTTTCATCGCTACTAGATTACGAAAACGCGCACCCTGGCTACAGCGCCACGTGCCGGCGGCGCCTTGCGACGCGGATCAGGGCAGGGGAACTTCGCGGGCGTGGCGCCAGAGGCGGTCAAGCCCGTAGTAGGCACGCGCCGCTTCGCTAAACACGTGCACCACGAGGTCGCCATAATCCAGCAGCACCCACTCCGCGCTCCGCATCCCTTCGACGCTCAGCGCATGTTCACCTTGTTTGGCCAGTTGCGCGCCGATCTCCTCGGCCACTGTTTGGATCTGCCGCGGATTGGCGCCGGTGCAGATCACGAAGAAGTCGGCCATGGTGGTGACTTCGCGCAGATCGAGCACGCGAATGGCAGTGGCTTTCTTGGATTCCGCGGCGCGCACGGCGACGCGCCAGGATGGTTCGGGGGAGGCGGCAGCGGGCGGAGGGATCGAGACGATGGCCGGATTCGGTGAAGAATTCGTTACAGAAAGCAGTTCTTCTCGAATAAGCGGAACTCCCTACCCGTATGTTACCCTGAGATTTCCCCAATGCAAGATCCTCGTGCGATTTTTGTGCTCGCTTGCAGTGTTTTTCTGCTGGCGGCGGAGCCGGGAACCGCTCAAACAATTGAGAACACAAATGTTTCGGTGGCGCCGGCATCCCAAGCCGGGGGATCCGGGGGGCTTTCTCCGATCTCGGCGCGCGAAGTGGCGCTCGCTCAGGCCGGCGTGGACCGCGTGAAGGCGCTGGTCGAGGCCGGGGCGCTTCCGAAGGCGCGTCTCACGGAAGCGGAAGAGAAACTCGCCGACGCGCGGGACGAGGCGATTTATGAACGTACGCTTTATGCCACGCCGGGCGCCGCGTTGAGCGAGGCGGACGTGAAGGAGATGGTGGCCGCGGCGGAGAGAAGGCTGGAGCGGGGGCGCGCCGCGCTGCAGCGGGAGCAGGAGCTTGCAGCCAACGGCGCCATCGCCCGCAACGAAGCGGCCCCGGCCGCCGAAGAAGTACGGGAGCGGGAAACGGCGCTGACTCTGGCGCGCGAGCGCGCCGAATTATTCGATGAACTCGCCGCCGCGGCCCAGCGCGAACAAATGGCAGAAGCCGCGCCTGTCGCGACGCCGCTAGTCGAGCGATACGAGGGCAACGGTCACTTTGATCCGGGCGGACTTCCCGCGATCGCGCAGGCCTTCCAGTTGCGCTTTTCGGAGACTCTGCCGGTGAGCGCCAACGGCCAGACGGCGGTGCACGAGGCGCTGGGTTTCGACCATCGCGGACGCGTGGACGTAGCGGTCAGTCCCGACAGCCCCGAGGGCCAGTGGCTTCTCGGCTATCTTGAAACGCGGCACATTCCGTTCTACGCTTTTCGGGCGGCTGTGCCGGGAAAAGCCACCGGGGCGCACATCCATATCGGACCGGGCAGTCCGCGGCTCCACGCCGCTCTCGGCCAGACGCCCTCGCACGCCTCCGACTAGATTTCCGCCGTACCATAAGCAATCATGACCGTTGCGGGCCGCGTATTGATCTCCGAGCAGGATATCCGGCGGCGCGTGGCGGAGATGGGCGCGCAGATCAGCGCGGATTATCCGCAAGGGCCGCTGTACCTGATCGGGATCCTGAAAGGGAGCTGTTTCTTTCTCGCCGACCTGGCCCGCGCAATCTCCACGCCGGTCCGCATCGACTTCATCGGCATATCGAGCTATGGAAAGAACAACACGACCTCGGGTGAGGTGAAACTCACGAAGGATCTTGACCTGTCGATTGAAGGCTGCGACGTGCTGGTGGTGGAAGACATCGTCGACAGTGGCGTGACGCTGAATTACCTGAGCCACCTGCTGGCGCAGCGCAAGCCTCGGTCAATGCGCATCGCCGCGCTGCTCGATAAGCCGAGCCGGCGCCAGCGAGCGGTCGAGGTCAAGTATTCCGGGTTTCGCATTCCGGACGAGTTTGTGGTCGGCTATGGGCTCGATTACGCCGAGGATTATCGCGCGCTTCCCGATGTGCGGGTTCTCGACGGACTGTGACGGGTTAACAAACGCGCGGGCACTCGATATTTAGCAACTGCGCCAGCTTGCCTACTTTTGCGGCGATGTGACCTACGCCGATGGCGCAGTGATGCGCCGGGCCGTGGCTGTTCCAGGCGTTTACAAAGCCGCGCGCGCCGCTGGGGAACCTATATCGGCTGTTCGTATTGCCGATTTCTAAGATCGGTCCGGGCACGGACTCGCCTTCGGCGACGAGCAGCTTCAACTTCCCCGCGGATTCGACGACGGAGAGCAGCGTTACGGGTCCGTGCTTCACGCTCATCTCGACCGAAAGTCCACGGCCCACTTTGCCGTGATAGACGTCGAGCGGGCGCACTTTCGTTTTGCCTTCAGCGATGGCGATGTGGCCTGGGCCGTCGTGGCCGAGCAATACGACGTCGTCGCGAAAGTCGAGGGCGTAGTATTCGCTGAACGAGCCGCCCGCGCCGAAGGAATCGAGGATCTTCATGGCCTGCACGTTCTTGATTTCGAGTTCTCCAGCCACCGGCACGCCGCGCGCGGTTAGAAGGCTGGCGCCGAGGATGATGGAGCTGATTGCGTCCTCGTTGGCGCGGTTGCCGGCGCCGCTGTAGAAGTAGGCGAGCGAGCCGAGTCGATGGCGTTCGACCAGACAGTCGAGCGCGACCGAGGTGCGCGCGGCAAGCGCAAGATCCTTGGCCGCGCAGTTTGGTTGGATGTCGAATGATAGGGCGAAGTCATCCAGGCGGGCGCGGATTGCGGCTTCGTCGACCGCTTCGCGCAGAGCGGCAAGTTCGTCCACTTCGATCATCTCGACGTGCCCGCCAAAGGTGGCGCATTGCAGCGTGAGGTCGGAGTAGATATCGAGCATGCCACCGTAGTAATGGCCCATCACGCCCATGCGGTTGCGTTCCATCACGGACATCACGCGCGCCGCCGCCACCCAGTCTTCGATCTCACTCCAGGCAGACGCGTCGTTTTCGAGCATGCCCGTCACTTGGAAGAACGGAATGCCGCAGCGCGCGAAAACGTTGGCTATCTCCGGCGCCGGGCACGCCTGGCAGAAGGCGAGCCAATCTCCGGTCATGGTTCGGCGGTCGCCGAGGCGGTTGAAAGCCGTGTAGTCGATCGACTCAGCCGGCGCAAGATTCAGCACGATGACCGGAGCTGTAGCGCGCCGCACGACTGGCAGCACGGTTGCCGACAGCGCGTACGTCGTGATGTGCAGGAAGATCAGGTCCACGTCGGCGCGGCGCAGCGCGTGGCCGGCCGCGGCGGCCTTTCCCGGCGTGTCGATCATGCCGAGATTGACCACCTCGGCGCCGAGTTGCTCGATCCGCGCCGCGAGCCGGTTGGAGTAACCGCGCAGCCGCTGCTCGAGCCCCGGAAACTGCGGCCAGTAGGCATCGAGGCCGATGCTAAACAGTCCGACTCTCGGCTGCATGGCGTTGGGGGCTAAACCTTGGGCTTGGGCGGAGGGAGTTCGCGGGCGGTGACCGTGGAGTCGAACGAACACGCGCGGTGGCTCCCATCGCAGAACGGCTTGTTTGCCGAATGTCCGCAGCGGCAGAGCGTAATCACGGTGCGTCCGCCGAGTCCGAATTCGCGTCCTTCGGCGTCGGTGATGACAAAATCCCCCTCGATCCGGATCCCTCCGTTGTTGACAACGGTGACTTTTGCAGCAGGCATCAGCGAAAGTGTAGCAAGCGCCGTGGTCCGGGTTACGGACCTACGCGCAGATAGGCGGTTTGGCTCGAGGCGTTGCCGACGATGACAACCACCGGCTGATCGCCGGACTTCATATCGGACGGCACGCGGAAGTTGACCTGCGCGACGCCGACCAGCAAGTCGGGGACACCGGCGAAGCTGACCTGCGCGGATTCGCCGCCGATATAGACCTCGACGTAGCCCACCGGCTTGGGAAGGCTGCTGACCGCGGAGCCCAAGGGAGGCGCGGCTCCCGTCGCAATCGACGGCGACACGGCGCCAGCGCCGGTCAGAAACAGCGTCGCGTAATTGCCCGGAAGCACGCTGACTTGGGGCACGATGTAGCGCCCATCGGCGGTTGTGAAAATGCCCGGAGCGCTCGGCACGATGTAGATCGATTGGGAGAAAGAGCCGCCTGCGGGAGAGTTGATCGTAAGAGTCGCATTGCCGGACTTCACTTCATAAGGAATCTGCAGGTTCACCTGGTTGGGAGAGACGAAGTAGAGGGGCGCGGCGGCGCCGCTGACGGTGGCTGTGGTTCCGGCCATCGTAGTGGCCAGCGGCACCGCCGAAGCCGACGCCGTCGTTGACGCCAATCCCGAGCTGAAGACGCTGAGAGTCATGCCCGGCGCGGCGCCCGCTGCAAACGAAGCGCCGTTGACCGCCGCGCCAGGAACCACGAACTGAATCGGGACCGCAGCCATCTGGGGGACTGTATCGGGCGACTGCAGGTACAGCGTCGCCTGGTAGAGGCCCGGTACAAGGCCGTTCGCGTTAGCAGAAATCTGCAGAGACGCAGGCCCGGTTCCCGAGAGGGCGGACACGTTCAGCCAGGAAGATGGAGGCTCATCGTAAACCGGAGTCGCGGTCCAGGGCGCGGAGGAAGAACCGAGGGAGAGCGAGATCTGCACGCTGGTGGCGCCTCCTTGTTTGAGCTGCAGGCTTGCCGGGGCCGCGCTCAGCGCGCCAGGCGCCGGGGCCGGGCCGAGAAACGAGGTGGAAACGGTGCCATTCACATTGTTTCCCTCGTCATCCACGCCGCTCACCTGGGCAACGATCGTGGCGGGCGCGTTTATGCCGGTCCAGCAAAGGCTCGTCGCAAGTGACCCGCCGGAAGGTAGCTGCGTCGAGCCGAAGTAATAGGCGAGCTGCGAGGAAAGCTCCGTTCCGCCGGCGGTGAAGTGGTTAAGCGTTACAGCCACGCCGGCAGTCTCCTCAAGCACCAGCGTTTGCCGCCAGGGGCAACTCGAGTCGGATGCGTTTTGCCGCACGGACGCCGGCATGCTGGTCAACTTCAGCGACGCCCCCGCCGAGGGGCCGAGAAATGAGATGTCCTGGCTGGCGGACCAGGGTGTGCCACTCGAGACGTCGGCTCCCCCAAGCTGGATGGCGCCACTGGCCGGAGGCACCAGATTCTTCATGCGAACCGAAGCGGTGAGAGAGGCGAGCGCGGGAAGAGTGGTGGAGCCGAAGAATTGCGCGATCTGGCCGGAATAATCCGTTCCAAGAATCTGGAACTGAGTCACATTCGTGGCCACGCCTGTGGCTTCAGTGAGCTTTATGCTGAAGAACCACGCGTAGCCGCTCGAATCCGGCGTGGACTCCGGCACCGGATTCGGCGTGATTGTGACTGTGACGTGAGGCTGATTTCCGCTGACCGTAACCGATACGGGGATCACGACAGGCGCTGCCGTGCCGACCGTGACGGTTACTGAACTGGAGTAGGTGCCCGCCGAGGCGAATGCGCCTGAACTCACCACAATGCGTACCGTCGCGTTACCACCGGATTGCACAGTCCCGGTGGAAGGGGTAGCTGTGAGCCACGAGTCTGCGGTAGTCACCGAGAAGATGGCGGCCGTGGGCGACTGAATCGTGAGATTGACGGCGCCGGCATTCGCCCAAACGCCGTTTGTTTCGGTGAAATTCAACGTAGTGGGCGAGATGGTAAGCGACGACACGGGAGGCTGGTTCAGGTAACTGGAGATCGCCGGGTACGCGTCGGAGAAGCGGCTGTAGGTGGTGTCGTAGGGATTGATGGAGCAGATCGATTCCGTCGGTGAAACGTCCGGTCCGCCGGTGAGCGTGCCCACTACCTGATTCGACCCGTTCAGAAGCGGAGAGCCCGAGGAACCGGGCTCGGTTAACCCTTGGGTGTAATTGACCTGGTAGTAGAGCGACGCCGGGCCGATTTGTCCGGAGATGGAGACTTCCGCATCCGGAGCGCGTGTTCCGAAGGCGATACGGGTCCAGGAGCCCTCCGGGTGATGAATGCCGGTGACGTTCGACCCAATCGGAGGGTCGCTGGCTGACCATCCGAAGAAATACGTGCCCGAAGGCGCCGGACTGTCGAGTAGTAAGAGTTCGTAATCGCCTTGCGGGATCGGCGCACCAGCCAGGTAACTCGCCCCGCTTACGGTGGGCACACTGTATAAGTCCGGAGGCGTGCCGTTGCAGGTGGACGTCTGGTAGAAAAAGTAAGCTTGGACTGTCTGCGCCTCCGTGTTCGAGCTGACGCAGTGGTGAGCGGTGAGCAAATAGGGAGTGAAGTTATTCGCCGCAGAGTTGATCATCGCGCCGGAGCAGACATAGGAGCCTCCGCCGCTTCCGATGAATTCGTACATCACTACGCCGCTCGCCAGTTTTACGTAGTTGGAGTGGCAACTCACATCCAACTCGCAGGATGCCGCGCCGGTCGACGTGGACGATTCAGGGATCTGCTCCGGCGGAGGGTTGGTCCAGAGATGCGCCAAATTGTCGATCGCGAAGGGAAGCGGCTCTTCCGGCGCCGCGCCGTACGGTGCGTCGTACTCGATGACGACTGAGTCCGACGGGATGCGGGGCGACCAGAATTCGCCGGTTCCGTTTGGACCTTGCGCCGAGTAAGGTCCGCTCGCTCGCGACGCAAGGCCGGCCGGGTACAACCAGACCGCCGCGCCCGACAAGGAGAAACGGGAAAAGTGGATACGCAGAGCCACGGCGCCCGGCGAGCGCAGAAGGAGGCGCCAGCCGACGCGGCCGCCGGGGAGTACCGATGCGGCGCCACTAGAGAGACCGGCGGGGGGCACCGGGCGCTCGATGCCTGTTTGTCTCGCGCCGCCACGCCAGCGCGGTGCGGCCTCGGTGTCGCTTAGCGGCGGGAGTTCGAACGCGGCGGTGGGAAGGGCTTCCCGCAGCGCCCACGGTTGGCGCCGTACCGCCGGGGCCAGTGGGGCAGGAGGCGGCTGCGATGGCGCAAATGCCCCGGGCATCTCCTGCGCACCGAGCAGAGTGGGCCAGATTCCGAAGAGAATTCCCGCGACCCAGACGCTGTAACGGCGCACAAGCCCTCCCACAACACAGTATCGGCAAAGGTGCGGCGGATATAATATTTGAGACAACGGCGGTACGGTGATTTCGTGACACGGGGACAGCCGTTCGGAAGCGCCGGTTGGGCTTGAGGGAACATGGGGACTATCCTTGGCCCGCGCGAGGAGATGGAGTGATTCAATTTGTTCAGGACACGGACCGCAATCTGCTGGAAGAGGCGTTACGCTTCGCTCAGCAGCAGGTGCGGCACGTAATCGAACAGCATCCGGATTTTTATCCGATGTACACCCGGGACGGCCGTTGGAGGCACGACGGGGAGACGTGGGCGGACTGGTGTACGGGTTTCTTCCCGGGCATGATGTGGATCTTCCGGCGCCGGGCCGACGAAGGCAGCGCCGAAGCCCGCTACTGGCAGGAGCAGGCGATCCGATACACGCAGCCGATTGAGCAGCGCAAGACGGACAAACAGAGCCAGGATCTCGGCTTTCTGTTCTTTTCCACTTACTACCGCTGGTACAGACTGACGGGCGAAGCGAAACTGAAAGAAGTTCTCGTGGAAGCGGGCCGCACGCTCGCCGGCCGTTACCGCGAAGCCGGGCAGTATTTGAGTTCGTTCGTCAGCGATGACAGCCTGTTCATCGACCTCATGATGAACGTCGGGCTGATCTTCTTCGCGGCGAACGAAACCGGCGACAAGCGGCTCCGCGAGATTGCGGTTCGCCACTGCCTCACCACCCGGCGCACGCTCGTGCGTGGCGACGGATCGACGGCGCATGAAGGCATATTCGACATCGAAACCGGGGAGTTCATCCGCCAGAGCACGCAGCAAGGCTATCGGGGCGATTCCTGCTGGTCCCGCGGCCTGGCATGGGCGATGTACGGCTTTGCGACTTGCCATGAATACAGCCGCGACACGCGTCTGCTTGCGACCGCCGAGGCGTGCGCGGATTATTTCCTGCGCCATACCAACGCCGACGGCATTCCGCCGTGGGACTTTCTGGCGCCGGCAAGCCGGCGCAACCTGCTCGACACATCCGCCGCGGCGATTGCCGCCTCCGCCTTGCTCCGTGTGGGCCGCCTCCTCACCGATCCGGTGAAAGGGCACCTTTATTCCGCCTCCGCGTTGATGATCCTCCGAATGCTGTGCGAAAAACATCTCGGCAAGAAGGACAAGAAATGGGAGGGGATTCTCAAAGGCGGCGTCTATCATGTCCACAAGGAGTTGGGTGTGGACGAGAGCGTGATCTGGGGGGAATATTTCTTCGTCGAGGCGCTTGATCAGGCATTGCGCCAGCTCTAGCTCCGCGAACTTCGAACGGCGTTATGATGAGGGTGCAGAGGCCGTTCCCGCGTTGTTCCGCGCGGGGAGCGGCCATGGAGGGCGGGCTGTGATGAAACGGGCTCAGGCCGCGTTAGGCACTTTCATTTTCTTCCTGGGCTCGAGCGCGCTCGCGGGCGCAGACGACAAACCCACCGTTCCGGCTCAGACGACTTCGGATTCCACGGCTCGCGTCGACATCACTACGCGGGTCAGCACGAAGGCAGCCGAGGCTCCGGTTCGCGGCGATATCCGCGTTGATACCGAACTGGTTCTGATCAACGTCACAGTTACCGATCCGCTGAACCGCTTCGTCACCGGCCTTGAAAGGGAGCACTTCAAGCTGTTTGAGGACAAGGTGCAGCAAACGATCGCCCAATTTTCCAGCGAGGATGCGCCGCTGTCGGTCGGTTTGGTGTTCGACACCAGCGGCAGCATGGGCGCCAAGCTGCAGAAGTCGCGGATGGCGGCGGCCGAGTTTTTCAAAACGTCCAACCCGGAAGACGAGTATTTTCTGGTCACGTTCAACGACCGGCCGAAGCTGTCCACGCCTTTCACGCATGACCTCGAGGAGGTCCAGAACGCGCTGACGTTCACGGAGTCCAAGGGGCGGACCGCGCTGCTGGACGCGGTGTATCTGGCGATGAACACGATGCACAAGGCGCACAATCCGCGCAAGGCGATTCTGCTCATCTCCGACGGCGGCGACAACAGCAGCCGGTACACGGAGAGCGAGATCAAGAACGCGGTGCGCGAGGCCGACGTGCAGATCTACGCGATCGGCATTGTCGAGCCGCTGGCCTCGCGCGGCCGCACCGCGGAGGAGTTGAACGGCCCCAACCTTCTCGCGCAGCTTGCCGAGCAGACCGGCGGCCGCGCCTTTCAGGTGGAAAACATCAACGAACTACCGGATGTGGCGGCGAAAATCGGCGTCGAGTTGCGCAACCAGTACCTAATTGGGTACGCGCCGAAGAACAAGACGAAGGATGGGAAATATCGTCACGTGCAGGTGAAACTTGTCCAGCCTCGGGGACTGCCCCCGCTTAAGGCATACTACCGTTTGGGCTACTATGCTCCTTACCATTAGAGCGCCACGGGGCGTTTTTTCCTGCATGCGATTGGTTTTTTTCGCTTTATTCGCTTCCACCTCGTTGCTTGTCGCCCAAACGCAGCCGCCGAACGGCTCGAAACAGGCGCCTGGTTCGCCATCTTCTCCGCCCGCGGCGACCGCCGACCAGCCGCCCACGTTTCGGGTCGATACGCGCCTGGTGGTGCTGCACGCCAGCGTCATCGATGCCAGGGGCAAGCTGATCACAAACCTGCCCGAGAGCGCGTTCAAGGTGTTCGAAAATGGCGCCCCGCAGCAGATCCGGCTGTTCCGGCGCGAGGATGTGCCGGTATCGATGGGCATCATCGTCGACAACAGCGCCAGCATGCGCGACAAACGCAAGCAGGTGGAGCTTGCGGCGCTGGACCTCGTGAAGGCATCGAACCCGCAGGACGAGGTTTTCATCGTGAATTTTAACGATGAGTCCTACCTCGATGTCCCGTTCACGCATGACATCAAGAAAATGCAGGAGGGTTTGGCGCGGATCGACACCCGCGGCGGCACCGCCCTGCGCGACGCCATCAGTGGCTCGATCGATTACATGAAGGAGCACGCCAAGCTGGACAAGAAGGTTCTGCTGGTGGTGACGGACGGCAACGATACGGCCAGCGATGATCGCGACACGCTCGAAAAACTGACCGCGAAGGCGCAGGCGAGCGAGGTGCTCCTTTACGCGATCGGGCTGCTGAGTGATGAGGAGCGTCACGAAGCGCGCAAGGCGAAGCGCGTGCTCAACACGCTTACTGCGGCTTCGGGCGGGATGTCTTACTACCCTAAGGAACTTGCCGACGTGGACCGCATCACTCTCCAGGTGGCGCACGAGATTCGCAACCAGTACGTAATCGCGTACTCACCGGCGATCCAGGCGCTCGATGGCAGTTTCCGTCAGATTAAAGTCACGGTTAACGGACCGGGCCACCCGACCGTGCGCACCCGTACCGGCTACTACGCCACGCCCGATATGAAGCGTAACCCCGTCCTGAAGGGGACTCAGGCTCCCGGCACGTGATCCGATTCCTTTGGCAGGCTACGCGCGGTTATCGGTTCCGGCCGTGGCGAAGTCCGTATCTGCGGTGGCGGATCGAGACGTACTCTGGCATCCCAGCGAATCAGATCGAATTCGGGGACTTTGCCCGGTTTTTGTGGCAGACTCGTGCGCAGTTGTTGCACTACCTGCGCTGGGCTGAGCGGATGCGTTCGCTTTGACCAAGCTGAAAATTAGTTAATCTTCTAAATCTGGAAGCCGGGGACATGGATTCTATGTGTGGCCATAGCTCCGTGGAGATGGCATTCTTTGTCATATCTTTATTTTTCAGTGACTTAAACGTTGGCAGAGCAATTGCTATGTTGGCACAGTTGCCTGTTGAGTGTCTGGTCTGTGAACCACGCGGGTCCCAGCGGCAGGTGAGATGTTCAATCAGAACCATAAACTTTAGGGAAGGACTTTTGGCGAAGATATGATTCGAGGTCAAAAATTCTGGTATCTGCTACTCGCCGCGCTACTGCTGGCGATCCTGCCAACGATGCAGGCTCAGACGGTTACTACGGGCGACATCGCCGGCGTGGTGAGAGACGCGACGGGCGCAGTCGTGCCGAACGCGCAAGTGACGCTGCGGAACACGGACACGGGCGATACCCGTCTTGCGCAGACGAATGAGTCGGGCGGATACCGGTTCACGTTCGTAAAGCCTGGGAATTACGAAGTTTCCGCGAAAGTACCCGGCTTGCAGTCCGATGTCGTGAAGGTGCGGATTGACGTTGGCCAGGCGCCCGCGGTGGACCTGGTGGCGAAGGTGCAGGCGACGCAGGAGGTGATTGAGGTCACCGGCGCCGCTCCGCCGCTCAACACCGAAAATGCGAACCTGAGCGAAACGTTCTCCCAGCGCCAGATGTCGGAACTTCCAGCCCCGGGCGGAGACCTGACGACGATCGCCTATACGGCTCCGGGTGTGGTAATGAGCACCGGCGGCCAGATGGCGGGGTATGGCAACTTCAGCTCCCACGGCCTGCCCGGCACCTCGAACCTGTTCACCATCAACGGAAACGATTACAACGATCCTTATCTGAATCTGAACAACTCGGGCGCGAGCAACAACCTGCTGGGGCAGAACGAAATTCAGGAAGCAGCGGTCATCTCGAACGCCTATAGTGTGCAATACGGCCGGCAGGCGGGCGCGCAGGTCAACTACGTGACCAAGTCCGGAAGCAACACCTGGCACGGCAACGCGCTCTGGAACTGGAACGGTACGACGCTTGACGCCAACAGCTTCTTCAACAATCGCGACGGCATCGCGCGCCCCGGCACGATTTCCAACCAGTGGGCCGATTCGCTCGGCGGCGCGGTCATCAAGAACAAGCTTTTCTTCTACGTCGACAATGAAGGCCTGTATTACACGATCGCAGCCACCGGCGTTGTGTCCTACCCTTCCCCGCAACTTCAGCAGTACATCCTCGGCACGATTAACCCGGCGCAGGACGCCCTCTACCAGAAGGCCTTCTCGATCTGGCAGGGCGCTCCGGGCGCCTCGCACGCAGTACCGATCACGACGGGAAGTGGCGCAACTCAGGATGCTAGCGGGACGCTTGGGTGCGGTCCTTCTTTTGCGGGAACGAACACTGCGGCGCCGGGTGGTGGCGTCTTCGGGCAAACGGTGCCTTGCGGCAACGCTTTCGCCACGGCGGCGCCGAACCAGAACCGGGAATGGTTGTTGACCTCGCGCATCGACTACAACGTGAACGACAACAACAAGCTCAACTTCCGATTCAAGCACGACACCGGCTTCCAGCCGACCGGCACAAGTTTGCTCAATCCGACGCTGAACGAGCAAAGCATTCAGCCGCAGTACGAGGGCCAAGTCAACTATACGACTGTCTTCTCCCCGACGATCGTAAACAACTTCATTGGATCCGTTCTCTGGTATAGCGCGATATTTGGTCCGGCCAACGTGGGGGCTTCGTCGTCCTTCTTCCCGACCTACTTTCAATTTACGGAGGGCGGCACCAACAGTGGCCCGTTCACCTCGATGGGGGATAATTGGGCGTTCTTCCCGCAGGGCCGCGATGTCGGCCAGGGCCAGTTGATCGATGACCTTTCGATCACCAAAGGCAATCACACCATCAAGATCGGCGCCAACTTCCGCAAGAATGATGTCTCCGATCATAGCCTGAGTGAGGGCGTGATTGGTTCCTACTTCTTCTCGCCGCTGACAGACTTCGTCAACGGCACGCTGAACAACGGAAGCTACTACTACCAGCAGTTCCCGTCCATTAACGTCGCTCATATCCGGTTCTACGACGTAGGTACCTATATCCAGGACGAATGGGCCGCCAAGCCGAACCTGAAGCTCACTTTCGGCGTCCGCTTTGACCGCACGGCCAACCCAACGTGCGTCGAGACTTGCTTCTCGAATCTCTCGTCTCCTTTCATGAGTAACGCCTTCACAGGGGGGATCAACACGCCTTATAACTCGATCTTGCACGACGGCTCCAACGCATATTACAGCACCGACGCCGTGGACATCGATCCGCGATTTGGTATCGTCTGGAGCCCGCTTGGGACGAACAAGACCGTGATTCGTGCCGGTATCGGTATATTCTCTGATATGGCGCCGGGCTTCCTCGTCTCGAACGTCTTCTTCAATCCGCCGTCACCGTTCGCGGTGTACGAGTTTAGCGGACAGGGGGTGAACACGCCTAACGATCCGGCGAGCGCGGGGGCGGCGGCCCTGGGCTCTTATCAGGCGTTCCATAGCGGCTTCGCGAACGGCGCGACCTACGGTCAACTGAACAGCACGGTGCCGGGCGGTTTCAGCTCACCGAACCTGTACTCCATTCCGCAGCACCTGTCGACGCCCCGTTACATCGAATACAGCTTCGAGGTGGAGCAGCCCCTCGATTCGAAGGACATCCTGACGTTCACGTACTCGGGCAATCGCGGTTACAACCTACTTGCCCAGACGGATTTCCCCAACGCATACAACGCGACGGGCGCGGCCTTCACCGGACTTCCGTCCGCACAGAAGGATCCGGCCTTCAACCAAGTCACTGGGCTCACGAACGAAGGACTGTCCCGCTACAATGCTCTTTCAATCACCTACAAGCGTGCGTTTTCCTCGGGCCTGCAGGCGGAAGTCTCCTATACCTACTCTCACGCTCTCGATACATTGTCAAACGGCGGCAGCGGCTTGCCGTTCTCGTTCGCGCCGGGCACGGGCTTCGGCTCTCTCAGCACGCCGTCATTCGCCAACAACTACGCGAACTCGGACTACGACCTCCGTCACAATCTGACCGGCGATCTGACGTATGATACGCCGTGGAAATTCAACAACCGGTTATTGAACGAGATCGGGAGCGGCTGGACCGTGGCCAGCAAGTTCTACCTCCGGTCGGGCTTGCCGTTCAGCGTCACGGATAGTGCCCTGGGTGCGGCCATTGATCCGGGGCTCGGCGCACCGCTTCTGGCCGGTTACTCCGGCGTCGGTGGTCCCGTGGCTCGCTCCTGCGGCGCGTCACAAGTTGACATCCCGTGCTTCTCCCTATCGCAGTTCCTGCCGTCAGGCGCCGAGCCCGGCTTCGGGAATGTCGGCCGCAATTCGTTTTACGGGCCGGGGTTCTTCGACATCGACATGAGCATGTACAAGAACTTTGCGATCACCGAGCGGATTACGTTCCGCGTCGGGGCGCAGGCCTATAACGTGCTCAACCACCCGAACTTCTCGAACCCGAACCAGAACGTTGCGGGCTCCGGGTTTGGGTTGATCCAGGCCACGGCGGGCCAGAACACTGGCCCGTATGGAACCTTCCAGGGATCGTCTGTCGCTGCCGGTCAGCGCCTGCTGGTGCTCAGCGCTTCGGTCATGTTCTAAACTTCGTCAGTTAGTCTCGCTTACTTTGCGGCGCTGGGGAACCGCCTCAGCGCCGCTTTTGCGTTTTCAGGCATCACCAGCCGCGCGTTGCTATGATCGGCTCATGGACACTCCACTTCGTATCTCGGGCCGCGAGTTCCGTTCGCGGTTGCTTGTAGGGACGGGCAAGTATCGCAGCTTCCAGGAGATGGCGCGATGCCATGCCGCCAGCGGCGCCGAAGTGGTCACCGTCGCCGTGCGCCGCGTCAATCTCGATGACAAAGCCAAGGAGTCAATGCTCGACTACATCGACCGGACGCGGCTCTTTATCCTGCCGAATACGGCGGGTTGCTACACGGCGGACGAGGCCGTGCGGACCGCGCGCCTGGCTCGGGAAGTGGGGCTTTCCAACTGGGTGAAGCTCGAAGTCATTGGGGATGAACGGACGCTGTTTCCGGATAATGCCGGCCTTGTCGAGGCGACTCGGATTCTCGCCAAGGAAGGTTTTGTCGTGCTGCCCTACACCAATGACGATCTGGTGAATGCCAAGCGGCTCATCGACGCCGGAGCGGCGGCCGTTATGCCGTTGGGCGCCCCGATCGGTTCCGGCCTTGGCATTCAAAACACGACCAATCTCCGCATCCTTCGCGAGATGATCACGGATGTGCCGTTGATTGTGGATGCCGGCGTGGGCACGGCCTCCGACGCCGCCGTGGCGATGGAGATGGGCTTTGACGGCGTTCTGATGAATACCGCCATCGCCGCCGCCGAGGATTCGGAGAAGATGGCGGAAGCGATGAAACTCGCCGTCGAGGCGGGCCGGTTAGCGTATCTTTCCGGCCGTATGCCGAAGCGGCTTTACGCGAGTGCGAGCAGTCCGCTCGCTGGCGTCGTTCGTTGACTCCAAACCGGCCGCTCGCCGGGCCGGAGACGAGGGAACAAGAAACCGCGCGTAGGAATGAATCGGCGCGCCCGTGTCGGGAACGAAGAGCATCTCGATAGCCGCTTCGTCCGGCGGTGTCGCGATGTGAAAGCTACCGGAGGAAATTTCCTCCGCCGTGAGTTCGTAACTCTTCGTGCGGGCCGCTGTTTGTACGGCGAGCGTTGCGTGCCACACGCCCAAGGTCCGTACGGCGTTGTGGTCCCAGGTCAGGTTCAGTCCGCCTGGTCCGGCCGTCAACTGCAGTGGAACTTCGCGCGGAGACGGAAGCAGCCGGATCGCGGCGCCCGGCTGAAGCCAGGCGGCGGCGCCGAGAGCTACGAGCACAAGCCATCCGCTCGAAGCGAGCACCAACACCAGACTCCGGGCTATGGAACGTTGTTTTTCGGGCGGGTTGCCCCGGCCATGGCCGTCATCGAGTACCAACGGATCGGCTGGCTGAGCGCCGCGGCCGAAGAATCGCGCCGCGCCTTGCGCGCCTCCCGGGCGCAGGAGCAGCATGACCTGCCAGGGCTCGGCGAATAGGCGGTCGTAGAGTTCCGCTTCCGGAGGCTGGGGCACGAGATCGCCTTCCCGGCGCGCCACGAACCAACCCATGGGCTTGAGGTCTTCGAGGGTGGAATCGCTTAGGGCCTCGGCGAGCACTCGCTCGATGCGCGCGGCCTCGCCGCCAACGTTTTCAAGCAGACCGCCCGGCCTGGGTCCAGCCGAATCACCCCGCCACGCTTCGATTCGAATGATTGGGCCGTTCCGGTGTCCGAAAAAAACGCCGCAGAAGTAAGCCTTTTTCCGGAAGCGCCAGGCACACTTGTAGACATCCCTCAGGAGGGATTTCGGGCAGTCGAGGGCGAATTCGATCGTGCCGTTGGTCAAGCCTCCAAACTAGCAGAAACCGCGTTCAAATTCGGCGGAGTACGTGCGCCGGGAAGGTGAACAGCGCCCAGATCAGATGCAGAACGCCGTCCACTGCAATTCCTACAATTCGCAGGGGAAGCAGGAGCAGCCAGACGAACGGGTACGCGATCAGCGCGAGTATCGCGATCGGCCAACAGACCACCAGCAGCAGGCACCAGAGAAGAAATGTGAACATGACCGGATAGCCCCCTTCATGGAGGAATACGCCGCGGCAGGGGAGATGGTTCCGTCTGCGCTATAGTGAGCGCAGAATGGTGCGGATGCGCGCGCTGACGATCGCGATGGCGCTGGCGGTGTCCTCCGGTTTGGCCGCGCCGGTGGTCATTGCTGTCGATCTCGACGGCGTGATTCATCCGGTGACGGAGGAGATCGTAGCGTCGGCGCTCGCGCGGGCGAAGGCCGAAGGCGCCTCGGCGCTGCTGCTCCGGCTGAATACGCCAGGGGGAATGCTGGATGCAACGAGACGGATCATTGAGACTTTGGACGCCTCGCCGGTCCCGGTGATCACGTATGTGACGCCGAGCGGCGGGAGGGCGGCGAGCGCCGGATTCTTCCTGCTCGAGGCGGGTGACGTAGCGGCGATGGCGCCGGGCACGAACACCGGCGCGGCCTCACCTGTGTTGCTTGGCCAGCAGATGGACCCCGTGATGCGCGCCAAAGTGGAAAACGATTCGGCCGCTTTGATGCGCTCGCTGACCTCCCGGCGTGGGAGGAACACGGACCTGTCAGAGAAGACGATCCGGCAGGCGGTCTCGGTGACGGATAAAGAGGCGTTGGATCAGCACTTGATTGAGCTGATCGAACCTGACGAGAAGGCATTGCTGACTGCGCTGGAGGGGCGCACGGTGACCCGCATCGACGGCCGAAGCACGACGCTGCATCTGGCCGGCGCCCGGGTAGAGGAGCTTCCCCTCACGATGCGGCAGCGCTTTCTGTCGGCGATCGCGGATCCGAATACCGGCTTCATCCTGCTTGTGTTGGGAGCGTTGGGCTTGTATATCGAGTTCACGCATCCGGGCCTGATCGCGCCGGGCGTAGTTGGCGCCATGCTGGCCTTGTTGGGATTCGCTTCGTTGTCGCTGTTTCCGATCGATTGGATCGGCGCGGCGCTGCTGGTACTGGCGCTGGTATTGTTCGTGCTCGAGGCGAAGTTCGCCTCGCACGGCATCCTCGGGGCTGGCGGGGCGGCGGCGATGATCCTTGGGGCCATGCTGCTGGTGGAGGGTCCGCCCGAGTTGCGGATTCACTTCCTAACGGCCGTAGCGGTGACGCTGCCGTTTGCGGCGATCACGATTTTCCTGGTTTCCCTGGTCCTGAAGGCGCGGGCAGCGAAGGTGATAACGGGCATTGCGGGCATGACAGGAGAACTCGCCGTAGCGCGCACGGCGCTCGATCCGGCGGGACGGGTCTTCGTGCGAGGTGAGCTGTGGAACGCGGTCTCGACGCGGCCGGCGGCGGAAGGTTCGCTGGTCCGTGTGCTATCGCTTGAAGACGGGCTTACCCTGCGCGTGGAGCCTGCGGGGGAGTCCGCGAAACCGCTGAGCGGACCGCCATCGTGACGGCGGCGGCGGTAGCGGCCAGCAAGACCGCCCACAAGGCGAACGCGGCGGGCATTAAAGAGGGATAGTTTTCACGCAAGTGGAACGGCAGGTAGTTCCAGGTGCGCCAGGCCTTGGGAACGGCGCGCCAAGCGGGATTGCCGGTGTCTCCGCGCAGGAGCAGTGGTACATTCGCCAACCGCTGCCAGATCGCGGAGGACGCCCTCTGGGCGATTTCGGCCGACGACAGGAGTGTCGTAGAGAGGATCTGCTCCAAGAACGAAATGCACGCCAGCGGCACGAGCGCAAATTTCGAGGAGAGCGGCAATTCGTGCCAGTGACGAACCGCGAGCGGGCCAGACAGCATGGCGAGGAGTTCGACGGAGGTGGCGGTGAAGCGGTCGCCCCAGGCCACGTCGCCAGCGTACGTGACGAAGGTTGCGTAGAAAGACGCGTAGACCAGGACGGCGCATACGAGCGAAATCGCATAGTACTTCAGCACGACAGAGATGTCGCGACATCGCCAGAGGAGAAGTGCAAGGGAGGCAACGAGCAAAGGGTCGTAAAGGAAGATCGACTTTTGGGGCGAGACAAGCGCGCCCCAAAAGCCGTGCCAGAACGGGTAGCCGAATGGGTATGCCGCGGGAGTCCCATGTGCGCGGCCCTGGAGACTTAGCAGGCCCATGTAGGTGGTCCAGGCCGAGCCAAAACGCTCCCATTGATACCAGCGGTCGACGACTACGAAGACAAAATAGGACGGGGCGAAGACGACGAAAAAGCGTGCGCTGGACCGGCGGGCGGTGAGCAGGACCAAAGAGGCGATGACCGCGGTATCGAGCAGGCACGGCAGGCGGGTGATGAGCGACATGCCGGATGCGAGGGCGGCGGCGATGGCCCAGACGTCACGGCGGGAGTCGAGCCAGCGCAGCGCGCACCAGAGCGCGGTGAGAAACAACGCCAGCAGCAGATTGTTCTCCTGAGAGTTCTGCATGTAATGAAAGAACGTCGTGCCGAAGAGCAGGGTCAGGGCGCCGGCGAGGGCATCGGGCGGGGAGAAGCCGAGTGCGCCAAGGGCGGCCAAGGCGGCGGCGACGGCTGCGGCGCTGGTGAGAGACGCGAGAATCAGCGAGGCCAGAAGCACGCGGAGTTTCGTGCTCGCGGTGTCATCGAGCGAATATCGATTCGCGACGGCCTCAACCACGGTCGAACAAGCGAGATCGATCGGCAGAAGCACGAGACTCTGGCCAATGCCGTACCACGCGCGAAGCCTGCCGTGGGGGTCATAAACGCCGAAGCCCGCCGCATGGGCGGCGTCGACTTCGGGAGAACCGGTCCACCAGGAGTGAGCGACGTCGAGACGGCGCGCCGTATCGATGGTGCCGAAGTCGCCGTCATTCAGGGCTAGCGCCGCAAGCGCGGCCGCAAACACAAGCCATTTCCCACCGGTCACGGATCTCATTGTAAGATGCGGGAACGGGCTTGATTCTTACCGCGTTGATACAGTAAGAGCAGCCCGGCTGGAAAGGAGCCGTTCATGCCCAATCTGGTTCTGCTGGTTCCCATCCTGATTGTTGCTGTCTACCTCATCCGATCGATCAATATTCTTGCCGAATACGAGCGGGGCGTGGTGTTCCGCCTGGGCCGCATTTTGCCTCAGCCGAAGGGCCCGGGCGTGATACTTGTATTCGCGCCGGTCGACCGCATGGTGAGAATTTCGCTGCGCGTGGAGACGATGGAGGTGCCGCCGCAGGACGTGGTTACCAAGGACAACGTGACCGTGAAGGTGAACGCCGTGGTGTACTTCCGCGTCGTGGACCCAGTGAAGGCCGTGGTGGAGGTGGCGAACTATCTCTACGCGACGTCTCAGGTTTCGCAAACTACGCTTCGGAGCGTGCTCGGGGAGGTGGAGTTGGACGAATTGCTCAGCCAGCGCGAGAAGCTGAACGTCCGGCTGCAATCGGTGCTCGACCAACACACCGGGCCGTGGGGCATCAAGGTGAGCATGGTGGAAGTGAAGCAGGTGGATCTGCCGGATCAGATGATCCGCGCGATTGCGCGGCAGGCCGAGGCCGAGCGCGAGCGGCGCGCCAAGATCATTCACGCCGAGGGCGAGTATGTGGCGGCGGAGAAACTGGCGATGGCGGCGGAGGTGATCCAGCGACAGCCGGCCGCGATCCAGTTACGATATTTGCAGACGCTGGTGGAGATCGGGACGGAGAAGAACACGACCGTTGTGTTTCCGCTGCCGATCGACATCATTTCGAACCTGGCGCGGACGATGCGCGAGGCGGGAGCGCGGCCGCCGGAGGCAGCAAAAGGAGAGTCGTAGCTTAACTTGCAACGCAACGAAGACGGCGAATACGAACTGACGCTTGGCAACGCGCAGTTGCTGGGGATTTTCGCGATCCTGGTGATACTGCTGGGGATCTATTTCGCGATGGGATATATGGTCGGCCGGAACGCCGGCGCGCAAAACGCTCTGGCGCGTTCACCGGCCGCGGCGAAGGCCGCCTCGGATAATGGTCCCGCGCCCGTGAAGGATTCCCCCGCGCCCGAGACAGCATCGAATGATTCCCCTGCCGCGGCGCCGGCGCCGCCGCCGGAGAAGCCACAGCCTGAGCAGGCTACTCCAAAGGAGCCGGCGCCCAAGACGCCCACCGAGCCGGCGAGCGCACCAGCCGAAGGCGCAATCCTTCACGTCACGCAGCCGGAGAGCGGCGAGACGTTTCTGCAGGTTGTAGCGACGGCACGCGCGGATGCGGAGACCGTGGCCGTCGCGCTGGGCAAGGACAATCTGCACGTGCGTCTGTCTCCTGCGCCGAACGGCTTGATCCGTGTGCTGGTGGGGCCGACGAAAGACGCGGCTGACCTGGCGCGGCTGCGGAGTGTGCTCGAAGGCAAAGGCTTCCACCCGATCGTCCGCAAATTTTAGTGCGGCAACACGGTTGACCCCGCGCGGGTTATAAACGAAGCAGCATGTTTCGCCGAACTTTGGTTGTCCCGTTGCTTGTGTGCGCGCCGGCGCTGGTTGGCGCGCCCGTGACGCTGGAGGGGTTGCTCAGCGCACCGTTCCCGTCCGATTTGACAGCTTCTCCGCGCGGCGGCGAAGTGGCCTGGGTGTACAACGAGCGTGGCGCGCGCAACATCTGGGTTGCCGGGGTGAAGGGTGAAGCCGGGCGACGGCTCACGAGTTACACAGCCGACGACGGGCAGGAAATCGCCCAGATGGTGTGGACGCCCGACGGCGGATCCATCGTTTACGTGCGCGGCGGCGACTTCGAGTTTCCCGGCGCAACGGACCCGAACCCGGCGAGTTTGACGGAAGGCGTCGAGCAGGATTTGTGGATCATCCCTGTCGCGGGCGGCTCGCCGCGCAAACTGGCCGAGGGGATGGAACCGGCGATGATGCCGGGTGGCGCTTCGGTGCTCTACGTGACGCGGAACGGCGAGATTCATCGCGTAGGACTTGAGCAAGGCTCGAAGCCGGAACTGCTGCTCCATGTGCGCGGGAAAGAGTCGGAATTGCGTGTATCGCCCGATGGAGCGAGGCTGGCCTTTGTCAGCGACCGGGGAAATCACAGCTTCATCGGCGTGTACGAGTTCGACACGCACAAGCTGGTATACCTGGACCCAAGCGTGGACCGCGACGCGGAGCCGGTGTGGTCGCCCGACGGGAAACAGGTTGCGTTCCGCCGGATTCCGGCGCTGAAGCGCGACTTCACCTTCGGGCCGCTGCGCGAGGCCGAGCCTTGGTCGATACGCATGGCCGACGCGACAACCGGGGTGGGACGCGAGATCTGGCGGGCTCACGCGGGCGTGGGCAGCGTGTTTCGCGGGATGGAAGCGACGAATCAGCTTTTCTGGGGCACGGGCGGGCGGATCGTGTTTCCGTGGGAAGGAACCGGCTGGCTGCAGTTGTATTCGGTGCCGGTCAGCGGCGGCGAAGCGACGCATCTGGGCGACGCGGGAGAGTACGAGGTCGAGCACGTGTCGATGGGCCGCGATGGCCGCCAGGTGCTGTATTCGTCCAACGAGGGCGACATCGACCGCAGGCACCTGTGGAGCGCTCCGGTCGAGGGCGGCGAGGCGAAAGAGTTGACGCCGGGCGAGAACATCGAATGGTCGCCGGTAGATGCGGGCGGAGCATTGGCGTATCTGAGTTCAAGCGCCGTGCATCCGGCCCATGCGGAGATGCTCGAAGCGGGCCAGCGGCGGGATCTCGCGCCCGATGCGCTGCCGAAGTCGTTTCCGCTCGATTCCATCGTGGCGCCGCGGCAGGTGATCTTCTCCGCCACCGACGGTATGCGGATTCATGGGCAGATCTTTTTGCCCCATGGCGCCGGGCCGCGTCCGGCGGTGGTGTTCTTTCATGGCGGGTCGCGGCGGCAGATGCTACTGGGCTGGCATCCTATGGACTACTACCACAACGCTTACGCGATGAACCAATATCTGGTGAGCCGCGGGTTTGTGGTGCTGAGCGTGAATTACCGGAGCGGGATCGGCTATGGGATGAAGTTTCGAGAGGCGCTGCATTACGGCGCGACGGGGGCGAGCGAGTTCAACGACGTGATGGGGGCGGGGCTGTATCTTCGGAACCGGCCCGACGTGGATGGGACACGGATCGGCTTGTGGGGCGGCTCTTACGGCGGGTATCTGACGGCGCTCGGCCTGGCGCGGGCGTCGGATCTTTTCAAGGCGGGCGTGGATTTTCACGGCGTGCACGACTGTGATCTCGAAAATCCGAGATATTTGCGGGCGTACGACCCGACAAAAA
>JAJYCN010000261.1 GCA_021778335.1 Acidobacteriota bacterium | reverse complement strand
TTACACAGGAAAGCCTTTCGCTCTGCATCCCAAACGGCGGCTGCGGCTTGCACTCCCACCACACCAGGTATCCGAGCGCGTCCGACAGGTGCGTCCGCCGCGGGTCCCGGTCCTTGTCGATCACCATGCTGTCCGGCTTGTACATGACTTCTTCCATGTCCACGATCGTCTCCTTGCACTTCGGATCCAGATACAACTCCGTCTCTCCCGTCGCCGACCGCATCTTCGCGTTCATCAACATCACCCGCTCCCGCACCAGCGGGTTCGAATTCGGCACGCGAAATTCCAACTGCCGGAACCCCTCCCGCACGAAGAACTTCTTCACCATGTCGTAATCGCTCGTTCCGCTCGTCTGCCGCCGCGACCCCGACGCATCGCCGTAAATCACCAGCGGCGCCGGATGAAACCGGTGCCGGTCATGAAACTCCTCGCACGCCTGTACTGTCGACGCCCGGCTCAACACAATCTCGTCCAGCACTCTTACTTCATCGCCGGCTTTCTGCGCCACCACCGAACACATCGGATCCACGTTGAAATCCAGCGCCCACAACAACGGCAGCGATGGATCCGCCTTCATCTCCCGCAGGTTCCACTTCCGGTCGAATCCGGTGTACACCCGGCCCGCCGACATACTCAGGTATTCGCCCAGAACCTCCTGCGCGAAGAATTTGTCGTCGTAACTTCGCTTCAGCCGCTCGTAATAGTCCGGTATCTTGTCCAACACATACCGGTTCTCGTACGGCCGCGCCTGAATTAGCTCGTAGCCTTCCACCTTCTCCCGGATAAAACGCCGGTACACCCAGTCGTATCCCTTCGGCGTCCACACCGCGAATCCGCAAAGCCGCTTCGCCAGCGGATCTCGCAATCTGCCTTCCAGCCGCAGCCAGCTCTCTTCCGCCGTGTACGTCAGCTCGTCGATCCCGAACCACGCCAGGTTTGTCCCGCGCAGCCTCTCATAATCGTCCAGCGACCGGAACACCACCTTCGACTTCGTTTCCCCAAACGTCAGCAGGTTTTCCGCCTTGTTGTACTCATGCGGAATCTTGTTCTCATCGAGCGTCGCCAGCATGGCCGTCAACGTGGCATCCCGCAACATGGGGTAAGTCGGCGCCCCGATCAACCCCAGCCGCCCCGGATTCAGGTAACTAAGCCGGATCGCTTCCTGGCACAGCGCCTGGCTTTTCCCCGAACCAACCGGCCCGGAAAATCCCTTGAACCGTGCCCGGGAGGAATGAAACTTTTTCTGGGAAGGAAGTGGATCATAAGTTATTCCCCGGTATCGTCGTCCGCCTGCGGTTCTTGTACCCACTGGACCACAATCTCCTTCTCCACGACTTCGCTCTCCATCTCGCGCACTAACTGCAGCAGCCGGATGTAATCGCTCAGACTCGTCTTCCCCATCTCCACCGCCATCTTGTCTTCAAGCTTCAGAAGGATGCGCTTCAGTATCCGGATCCGCGCCAGCGCCGTACGCGAGCGAGCCTCTTTCTCCTTTACCGGCCAGTCTTGCTCGTCCGCCTCAGGCTCTGCCTCGTCCAACTCCTCGATCTCGGCCGTCTTCACGGCCTCCGGTTCTTCACCGCTCGTCTCCGGCGCGGGCTTTCTCCTGCTCACCCGTTTCCCGCCGCTTGTCGTCTCGTTGGCCTTCGTACTCATCCGCAAGTGAGGCTACCAGACCCCACCTCCGGCAGCGTCCTCGCATTTCCTTTAACCCTCTCACTCCACATGGGTTATCAAATTTACAGCCGTTGTGAACGCATTTTTGCCCACCCCCCGCGCTTGCCTCGCGCCCCTGGAAACGCCTATCTTCAAGGCAGCGCGCTTGCACGGCGCTTGGAGAGCACTTATGGAAATGGCCGCCGGCATCGCCGTCTTCGGAATCCTCGTTTTCCTCGCTCACCTCTTCTCCGGCCTCTTCAGCCGGACCCGCGTCCCCGACGTCCTCCTCCTCATGCTCATCGGAGTCCTCCTCGGCCCCGTCTTCGGCCTCGTCGCTCCTCACAACTTCGGCGTCGTCGGACCCTTCTTCTCCACCGTCACCCTCGTCATCATCCTCTTCGAAGCCGGCGTCCACTTAGACATCGGCGTCCTCCTCACCAGCCTTCGCCGTTCCGTCTTACTCACCGTCACCAGCTTCGCCCTCTCCATGGCCGCCGTCGCCGCCATTTCGTTCTTCGTCCTCCACCTCGAGCCCGCCCTCGCCCTAATGCTCGGCGCTATCGTCGGCTCTACCTCGCCCGCCGTCGTCGTACCCCTCACCCGCAAACTCGATATGGAAGAACCTGCCCGCGGCATCCTCCTCATGGAGTCCGCCCTCAGCGACGTCTGTAGCATCGTTATCGCCCTCGCCATTCTCGATGCCTACCGCCTTGGCCACCTCCGCGTCGGCGTCCTCGTCGGCCAGATCGTCTCCATGCTCCTGCTCGCCGCCATCTTCGGTATCCTCGCCGCCTTCGTCTGGTCCGCCCTCCTCAAGCGCGTCCGCGGCATCGAAAACTCCATCTTCACCACCCCCGCTTTCGTCTTCGTCTTATTCGGCGTCGTCGAGTTACTCGGCTATTCCGGCTATATCGCCGCCCTCGCTTTCGGAGCCACGCTCGGCAATATCGAAGCCTTCCACCGCCTCGGCTTCCTGAAACGCCTGCTCCCCGCTGAGCCCATCTCCCTCAATCAAATCGAGCGCGACTTCATCGGCGAAGTCGTCTTCCTCCTCGCCGCGTTCTTCTTCATCTACATCGGTATCTCCATGCACCTCCGCAACCTCCCGCTCCTTTTCCTCGGCTTCTCTATCGCCGCGGCCCTCATGCTCCTCCGCATTCCTGCCGCCCGCTTCACCCTCACACACTCCACCAGCGTCCGCGATGCCTCCCTCATCGCTGTCATGACCCCCAAAGGCCTCGCCGCGGCCGTCCTCGCCGGTGTCGCCCTGCAAAACAATCTCCCCGGCGGTGACAGCATCCAGCGCGTCACTTACTCCATCATCTTGTTTAGCATCGTACTTACTTCGCTACTTACTGTCTTGGTCGACCGGACCTTCCTCGGCCGCCTCTACGCCCTCATCTTCCGCGGCTTCGGCCGTGACGCCAGACAATCCCTCGCCAGAACCGCCTGACCCATGACCCGGCTCCTTCTCCCGCTCGCCGCTGCCGTCGCGCTCTTCTCCTTTGTCGCCACCGCCGCAACAAACCCCGCCGCCCTGCGCCGCCGCATCGAGGACACCTTCTACGTCCCCAATCCCCTCCCGCCTCTCAGCGCCGCTACAAACGGCGCCTTCCAACCCGAACCCGGCATCCTCGCCGACCGCATCACCTACCACACCGAATTCGGCATGTCCGTTCCCGCCATCGTCTACCACCCCGCCCGCCCCGAGCCTCACTTACATCCCGCCCTCATCATCGTCAACGGCCACGGCGGCGATAAGTACAGTTGGTACTCCTACTACGCCGGCATCCTTTACGCCCGCGCCGGAGCCGTCGTCCTTACTTACGATCCCGCCGGCGAAGGCGAGCGTAACTCCCAGCACCGTTCCGGCACCCGCGCGCATGACCGTTTTCTCCCGCCCGATGAAATGGCCCAACGCCTCGCCGGCCTCATGATCACTGACCTCATGCAGGCCGTCTCCTACCTCCGCTCTCGCCCTGACGTCGACCCCTCTCGCATCGCCGCCGCCGGCTACTCGATGGGTTCCTTCGTCGTCTCCCTCACCTGCGCCGTCGACACACGCCTCCACGCCTGCGTCGCAGTCGGCGGCGGCGACCTTGACGGCCCCAACGGCTACTGGGACTCCAGCGACAAACCCATGTGCCAAGCCATCCCCTACCGCTCCCTCTCTTTCCTCGGCGACCGCCCCGCTCAAATCTTCGCCCTCAACGCCCTCCGCGGCCCGTTCCTCATTTACAACGGTGTCGAAGACGAAGTCGTCGACATCCCCCACCACGGCCCCTCCTTCTTCGCCGATCTCCGCAACCGCACCATCCGACTAAACGGCTCCCCCACCAACGTCTTCGACTTCGCCTTCTCCCCCACCGGCAGCCACCGCCCCTGGTTCCTCACCAAACCCGTCGCCCTCTGGCTCAACCGCCAACTCCACTTCCCCCTCTGGACCACCGCCGCCATCAACGCCATGCCCGAAACCCACATCTCTGAATGGGCCGCTCAAAACCACGTCCCCATCGACCGCCTCTACGCGACCGAGCCCCGCGAAGGTGGAACCCTCGCCCTCGGTGCAGGCATCCCCGCGCTTACTCGCGACCAACTCAACGTCCTCCCCGAATCCGTCTGGTCCACGCAACTGACTAACTTCTCTTACGATTCCTGGACTTACCACGCCCGCTCCGTCCACGTCGATAACTTCACCGGCCGCCCCCGCATGATCGTCATCAGTGACATCGGCAACGAACCCGACGACCAGATGTCCCTCACGCGCCTTCTTCTTTACTCAAACCAACTCGACATCGAAGCCCTGATCGCCGTAACTTCCACCTGGCAGCGAACCACCACCCACGCTGAAACCATGCGCACCCTCATCCGCGCCTACGCGCGGGTCCGCCCGAATTTGCTCCTCCACGCCCAAGGCTGGCCCATCGCGGATCAACTCGACAACCTAGTCTTCACCGGCCAACCCGCCTACGGCCTCGCCGCCACGGGCTTGGACAAAATGTCCGAAGGCGCCCAGGCCATCCTCGACGCCGCCGCTCGCCCGGATCCCCGCCCCATCTGGATCACTATCTGGGGCGGCGCCAACACCCTCGCCCAGGCCCTCCTCCACGCCCGCGCCACGCTTACTCGCGATCAACTCGCCGTCCTCATCTCCAAACTCCGTGTCTATTCCATCTCGGACCAGGACGACGCCGGTCCCTGGATCCGCCGCGAATTCCCCGATCTCTTTTACATCGTCCAGCCCACCACCCCCACCAGCGGCGAATACTACTACGCGACCTGGACCGGCATCAGCGGCGACATCTACTATCGCAACGGCGCCGGCGCCGACGGCGCAACCGTCACGAATGAGTGGCTCGACACGAACATCCGCTCCAAAGGCCCACTCGGCAAACTCTACCCGCGCTTTCTCTTCGTCATGGAAGGTGACACCCCATCTTACCTCAACTTACTCGACAACGGCCTCAACGCCTACCGCCGTCCCGATTGGGGCGGCTGGGGCGGCCGCTATATCTTCCGCCAACCTTACGGCGAAACCCACCCCATCTGGACCCAGGGCGGCGACTTATTCTCCCGAGTAACTTCCCAGGACACCGTCCCCGGCGTCGACGGCCAACTCCACACCTCCGACCAAGCCACCATCTGGCGCTGGCGCACCGCCTACCAGAACGACTTCGCCGCCCGCATGTCCTGGACCATCTCCGACTTCGCCCACGCAAACCACAACCCCATCGTCGTCGTAAATGGCGACGCCACCAACGCCCCCATCTCCCTCGACGCAACCGTCGGCCAACCCGTCCCCCTCGACGCCTCCTCCACCCACGACCCCGACGCCAACCAACACCTCCGCTATCACTGGTTCCTCTATTCCGAGGCCGGCAGCACCGAGGCCTCCCTCGCCGCCCTCACCATCGCCAACTCCGCCTCTCCCACACCCCGAGTCATCCCCACCGCCGCCTGCCGCCCCGAATGGCTCCCCCTCCGCCAATCCTGCCCGCCCACCGGCGCCGCCCACCTCATCCTCGCGGTCACCGACGACGGCGCTCCACCCCTCACCTCCTACCGTCGCATCCTCCTCACCGTCCATTCACAGCCGCATCCCGCCAGCATAGAGTAAGGATCTTATCCTCGCTATAGTAAGGATGAACCCATGGCAAGAGTGACGTCCAAACTTCAGGTCACCGTACCCAAGGCAATCGCCGAAAAATATGGCATTCGTCCGGGCGACGAGATCGAATGGGTCCCGGCAGGCGACGTTATCCGCGTCGTCCGCCCATCCGCTAACGCTCTCTCGGACGACCGCGAGACGCGCCTTCATCTCTTCGACCAGGCCACGAAGCGTCACGCCAAACGTCGGCCCCAGGCTCCCGTCCGGCGACCGCGCGGCCGGGGTTGAAAGCGGGAGGACCTCTACACTCGTGGCCGCACTCGTTGACACCAACATACTGGTCTATCGCTTCGACGGCCGGTTTCCCCACAAACAGCGCATCGCCACCCACCTCCTCCGGACCGGAATCCTTTCAGATGCCCTCCGCGTCCCGCACCAAGCCCTTGTCGAGTTCATAGCTGCAACAACGCGATCCATCCGCGGCCATGTGATCCTCAGCCTAAATGACGCGCTCCGCGAAGCCGAGGAACTCCTCACCCAGTTCCCAATCCTCTATCCCAATGAAACCATCGTTCGCAACGCCGTACGTGGCTGCGCCGCCTACCAACTCAACTCGTTCGACGCTCACCTCTGGTCCTACGCCGAATTTTACGGCCTCGACGAAATCCTGACTGAGGACTTCCAGCACGGCCGAATGTACGGTTCCGTCCGCGCCGTAAACCCCTCCCTCACTCACGCCCGAACGGCATAAGTTTGTCACGCTCCAGCGATGCCAACATCCACGGGGCGATACCTACTCCTCAACTCCGTAACATCCCGCCCTTCCGCTGCACGGCCTTCGTCGCCCCCACCGACAACGGCACAAAGAAATCCTTCCCCGTCAACTGGCACTCCTCCACCATCTGCAGCCCGTACTCGCACCGCCCCAGATCCGCCGCCCCGGCATTATTCGACCCGAACGTAAACTTACACCCAGCCTGCTTCGCCAACTTTATAATGGACGCGCTCGGCAGCTTATACCGATTATTGATTTCAATTGCCACGCCGTTCTTCGCCGCTGCCTCTACCACCCTCTCCCACCGCGGCTGCGTCCACAACTCCTCGTAATTCTTCTCAAGCTGATCCGGCAAGTAAGTCGGATTCACATAAATATCCACCGGCTCATGCTCCAGAATCCCCACCGCCCGGTCCACTAGCGTATCCATGAACTCCTGCGGATTCTCGATCGTCCCCACCTCCGCCGGAATCCACGTCCGCATCCGCTTGCCGTGATTATCCGTCCACGTCATCGAGTCGGTGAACACATAGTCGAATTGCTCCGCCGTCTCCCGCGAAAACATCTTCACCCACTCCCGCCCCTCCGCCTGCATCGCGATGAACACCGGCAACCCCTGCAAGCTCTGCACGTACTTCCGAGCCGCTTCATCCGTCGTAATCGGCTGCCCCTGCCCGCAGTTCGCCGCCAGCCCGTACTGAATCCCGTCGTGCATGCTCTTCGCCACCGCCGCATCCACCGTCAACCCGCCCTTCGGATGCACATGCTGGTCCAGCAGCGGTACCCCATGCGCTCCTTCCTTCAGTATCAGCTTATAAGTATCGTCCGCCGCATACGGTTCGCCTTCGGTCGGCAAATCGTCCGGCAGCGGCTTCACTCTCACCCTCCGGTACATCGCCTTCGACCCCGGATCATGGCACTGCAGCGCGAACGTCCCATGATCCAGAAACCGCTCCGTCTCCATGCTCGGAGGAATCACCGGCGGCGTCGGCTCCAGGTAATTCACCACCAGCATATCGTTCAGCCGCACCTGCACCCTCTTCCCGCGCACTACGATATGTAACTTAAACCACTCGTCATCCGGTACATACTGCTTATACGTGTTCCGTAAGTTATAAAGCGACGCCGTCTTCTTATGCTCCCGCGCCTGCGTATTGTTAACCTGAACCTCGCACCCCTTATTCGGCCAGCCCGTCTCCTGCCACCGCGTATGAAAGTACACACCCGAGTTACACGACGGCCGGGTCATCACCTCGGCTTCCAGTTCGAAATTCTTAAAGTCCGCGCCTCGCACTGGGCCGTCATAAAACAAATGACACCGCGGCCCATCCGCCTTCAGCAGCCCATCCTCCACCCGCCATGACCCCGGCCCCGTCTGCGGCTTCCACCCCGTCATGTCGCGGCCGTTAAACAATTCCACCCAGCCTTCGTCCTGCCCCACCAGCGGCGCCGCCGCCATCGCCGCCACAAACGCCCGCCGCGTCAAATCCACACTCTTCATTCTCTCGGTCTCCTTCCCGCCTCGGCCCCCACTATATCCGATCCCGCTCAAACCCACTCGATCTCCGTCACCGTCAACTCGCTCTCCACATCCCCCGTATGCCTGATTCCCGCCGGCTCGAACAACATCACCACCGCCTCTTTCTCCGCTTCCGGCAGATGTTCCACCCCGCGCGGCACAATCAAAAACTCTCCCTCCCCCAACTCCACGCTCCCCTCCCGAAACTCCATCCGGAAACTCCCCCGCACCACAAGAAACATCTCGTCCTCCTCCTTGTGGTCGTGCCAGACAAACTCCCCCTGAAACTTCACCAGCTTCACATGCTGCCCATTCAACTCCCCCACTACCTTCGGCTTCCAGTGGTCGCTGAACAACTCGAGTTTCTCTCGCACATTGACCTTTTCCATGCCGCGAGAATACCAAACGCCCGAGCCCCAAAA
>JAJYCN010000260.1 GCA_021778335.1 Acidobacteriota bacterium | reverse complement strand
CGTCGGCCGCTTCGTCAACGCCAAATCCTTCGACCGCGCCGTCGCCAACCTCACTGCCGCCTTCGACCGCAACGACCTCGCCGCCGTCATCCGCATCATGGACCGCGGCTTCCCCTCCGAAATCTCGCTCCGCTCCCTTTTCAAGGATGCCCAGCGCCGAATCGCCGGCCAGATTCTTTCGAGCGCCATCGACGACACCGAAACCGCGCACCGCAGCCTCTATGAGCGCCACGTCCCGCTCCTGCGCCTGCTGCACGAGTTGAGCATCCCCGTCCCGGACGCCCTCCGCTCCGCCGCCGAGTTCGCCCTTAACGGCATGATCAAGGACGAATTCGCGGCGCCTACGCTCGATCTCGCGCGGGTCCGCGGCCTGCTCACCGACTCCACCCGCGCCGGCATCCCCCTCAATGCGCCGGATCTCGAGCGGCACCTTGTCGCCTCAATCGACCGCCTGGCGGCGTCGTTCTTCGAACACCCACAGGACCTTCCCGCCCTCCAGCGCCTCCTCGAAGCCGTTACCCTCACGCAGTCGCTTCCCTTCTCTGTCAGCCTCTGGTCTCTGCAGAACCGGTGCTACCAACTTCTCCATTCCCCGCTCGCCCGATCCGAAGCCTGGGCCACCACGTTCCGCGCCCTCGCCGAGCAATTGCGGATTAACCTGCGGTCGTGAGCCGCCGCCCACGCGAATCTCGTACCGCAACTGCGTTCGCCGGTCGCGGTAAGCTATCACTTCGGAAAGGACTCGATCCATGCCGGCAAAAGCAGTGAAAACACCAGTCCGCGCCAGGCGCGCAAGAGCGGACGTAGAAAAGGAATTCGCCGCAATTCAGGAGCAGGTGGAGAGCGCGCGCGAAGCGCCCGATACCAAAGCCGAGGAGGCCGCGCGCCTGCGCGAAGCCGAGGTCCGCGGCGCGGTCGAGGGAGTCACCGTCGAGGGCATCGTGCAGCGGATCTCCAGCCTCGGCCTCGAGGTCGCGCGGGCACTGTCAGATCTTTCGTCGAAGCTCACGGAGGAGACCCAACTGCTAGGGTCCGTCCGCGAGGCCGTCGCGCTGGAGCGCAAGGAACTCGAACGCCTTCACAACATCGACATCGCGGCCACCGCCCTCGACCAGATGATGCAGGACCACGCGCGCGAAAAGCAGCGGCTGGAAGCGGAAATCGCGGCCCAGCGCACGGCGTGGGAACAGGAGTCGGATCGCGTCGAGCGGGAGCGCAAGGAACAGGAAGAGGCGCTCAAAAAGCAGCGCCAGCGCGAAACCGAAGACTACGAATATAAAAAGAACCTGGAGCGGAAGAAGGCCCAGGACAAATACGACGAGGATCTCCGGCAGACCGAAAAGAAGAACGCGGAAAAGCAGGAAGCGCTGGAGAAGAGTTGGAAACAGCGCGAAGCCGCGCTGAAGGAACAGGAAGAGGAACTGTCGCGCCTGCGCAAGGAAGCCGCCGATTTCCCGGCGCGTCTCCAGAAGGAAGCCGCCGCGGCCGCCGCTCAGGCGCGCGCTGAAACCGAGGCGCGCCTGGAACAACAGACCCTGGTGTTGCGGAAGGACGCCGAAACCGAGCGGTGCCTCGGCGAATTGCGCGTGAAAACACTGGAGGAAGCGGTGACGCGCCAGCAGGCGCAGATCGAGGCCTTGGAAAAACAACTGGCCGACGCCAAACAGCAGGTCCAGGACATCGCCGTGAAAGCGATTGAAGGCGCGAGCGGCGCCAAAGCGCTTTCACACATCAACCAGATCGCCATGGAACAGGCCAAGAACCGGCCGCAGGGCTGAGCCTCCCTCGGCGATAATCGGCGTATGGCCGTGCTCGCGCCGGTTTTGCTGCTCGCCTTCGCCGCCGCGCCGGCGCCCAAGCCCGATCCCGCCGCAATCGTCCGCAAATCTGTCAACCTCGACCTGGACAACTGGAAAAAAGCCCGCGACTACGCCTACATCGAGCGCCAGCAGCAGCAGGACGGAAACGGCAAAACGTCGTCGAAATCCTTCGACGTCACCTACCTTTACGGCAAGGAATTCCGCCGCCTCATCGCCAAAGACGATAAGCCGCTCTCAGCCGCCGACGCCGCCAAAGAGCAGAAGCGCTACGACAAAGCGGTCGCCAAGCAGGCCGCCGAGTCCGGCGAAAAACGCGCCAAGGAAGAAGCCGACGCCGAGAAAGACCGCGACAAGGACCGCGAGTTCGCCCGCGAAATTCCCGACGCCTACGACTTCCAACTCCTCGGCGAAGACTCGATCGACGGCCACCCCGCCTGGATCATCTCCGCCACGCCGAAGCCCGGCTACGTTCCGCATGACTCCCAGGCCAAGGCGCTCAACAAAGTCCGCGCCAAAGTCTGGATCGACCAGGCGACCTACGAGTGGGTGAAGGTCGACGCCGAGGTCATCCGCCCCTTCAAATGGGGCCTGTTCCTGCTCGCCCTCAACCCCGGCACCGTCCTTCACTTCACCCAAACGCGCGTCAACAACGAGATCTGGCTCCCGAAACAAATCACCGCCGATGTCGACGCCCGCGTGCTCTTCAAGAAACTGAGCGGCAGCTTCGACGACACCTTCTCGAACTACCGCAAGTTCACCTCCGACGCGAAGATGGTCTCGGCCACCGAAGCCGACCCGCAAAAATAAACTCTCGGTCTATTGCATACAGCCGGATTTCGGATAGACTGTATCGAACTGCCCCGCGCTATGGGCGCCGCCGGCGGTAATACTCATCAGGGGATCGTCTGCAGCCCCGTAGCGCGGGCAGCCAGGAGTCTTATGCGCCGTCTCATCGCCTCTCTCGTTTTTCTTTCCTGCCCGGCAACCGCCTTCGCGGCGTCGAGCCTACTTCTCGTTCTCGCCAAGCAGGACAACACGCTCGAAATCGTCGATCCCGCATCGGGCAAGATTCTCAGCCGCATCCCCGTCGGCAACGATCCGCACGAAGTTGTGGCCTCAGCCGACGGCACGCGCGCCTACGCCTCCAACTACGGCGGCCCGCGCAGCAGCTATCACACCATCGCCCAAGTCGATCTCATTGCACGCAAAGCGCTGGCGCCCATCGACATCGCGCCTCTCCGCGGCTCCCACGGCCTCGCCTGGGCCAGCGGCGAACTGTACTTCACCGCCGAAGTGAACAAAGTCTTCGGCCGCTGGAACCCCGCCACCGGCCGCGTTGACTGGATCATGGGCACCGGCCAGGACCGAACCCACATGATCGAGCTGAGCGCCGATCTCAACGACATCTACACGGGCAACATCAACTCGAATACCGTCAGCCTGTTCCACCGCGTGCCCGGCAATCAGCCCTTCACCGACCTCTGGACCCAGACGCTCGTCCCGGTAGGCGAAGGCCCCGAAGGCTTCGACGTCTCGCCCAACGGCAAGGAACTCTGGGCCGCCAACTCCCACGGCGCCTCCGTCTCCATCGTCGACCTCGCCACCGCCAAAGTCACCGCGACCATCCCCGTGGGCACCGGCCAGTCCAACCGCCTCCGCTTCACCCCCGACGGCAAACACGCCTTCATTTCGGACCTCCGCACCGGCGATCTCGTGATCCTCGACGCGGCCTCGCGCCAGATCGTCAAGCGCCTCAAACTCGGCCGCAGCGCCGCCGGCATCCTTATGGTCCCGGAACGCAACTGCGCCTACGTCGCCCTGAGCGCCGACAACCGTCTCGATGTCATCGACCTCTCGACGCTCGAAGTAAAAGGCCACATCGCCACCGGCCGCGGCCCCGACGGCATGGCCTGGGTCCACGGGCGGTGAGCTTTTCCCCCGTCCGCCACCCCGCCGGCATCTAATGAGGTGTGCTTCCCCAACCCGCGAGCCTCGCCGAGCCCTCCCAGTATGCTGAAACTGTGGCACTGCTTCGGCTCGAAAGCGTCAGTAAACACTATGCAACCGACGGCGCCCGCGTCGATGCCCTCCGCGACGTAACCCTTTCCTTCAGTCCCGGCGAATTCGTGTCGCTGGCCGGCCCCAGCGGCTGCGGAAAATCCACGCTGCTCAACCTCGCCGGCGCCATGGACTTCCCTTCCTCCGGCACTGTCTCGATTGACGGCGTTTCGACCACCGCCCTCAACGACGCCGCCCTCACCCGTCTCCGCCGCAATAAAACCGGCTTCATTTTCCAGTCCTTCCAGCTTCTTCAGAACCTCTCCGTCGTCGAAAACGTCGAGCTACCCCTGCTGCTCGCCGGCGCGCCGCACCCCCGCGAACGCGCCCTCGAACGCCTGGAATGGGTGGAACTCTCCGGCCTCGCCGATCGCTTCCCGCATCAACTCTCCGGAGGGCAGATGCAGCGCGCCGCCATCGCCCGCGCCCTCGTCAACGATCCCCGCATCCTGCTGGCCGACGAACCCACCGGCAACCTCGACACCGCCACCGGCGCGGTCATCCTCACCCTGCTCCGACGCATTGTGGACGAGCACGGCACGCTGCTCCTCATGGCCACCCACAGCACCGAAGCCGCCGCCGCCAGCGACCGCATCGTCCGCCTCCGGGACGGCCGCGTCGAGCGTATCGAAACCCGGGCCGCGGTCTGACATGCCCGCCGCGCTGCTCTTCTCCCGCCTCATGCTCCGGCCGCTCCGCCGCGAGCCGGCCCGCACCGCGCTTACTCTTCTCGCCATCGCTCTCGGCGTCGCCGTCGTCCTCGCTATCGATCTCGCGGGCGATGCCGCCGCCGGCTCGTTCCGCTCCTCGGTCGAAACGCTGGCCGGCGACGCCGACTTCGAGGTCTCCGCCCCCGGCGGCCTGCCCTCCTCCGCCGCCGCCAGCCTCGCCACGCTCCCCTACGCACTCAACCTCCACCCGCGCATCGAAGACTCCGCGGAAATCGTCCAAACCGGCCACGTCGTCCCGCTGATCGGTGTCGACATGGTCGCCGACGCCTCCGCGAACGAATCCGGCGCCCCGCAGGACCTCGGCAATCTCTCCACCAGCCCGCAAGTCTGGATCGGCCGCGATTTTCCCCACCCCGCCTCCGGCACGCTCGACCTCCGCATCAACGACCGTATCGTCACGCTCGCCATCCGCGGCCGTCTGAAAGGCAGCACCGGTGAAGCCGCCGTCATCGACCTCGCCCTCGCCGACCGCCTTCTTCATCGCGACGGCGCCCTCGATCGCATCCTCATCCGCATCCCTAAAGGCGAATCGAATCTCGACGCCTGGGAGCATCGCCTCCGCGCCGCTCTTCCCCCCGGCGTCACGCTCGAACGAGGCGGCGCGCGCACCCGCGAAAACCGCAAAATGCTCCAGGCCTTCCGCTGGAATCTCCGCGTGCTGAGCTACATCGCCCTCCTGGTCGGAGCGTTTCTCATCTACAACACCATCTCGGTGTCCGTCGTCCGCCGCCGCGCCGAAGTCGGCATCCTCCGCGCCCTCGGAGCCGGCCGCCCCGCCATCGCCGCCGCCTTCCTCGCCGAATCCGCCGCCTTCGGCCTCGCCGGCTCTCTACTTGGCATCCTACTGGGCCGCCTGCTCGCCTTGGGCGCCGTGAAACTCGTCGCCTCCACCGTCGAATCGCTCTACGTCAGCAGCACGCCCGCCCCCATCGCGCTCACCCTGCCTGCCGCGCTCGCCGCGCTGGTCCTCGGCACTGCCGTCTCGGTTCTCTCCGGCCTCGCTCCCGCGATCGAAGCCTCCACCGTTCCTCCCACCGAAGCCATGGCGCGAGGCCGGGTCGATTACCAGTCCCGTGTCCACAAGACGCGCGATCTCGTCCTCGCCGCGCTCCTCTCGCTTGCCGCCCTCATCGCCTCGCGCATCCCTCCCGTTGAAGGCAAGCCTCTGTTCGGCTACCTCGCCGCGCTGCTACTCGTTGCCGCCGGATCGCTGGCGATTCCCTTCCTCGTCGCCTCCCTCGCGGACCTCACCGGGGTCCCCCTCCGCCGCTTGCTTGGTGTCGAAGCGATGCTCGCCGGGCGCGGTCTCGCCGCCTCGCTCCGCCGCACCTCGGTCCTCACCGCGGCCCTCGCCGTTGCCGTCGCCATGATGGCGGCCGTCGGCATCATGGTCGGCAGTTTCCGCGAAACCGTCTCCCTCTGGATGGAAAACCAGCTTAAGGCCGACCTTTATCTCCGTCCCGCGGGTCCCGAATCCGCCGACCGCCATCCTGTCATGGCCGCCTCCGTCCCCGACAGAATTGAACAGCTCCCCGAAGTGCTCGCCGTCAACCGCTTCCGCGCCTACGCGATCAGCTACGGCGGCCTCCCCGCCACGCTGGCCTCCACCGACACGGCCCTCGAGCACCGCTTCGGCCGGGTGAAATTCCTCGGCGCCGCCAACCGCGAAGCTATCTTCCATCAGCTCCCCCTAGGCAACTTCGCCGTCGTTAGCGAACCCTTCGCCAACAAACATCACGTCGAGGCCGGCTCAACCCTCACGCTCTCCCTCGGCGGCCATTCCGTCCCGCTCCGCATCCTCGGCGTCTACTACGACTACGCCAGCGAACGCGGCTACATCCTTCTCGATCGCCATGTCCTCCTCCGCTATCTCCCCGACCCCGCCCCCTCGAACGTCGCCGTCTATCTCAAGCCGGGCGTGCCGCTCGATGAAGGCCGCGCCGCCGTCGAACGCGCCATCGCCAGCCACAGCGTCCTCGTCATCGCCAACCGCAGCCTCCGCGATGAAGCCATGCGCATCTTCGACCGCACCTTCGCCATCACCTACGCCCTCGAAGCCGTCGCCATCCTGGTCGCCGTCATGGGGATGGCCGGAGCCCTTCTCGCCCTCATCATCGACCGCCGCCGCGAACTCGGTCTCCTCCGCTTCCTCGGCTCCTCCGCCGCGCAGATCCGCCGCCTCATCCTCTTCGAGGCCGGCCTCCTCGGCCTGCTGGCCAACGCCATCGGTCTCGCCCTCGGCGTCCTCCTCTCGCTCATCCTCATCTACGTCATCAACAAACAATCCTTCGGCTGGACGATCCAGTTTCACTGGCCCGTAGCGGTCCTGCTCGGTTCGCTCACCACCGTCTTCCTCGCCGCCGTCCTCTCCGGCCTCTATCCCGCGCGCGTAGCCATGCGCCTGAACCCCATCGAGGTCGTCCATGAAGAGTAGCCTGCTGCTGGCCACGCTCCTCGCCGTCTACCGCCTCGCACTGCCCGGCTATCACTACGAGTTTCCGCGCGATCACTTCAACCACCCCGAGTTTCAAACCGAGTGGTGGTACTACACCGGCAACCTCGTCTCACCGCAAGGCCATCACTTCGGCTTCGAACTCACCTTCTTTCGCCAGGGCGTTTCGCAAGAGCCGCAACCCAAGCCGTGGGGCGTCAACGACGTCTATCTCGCCCACCTCGCCCTGAGCGACCTCGACGGCGGCCGGTTCTATCACACCGAGCGCCTCAACCGCTCCGGCCCCGGTTTCGCCGGCGCGGACCTCGCCAGCGGCCGCATCTGGAACGGCAACTGGCAATCCACCTGGCGCCTGGCCTCGCTTACCAACGGAGTGTTCACCAACCAGCAGCTCCAAGCCGTCACGGACGCCTTCTCCCTCGACCTCCACGTCGTCTCGCACAAGCCGCCTGTCATCCACGGCGTCAACGGAGTGAGCCAGAAAGCCCGAGGCCCCGGCCGCGCCTCCCACTACATTTCGTTCACGCGCCTGGAAACCAACGGAACCATCATCCTCAACGGCACGCGCTTCGAAGTCACCGGAACCTCCTGGATGGACCACGAGTTTTTCACCCACCAACTCGAACCGGACCAGACCGGCTGGGACTGGTTCAGCATCCAACTCGACGACGGAAGCGACCTGATGCTCTACCGAATCCGCCGCCGCGACGGCTCCGCCGACCCCTATTCGTCCGGCACCTACGTCGAACCCAACGGAAACGCGCATCACCTCACGCGCAACGACTTCACCCTGACCCCCGCGTCCACTACCGGATCCCGCTATCCCCTCGCCTGGGCCATCGAAGTCCCAAGCCTCCACCTGACCCTTCGCGCGACCACCCTTCTCCCCACCCAGGAATTTACCGGAGAAACCCCAGCGAGCCCCGCCTACTGGGAAGGAGCCATCCGCCTCGCCGGAACCCAAACCGGAGTGGGCTACCTGGAGATGACAGGCTACAAGAAAGCTGTCAGCTTCTGAATCGACGGCTGAGGGGCGAGGGCTGATAGCTTATACTCAGAAAAGGGGCTCCATCCCCACGGAGTTGTTCATGAATCGGCGTTTTAAGCTCGTTGTCGTCACGTCCTCGACGTTGCTGGTTATTCTCTTGCTCGCCGGAGCGCGTTACGGCAAAAGCGCGTCTCCCGACGATACTTATAAGCACATCGCGGTTTATACCGAAGTTCTCTCCCGCATTAAAAGCGACTACGTCGAAGAGCCCGACATGAAGATCGTGACGCTCGGCGCCGTCAACGGGCTGCTCGAGTCGATCGACCCCTACGCCAGCTACCTGAACGCCGACCAGTATCGCGAGTACCTGAAAGCCAAGGACCAGAAGAAAGCCAGCATCGGCCTGCTGGTCAGCAAGCGCTTCGGCTATGTCAACATCGTCGACGCAATTCCCGGTTCGCCCGCCGCC
>JAJYCN010000259.1 GCA_021778335.1 Acidobacteriota bacterium | reverse complement strand
TATTTAGGAATCGATCTACTAGTTGGGAGTGGGGTCCTTATCGCTGGGTCGAATCGTCGTCTACCGCGATCTTCAAGGCGCGCAGGAAGTTCTGATCCTGCGATGTCAGCCTAATCTTTCCAGTGGACTCAATCCGGCGCTTAGCAGGAGGCTGCTCGGTGGCGGCGCCTTCCTCAGCTTCCTCCGGCGCTCCCTCTTCGCGCTTGTTGAACCCGATTGTCGCCTCAAGCACCAGGAAGACGTCGTATCCGGCCTTCTTGATCTCGCCAATCGCTCCAGCAATACGGTCCGAGTCTGAAAGCGACTCGTTGATCGCGTGGCCCAACTCTTCCATCAGCTTCTTGAGTCGATCTTCCAAAGGATGACCTCTTTCCTACAGACGGCCGTTCAGCGCCTTTCTCCTCTACTATTCTGGATGTCAGTTGGAGGACCGGAGTTTCACGAATCTCCGGCAGACGGTCCTCACCATCCTCTCCCAATATCGGCGCATTCTACGCTTCGCTTTACGGTCCCTGGCGCCGAGCAAACTTCCAAAGATAAGGGTACACCATTCCGGACTGCGCCGCGGGGCCATTTTCGCGTATTGCCGGCCGTTTCGACCCGGGCGGACGGTCGCGCCGCGCGGTGCTCACAAGCCCGGAAACCGCGTGGGAACACAACGGATGTCCGCCGCATCCCCATCGCAGTAGATTTCGCCCCGCGCCACATATTCGGCGTGCGACGGAAACCTGCCGGCGGGCTCGAACGGGTACCAGAGAGGGAAGGACAGGTCCTCCACGAACCACGAGTCGGTCCGGATTGTCACCGTAACATGACGTTCGCCCAGTGCGGTTTGGAGCGCCCTGGCCGCCAGCCTTGCATCCAACGGTGTTGGCAATACCGCCGTTTCGACGTAACAATCGACGCGCACCCGGTTCGGATCCCGCGGACGCAGCGGGCGAGGGAGCACGGCGACGTGCAAGTGCAGGAGTTCGTAAGGGTGACTCCCGGCGCGAAAAATCGTTGGATCGCTTCCGGTAAGGATTCGTTGCGAAACGTTCTTCCCATCCGTCTGTTGAAGCAAAGCATTGGAGCCGATAGCCAAAATCCTTGCTGCGCGAACCGGCCAGCGTCCTCGAGCTTCTCGATACCGGGCCTCGATCTGCTCGAATGTCGCCTCCGGACCCTTTCCTGCGGAGATCAACCCCGCCTCGTATGTGCCCGGAAACGCCAAGAGGACGAACACGCGCGGCTTCACTCGTGCCTTGTCTAGCCTTTGGCGATAGAAATTGCTTAGCGCAACCGGATCCAGGGCCTCCGGCGCCACAAGTGTGACGGTCAACAGCCGATCCACTTCCCGATCGGCGATCGTCGCACGATCGAAATCGGCCGGGCGCGCTCCTACCGCGGAGAGTATGGCACCGGCGGCCAGGGCCCAGAATCCAGATCTTCTCATCGCCCTGCCGGGTGGAAACCGGCCCTACGCATGCCGCGCGCGGTTTCGAGGATGTTTATGGATGTATCCCACGCGAAGACTGATGTCAGGTCCTCCACCATGAATTTCGTTATACCAGGGTCGATACCGACCACGTGCTGTGCCGGCCTCAGTCGGTCCGGAGAGGGTCGTGGGCATGTCCGACCCGGATTCCCCTCGGTTGCCTCGAAAGGCTCGGCGCGTGCTCAACAAGACCACGACCGAGTCGCCGCAGTTTGACGACGGCAATGAGGGTTTTCCTCGCGGCGCAAACCTCTACGCCTCGCTCGCCCCGTACCCGCTGCTTAAAGCCTGCTTTCTCAACATTGTCGTCAAATCAGACGCGACGGGACTCCGGGATGGAGGGTCTTGCCTGTAGCACTCTCTCGGCATCCTACGTCCGAACGGATGCCGCGAGGGCGGAAGAGACTGCGCACTCCAACGCTTTTCGTGCGGTTTTTGCGGCGCTGCACGAACCTATGCCCGGCTACCACGTCGTCTCCCGCTTCAAGACGTTCGATCGCTACGGCAACCCGCACCTCACACTTCAGCGGCGTGGCAACTCCGGCGATGATTACGCGGCCGGCGTCGACCTAGACGACGCGCAAGGCTTCGAGCACATCTTCCAAGTGCTGCGAAATGCCGCTTCGGGAGCAATCAACCCATGCGCTATTCACGACATCGCCTTAGCATATGCCGCAGGTGAACCATGGCTACGGCTCTGTGTTCGCGGCCACCGCGTGAGCGTGAGACCGCCACAGTTCGACACCGGCGTTATCCGAACGGTCCCGGCTGCACGCGGCCAATATATCTGCTACTTTGTCTAGCGGCGTCATCCCCAGCCGGATCGCGCCGCCTGAACTCGTATTCAAGGGAAGCACCGGTACCCACGTATGGCCTTACCAAGCGCAACCACGACGACCACCCTGCAGTCGGCGCCCGAGTCCACCGACATCCGCGCGATGTCATTGGTGACTTCACTCTTCTTCATGTGGGGCTTCCTCACCGCACTTAACGACATCCTGATTCCACACCTGAAGGCAATCTTCGACCTTGGTTACGCCGAGGTCATGCTGGTTCAGTTCGCCTTCTTTTCGTCCTACTTCCTGTTCGCGCTGCCATCGGGGAAGATCGTTGAGTCGATCGGCTACAAGCGCTCGATGGTCCTGGGGCTCATCACCATGGGCTGCGGCGCTTTGCTGTTCATTCCCGCGGCGACCGTGCCCGCGTTTCCGCTCTTCCTTGGCGCGCTGATCGTGCTTGCCGCCGGCATGACCATCCTGCAGGTCGCAGCCAATCCGTATGTCTCCATCCTGGGACCATCAGCTACCGCGTCAAGCCGCCTGAACCTGACGCAGGCCTTTAACTCGCTCGGCACGACCATAGCTCCTCCGCTCGGCGGACTTCTGATTCTTTCCGCCGCGCCCAAGACCGCTGAGCAACTCCGTCAGTTTTCCGCGTCTGCGCTCGCCTCCTACCGCATCCAGCAGGCGTCATCCGTGAAGATGCCTTATCTTGCGATGGGTGCCGTGCTTTTCCTGATCGCTCTCGGCTTGGGCCTTGCTCACCTGCCGCACTACGAGGCGGTAGATGAGGAGAACGGCGGTGGCCACGGCCATCTGGCCGGCATCTGGAGCAAACGCCACCTGGTGCTTGGAGCCGTCGGCATCTTCACCTACGTCGGAGCGGAGGTCTCCATCGGCAGCTTCCTGGTGAATTACTTCGCGCAGCCGAATATCGGAAATATGACGGAGCAGACCGCGGCCAAGTACGTCGCGTTTTATTGGGGCGGAGCGATGGTGGGCCGGTTTATCGGCTCGGGCCTGCTGCAGCGTCTCCGCGCCAACCGGGTTCTGGGCTTCTCCGCTCTGGTTGCCGGATGCCTCGTCTGTTTCTCCATGCTGAACTTTGGCCATGCCGCGCTGTGGAGCATCCTTCTCGTCGGCCTGTTCAATTCGGTGATGTTTCCGACCATCTTTACGCTCGGCATCGCGGAGCTTGGACCGCTCACCGGCGAAGGTTCGGGACTATTGGTCGCTGCCATTGTCGGCGGCGCGCTTATCCCGCTGGCGCAGGGAAGACTGGCCGATATGCCATCGATTGGTATCCACCACGCTTTCGTCCTGCCGGTGCTCTGTTATCTCTACATCGCGTTCTACGGCTTCCGCGGCTACCGCCCCTCGTCCCAGACCGCTTGACGATGCCGGGCGCGCCGAAACGTAATGCCGGGCTTACCGTCGGCGTTCTTTCCGATACCCATGGCCTCCTCCGGCCGGCGGCGGCCGCAGCGCTCCAACGCAGTGACCATATCATCCACCTGGGCGACGTCGGCGATGCGGCGATCCTCGAAGCCTTGTCGAGTCTGGCTCCCCTCACCGCCATCCGCGGCAACATCGACCTAGTGGGCCCCTGCGCCCAACTTCCGGCAGCCAGATTCTTGACGCTCGGCTGTCACAAACTCTACTTGCTTCACAACCTTGCACAACTCACTGTGGTTCCGGCGGCCTCCGGCCTCGTGGCGGTGCTCTACGGCCACACTCACAGACCCCTCATCGAGAACCGCAACGGAGTCCTGTTCTTCAATCCCGGAAGCTGCGGTCCACGCCGCTTCGCCCTTCCCGTGACACTGGGCCGCCTTCGAGTAACCGCGGAGGGAGTCAGCGCCGAGATCGTTGAACTACGATAGGCCGTCACCCATACTTCGGGCGGCGTCCGGCTTTTCAAGCCAGGTCTGCTTCCTGCAAGTACGCGCGAATCTGGTGGAGGTCCTCTCGCATCGCTTGGAAGACTTCCTCGCGCGGCAGGGTGAGCGTGGTCTTGCCGTCATTGGCGCCGCCGAGCGGGTACTCGAAATGAAGCTGCAGCGGTCCGGCGAACCCGGAACCTGCCACCATTCCGAAGAACTGCGGAAAGTGGACCATCCCCCGGCCGATTGGCTGCCACGCCACTCGCCACTGGCCACGTGCGTCCTTCTGCCAGTAAAAGTCCTTCACCGCGATGCCGCGCAAATATGGCTGCGAGATGCGGAAGCTATTTATCCAGCCGCCAAGCCCACCCTCGACGGTGGCGTGGCCTACGTCGTAGTTGACGCCGACGCGCTCCGGGTCGAAACCCTCGAGCAATTCGTGTAAGTCCCAGATGGACGCGCCGACAAGTCCGACGCCGGAATGCGTGTGGTACATCGCCGTCACTTTGTACCGGGCATTTAGCGCCGCCAGTTTTTCGACGCCGGGCCGCATTTGCGCGATTTGCTGCGCGATCGGCTCTGTGCCGTTATATTTCAGCCCCCCCCAGCGGTAGTAACGGATGCCCAAGCCGGCCATGGTTTGCATGATGTCCTCGGCATAAGGGGTATCGGCGAAGACGATGTCGGTGGTGAGCATGGGTACTTGGAGGCCGTGCGAACGGATAAGAGAGACCAGGGGCGGAAGGTCCTGAGCGACGTGGTCCGGCTCCACATGGCCGCCACGGCGCACCGCCAGGTCAACGCCGTCAAAGCCGAGCGCGGCGGCGCCCTCGGCAAGGCTCGCGCCTTCGAGAAATCGCAGATGCTTGGAAAAAATGGCGACCTTCAGCTTTTTCGCAGGCGGCTTGGCTTGATCGGCGGCGACCGATGGCGAGGCGGCGGCCAACGCAGCGCCCGCGGACACCAAGGCGCGCCGCGAAATCCGGTTCATATTCAACCCTCCACCCGGTTCAGTTCGGCGTTCCATCGCATGCGCCTCCCATTTTTCAGCGACAGGTTCCCAAGCTGGGTTACCAGCACGGCCTGAAAGGCCAGCTTCACTGTCGCGGTCGGCTTCTCTCTCGTTCGCACGCATTGCGCGAAATTCTGCACGTGGAGGTCGGTGGCCCATCCGAAGCCCTTTCCGGAGCGGTACGCGATAGCCGGGGTATCTTCGGCGCCTTGCTTATAGACCTTGCACTCCTCGCGTCCAATATCCATCCGCGCTTGGTCACCATCAAGCTGGTTCAGTTGGTCGTTGCGGAACTGGTAGTGCATTGCGGCGTAATTAATCGTAAACACGCCGATGAAGTCTTGCGGATACTCAGCCGCCACCACGACCGACTCCGGCGTATCGAAGCCCACGCGGTGCGGCTTTCCCGCCGTGGCGGTCACGGCAAGTGGATAGCCGGCGTTCATGAGCAAGTGAATGCCATCGAAGACATGGGCGCCCTGGTCGGTCACAATCCCGCCCGCGTACTCGGAGATAAACCGCCAATTGCGGAAAATGAACGGGTCGAGAGGCACGCGCTTTTTCACCGGCCCCTGCCACTGCTCCCAATCGAGCGGCCCGTCCAATTTCGCCGTCCGCGCGCCGCCATCGCCGACATAGTTATTCAGCCACCAGGACCGGACCATGCGCACGCGGCCCATCGTTCCGTTCCGCACCAGACGTGCCCCGTCGAGATATAGGTCATAACTGCGCCGCTGCATGCCAACCTGGATGATCTGTTTGGTGTGCTTTTCGGCCTCCACCAGCGCGACGCCTTCTTCCGGCGTATGACAAAGCGGCTTCTCGACGTAGATGTCTTTGCCGGCCGCCAGAGCGTCGAGCACCATCTGTGCGTGCCAGTGCTCGGGTGTTGCGATCAGGACTGCGTCGATCGCAGGGTCGGCGAGCAGATCCTTGTAGTGGTGAAAGGCTTTCGGATGCGTGCCGGGTGTCTTCGATGCCACAGCCACGGCGTGCTCGAGGTTCGGCTCATACACATCGCAGATTGCGACCACGCGTACCGACGGGTCTTTCTGGAACACCGTCATCACGAACGTTCCGCGGCCGCCGCTGCCAATCACGCCAAGGCGAACCTGATCGGACGGCGCCGCCGTCACCGCCATAACACCGCTGCCCGCCAGCAAAAACGTTCTCCGGTCCATAAACCTCCGCGAAACCTTCGAGGTTTATCGTACAGGAAACCGGCTCAACCGGCGGCCGGCTCGAGCGAACTAGAACGTGATCCGCCCGCTAACCTGCATCCGGCGGGCTTGCGTGCCGTCGGGGAAGCCGCCGTCGGCCGACCCAACGCCAAACGCTGCCGGAGTCGGCGTCAGCACTCCCTTGGCCTCGGTGAACGCCTGCGTCGTCAGGCTCGTCGGCGACCACGTGTTGGTGATGTTGAACGCCTCGAAGTTGAGCGACAGGTTGATTCGTTCCCAGGGAAGCGGAATCATCTTCGTCAGCCTGAAATCTTCCCGGTACGTTGGGGGTGTATACAAACCATTTACGGGCAAGAATGGCACGCGAGTGCTGCCCCCAAAACCGTCCAGGGACGAAGTCGACAACATGCCCGGCACCGGCGTGTCCGTGACGCGGATGGTTTCGCTTCCTGTCGGACGGCCGGCGGCGAGGGTAGTGATGCTGGAAAGCTCCCAGTTGTTGGCAAAGTACTTCCCAAAAGCGGAGTCGCTGTGCATTACCGTAGGAGTCCACACGAAGGAGTAAACAAGCCGGTGACGCTGGTCGAGAAGGCCGCTTCCCTTCTCGAAAGCGTAGTTGCCGTTGTAGACCGAAGTCGGGCTGCTGTAGAAAATCGCGCTCGTGGCGGCGCCTTGGCCGTCGTCGATCTCGTGCGACCAGGTGTAGGAGACCATCGAGGAAAAACCATGGGAGAAACGCTTTTCGAACGACACATCCAGAGCGTTATAGAAGCTGCTGAGGCCGTTCGTGACGTCGCTGATCGCCCCGTAACGTGTGTCGGGACGCGGGTTGAGATATACCGGCGTGGTATATGTTCCCACCTGAGTGCCGCTGGTATTGTTGATCTTATATGTCATGAGCGGGCCGAGCGGAGGCGCATTCACGTCTGTCACGCCGTACAGATTCACGCCGCGGCTCCAGACGCCCGACACGGATAGCACCATGTCCTTGCCGATCTGCCGTTCGAGCGTCAGCGTAGCCTGCTCCGAGTAGGGAGTCTTCAGGTTCGGCGACGTGTATTCGAGAGCGGCGGCGGCAACCTTGGCCCCGGCCGGAGGCGAGCTGAGTGCGTTCGGGAAGACCGGCCCGGCGGCCAACTGGGCCTTATTGGTAGCGCTGAGCGAGTCTGCGGTCTGGATGAGGCCGTTGTTGGTGTACAGGTTGTCTACCAGTCCGCCGAGGTAGCGGGCAAAGAAGGTGCCATAGCCGCCGCGGAGCACTGTCTTGTCATTCAGACGGTAGTTGATTCCGACGCGCGGCATCAGGTCGAGCGGGCCCGTCGTGATGTGCCCGGTCTGCGGATAGTCTGCGTTGAACACGCCTGGCTGTTGAACAAAAGAACGCTCGTAGCGCGCTCCGAGGGTGAGTGTCAACCGGCTGTTGACCCGCCACTGATCCTCGAGGTAGAGTCCCATTTCCCGGATCCAGTAACTAACGAGCGGAGTGCCGAAGGTCTGCGAGTAGCTGGTCCAGTTCTTTGCGCCGGTGGTGTTGCCGCTGTAATCTTGGGCGAACAAAGCCGGTGTGAGGTAGGTGTAGGAACCGAACCGGTTGGACATGTAATCCACACCGTCAATGGTGTTGACGAAGTTGCCGCCGAATCTGATAATGTGGCGGCCCTTGGTCCAGCTCAGGTCGTCCGCGAATTCGTTACGGGTTTCCATCGGCTCCACGCGGGGCAGATAAGTCGCCGGACCAAGTTGCACGCCTCCGACCGAGACGTCGAGATACGCCAGGCCGCTGCCGAGGCTGGCCTGGTTGAACCCGTCGGCCTGGCGGTCGGTATCGAGACCGTAACGGAACGCGCTGACAAAGTTCGCTGCCGGTACGTAAGTCCAGGTCGCTTTGCCGTTGCGGACAATCACGCTGTCGTTGCCGTTGCCGTTGATGGCAGAGCCAAATGTTGAGGAAAGCCCGGTTTGGATCCCATTCGGCGAGTACCAGCGGAGGAAGTTGAAGCTCGCGCTGAAGGTGTTCTTCTCGTTCAAGTTATAGTCCGTGCGGCCGAAGTACAGGTCGTTGTCATCGGTGCGCGGTACCTGGCCGTAGAACCTGGGCAGAAGGCTGTTGATCGCGGCGCATTGAGCCGGCGTGGCCGGCGCGCCGCAACCGACGAAGGACTGTGTGGACGGGTTCAGGACGCCGACTTTCACCTGGCTGTCCACCATGGGGAAATTCCGGCGCGTAATGTCCGTACTCAGGAAGA
>JAJYCN010000258.1 GCA_021778335.1 Acidobacteriota bacterium | reverse complement strand
CACGGTAGCGTTTTCGCTGGTGGATCCGGACTTCGCCAAGCAGCAGCTTGGGCTGTTTTTGCGCGAGTGGTACATGCATCCGAACGGTCAGTTTCCGGCGTATGAGTGGGCGTTTTCCGATGTGAATCCGCCGGTTCATGCGTGGGCGTGCTGGCGGGTGTTCAAGATCGACTGGAAGCTGATGGGGCGGCCGGATTACGGGTTCCTGGAGTCGGCGTTTCACAAGCTGCTGATGAATTTCACGTGGTGGGTGAACCGGAAGGACGCCGAGGGGGCGAACATTTTCGAGGGCGGATTCCTGGGATTGGACAATGTCGGCGTTTTCGACCGGAGCAAGCCGCTGCCGACGGGCGGGATGCTGGAGCAGGCGGACGGGACGAGCTGGATGGCGATGTATTCGCTGCAGATGCTCAAGATCTCGATGCAATTGATTCCGCACGACCGGTCGTATGAAGACTGCGCGAGCAAGTTCTTCGAACACTTCCTGTACATCGCGAGCGCGATGAACGGGTTCGCGGGCGAGGGGTTGTGGGACGAGGGCGACGGGTTTTTTTACGACTGGTTGAAGCTGGGGGACGGCGGGCGTGCGCCGATGAAGGTGCGGTCGATGGTGGGGCTGATTCCGCTGGTGGCGGCGGTGACGCTGGAGGAGGCGGAGATCGAGGGGGCGCCGGGGTTCAAGCGGCGGATGGAGTGGTTTCTGGCGAACCGGCCGGATTTGTGCAACAACATTGCGTCGATGTCGCGGCAAGGGACGGCTCAGCGGCGGCTGTTGTCGCTGGTGCAGAAGGACCGGCTGGTGCGGATATTGCGGCGGATGCTCGATGAGGAGGAGTTTCTGTCGCCGCACGGGGTGAGATCGCTATCGCGGTACCACAAGGATGAGCCGTATGTGCTGCGTTTCGACGATCATGAGTACAAGGTGGATTATGAGCCTTGCGAGTCGCGGACGGGGGTGTTCGGGGGGAACTCGAACTGGCGGGGGCCGGTGTGGTTTCCGGTGAATTTTCTGCTGATCGAAAGCCTGCAGCGGCTGCACCATTATTTTGGGGCGGAGCTGCAGGTGGAGTTTCCGACGAATTCGGGACACTACTCGCACTTGTCGGACGTGGCGGCGGGGCTGAGCCGGCGGCTGGCGTCGTTGTTTTTGCGGGACGCGGAAGGGAGGCGGCCGGTGTTCGGGGGCGCGGAGAAGTTTCAGACGGACCCGCACTTCCGGGATCACATCTTGTTCTACGAGTATTTTCACGGCGATAATGGGGCTGGACTGGGGGCGAGCCATCAGACGGGGTGGACGGCGCTGGTGGCGAAGCTGCTGCAGCAGAGCGGGGAGTAGCGGGCCGGTGGGGCCCGCGTTGGAAGGCAGAGCTTAAGAATTGAACCAACCGAATCGAAAACGCCAGATCGTGACGCTGGCCGTGCTGGCGCTGTGCGCGCTGATGGCGGGCGCGGGATCGATTGCATATTACGCGAAGCGGGACATCGATTATGCGCAGAAGTGCGGGGCGGGACAGTGCTGGGGGTATGTGCTGTCGCAGCAGATTGTGACGGGGAAGGTGACGCTGCGGTTTTGGGGAAGTTGGGGGCTCGACTGGGAGTATGTGTTTCCGGCGGGGGTGGTGCGGCGGGCGACGGACAACCGGTGGCTGGCGACGGACCGGGCGATTGTGGTGAATCTCCGGTGGAGTGCGGCGCGGGAGGGCGCGGAGGAGGTTCCGGTCGAGGTGCTGTACGACTATCAGCGCGGGACGGCGGCGGTGTGGTCGCCGCTGGCGTTATGGCGGATGACGGATTACCGGGGGGCGCGGAGTGACCGGAATTGGCTGGATGAGAAGGGGCTTCGGGCGGAGGTGGACGCGATCGCGCAGTAGGTGGGTCAGCCGCCGATGGAGTACATGGGGCGGGGCGGGGCGACGAACTGGGCGGTATTGTTGATTTCGTGGCCGCGCCATTTGGCATGGACGTTGGCGCGGATGACTTCCTGGATTTGCGAGCCGGAGGCGCCGGAGCGGAGGAGTCCCTTGACGTCGGTTTCTTCGATGGCGAAGAGGCAGTAGCGGAGTTTGCCGTCGCTGGTGAGGCGGATGCGATTGCAGTTGAGGCAGAAGGGGCGGCTGACGCTCGAGATGAAGCCGACGCGGCCGGCGCCGTTCAGGAACCGATATTCGGTGGCTGGGGCGCGGGGGTCGGCGTCGGGGATTTCTTCGAGCGGGCCGAACTCGCGTTCGAGTAGTTCGACGATTTCGGAGGCGAAGAGGACGCGGCCGCGTTGCCAGAGGCCCTGGGCGTCGAGGGGCATGAACTCGATGAAGCGGATTTCGATGCCGCGTTCGAGGCCGTAGCGGACGAGGGGGACGATGTCGGGTTCGACGAGGTCCTTGACGGCGACGGCGTTGATTTTGATGGAGCGGAAGCCGGCGCGTTGGGCGGCGTCGATGCCCGAGAGGACGCGGGGGAGATCGTCGCGGCGGGTGATGGAGCGGAAGCGTTCGCGGTCGAGGGTGTCGAGGTGGACGTTGAGGCGGCGGAGACCGGCGGCGTAGAGGGACTCGGCCTGATCGGCGAGGAGGACGCCGTTGGTGGTGAGGGCGAGGTCTTCGACGCCGGGAAGGGGAGCGAGTTTGGCGATGAGGCGGTCGAGGTCGCGGCGGACGAGGGGTTCGCCGCCGGTGATGCGGAGTTTGCGGATGCCGAGCGGGATGGCGGCTTCAGCGAAGCGGGCGATTTCTTCGAAGGTGAGGATTTCGGGTTTGGGGAGGAAGCGGACGCCGTCTTCGGGCATGCAGTAAAAGCAGCGGATGTTGCAGCGGTCCGTGACGGAGATACGGAGGTTGTCGTGGGTGCGGCCGAAGGTGTCTACCAGCGGGCGCGCCATGGGAGGCGGGGAGATCACTTTACTTCGAGCATGCGGCGGATGGGCCGCTCGGCGCGGCGCATGAGCTCGGGGTCGAGTTCGACGCGGGGCTCGAGATTTTCGAGGGCGGCGCGGAGCTTTTCGAGCGTGTTGCGGCGCATGTAGGGGCATTCGCTGCAGTTGCACTGTTCGTTGGCGACGAAGTGGAACTGCTTTTCGGGAGCGAGGCGGCGGAGGGAGTGGGAGACGCCGCTTTCGGTCATGACGATGAACTCGCGGGCCGGGTTGGAGACGCACCAGTCGATGATGGCGGAGGTTGAGCCGATGAAGTCGGCCATGCGGAGGATTTCGGGCGGACACTCGGGGTGGGCGGCGACGAGGGCGGTGGGATATTGGCTGCGCGCGGCGACGAGGCGGCGGGCGGGGAAGGTGGCGTGGACGAAGCAGGCGCCCTGCCAGATGCGCATGTTTTCGCGGCCGGTTTCGCGTTTGACGTAGTTGCCGAGGTTGATGTCGGGGAGGAAGAGGATGGGGCGGTCTGCCGGGATGGAATTGACGATGGCGACGGCGTTGCGGGAGGTGCAGAGGATGTCGCTTTCGGCTTTTACTTCGACCGAGGTGTTGATGTAGGAGACGATGACGTCGTTCGGGTGGGCGGCGCGCCAGGCGCGGACCCGATCGGCGGAGCAACTGTCGACGAGGCTGCAGCCGGCTTCGCGGTCCGGGACGACGACGGTGCGGGTGGGGTTGAGGACCTTGGCGGTTTCGGCCATGAACCAGACGCCGCAGAAGGCGATGACGTCGCCGGAGAATTCGCGGGCCTTGCGGGCGAGTTCGAGGCTGTCGCCGATCAAGTCGGCCAGTTCCTGGATTTCGGCGGACTGGTAGTGGTGCGCCAGGATGACGGCGTGACGGCGGTGTTTCAGTTCGAGGATTTCCTCGGTGATGGATGCGATAGTGGCGGGCACTGGGAACCTCGCCCTCTGGGCTGGTTTTCTTTTAGTCTAGCGCGAAGGGGAGCGGGTGGGGCCTGGGCGGGGCAAAGTAGACTGGGGTTATGGCGCGAGGAGTGGTGGTGGCGACGCTGGTGTGCGTGGTGGCGGCCGGCGGGGCGGGGTGGGCGCAGCAGGACAGTCCGGACAGGTTTGCGGTGCGGCGCGAGATTGGGCTGGGGATTCGGGCATTCCGGATGGGGCAGTACCAGGAGGCGGCGCAGCATTTTGAGAAGGCGATCCAGATGGATCCGCAGTCGATCAATCAGCGGCTGTACCTGGCGACGTCCTATGCGTCGATGTACCGGCCGGGAGCGACGGATGCGGCGAGTCTGGAGTGGATTCATAAGGCGGAGACGGAGTATCTGAAGGTGCTGGAGTTGAATCCGGACGACGATACTGCGCTGCGGTCGCTGGCGGGGTTGGCCTATGAGCGAGCGGAGGGGATTCGGGATCCGGCGGAGAAGCGGGAGCAGTTAAAGCGGGCGGCGGGGTGGTACGAGCAGGCGGGGGAGTCGCTGCCGAAGGACAAGGGTGCGTTTTACATGGTGGGGGTGATTGCGTGGGAGCAGTGCGAACCGGCGATCCGGACAGCCCGGACGGCGGCGGGGATGGGTCCGGCGACGCCGGGGTTGATTCCGGATGCGGCGGCGCGGGCGAAGCTGCGGGCCGAGTGTGGGGAGACGCTGGAGGACGGGGTTGCGACGCTGAAACATGCCGTGGAACTGGATGCGGGTTACGCGGAGGCGATGAATTATCTGAGCCTCATCGAGCGGCAGGAGGCGAGTTTCGCGGCGACGGAGGCGGAGGCAGCGGGGCACGCGAAGGCGGCGGCGGAGTGGGACCAGAAGGCGGCGCAGGCGCGGAAGCATCCGGCGACGCCTTCAGCGGAGCCGTAGGGTTTAGTTCTTTGGCAGCGGGCGCGGGGTTACGTCGGGGTTGCCGACGCCCATCGACCAGAGGATGGCCTGCATGTACATTTGCTGGATGTCGTGCCGGTCCCAGGTTTCGTAGCGGTGGCCGAAGGTGCTGTAGAAGACGCGGCCTTTGCCGTACATTTTGGCCCAGGCGAGGGGGAAGTCGCCGTCGGTGCGGTGGACGCGGGGGTTCTTGAGGTCGAGTTTCTTCGGGTCGAGGCGGGCGAGGACGCGGACTTTATCGCGGGAGTAGTTTTTGACCTGGTACATCTCGTCGTTGAGGACGAATTCGCGGGGGAAGAGCTGCATGCCGGGGAAGTTGGGGTCTTCGATGATGACGGGGGCGTCGAAGGTCATCCAGGGATGCTGGTCGAAGTAGGCGCCGATCATCTCGCCGTACTCGGGCCACTGGTAGAAGGTGTCGTCGGCGCTGTGGACGCCGATGAAGCCTTTGCCGTCGTCGTGGATGAAGGAGAGGAGGTCCTTTTTCTGCTGGGCGTCCATGCCGAGTTCGCCGGTGGTGTAGAAGAGGACGGCGTCGAAGTAGTTGAGGTTTTTCGCGTTGCGGCCGAGGTCTTTCTTGGTGATGAGTTCGGAGTCGGTGCGAATGTAGGTGTCCCACTGGCCGGAGACGTAGCCGAGGTGTTCGATGGTGGCCAGGGCGTGGGAGACGGAGTCGTGCTCGAAGCCCTTGACTTCGCCGATGGCGAGGAGGCGGCGTTTTTTCGGCTGTTGGGCGGGGGTGAGGCAGGCGAGTGTCAGCAGGGCACTCGCGGCGAGGAAGATACGCAGCATGCGCATAACAGCCAAGAATATAGCAGAGCGTGGCGGGAGGGCCCGGGCGCGGGGGATCTAACCCAGCCGTTTCGGAACTCCGCATGCTCCGTCGCAAACTAACCGACTGAGCTCAAGGGAGTAGAATCCAATCCCCCGAGGGGCGCGCAGCCACGTCTATTTTCGCGTTCCCGAAAAAGCCTTGCGCTTTCTCATTTCTGAATGCGTACTTGTATTCAGATGAACGCCGAGCCCAAAGGGCCCGAGGCCGCCCGCCTGCGCCAGCGCAAGTTCAGCCTCCTGCGGCAGTTCCATTTCCCCGAGGATTTGCTGCCCGGCTCGCGCCCGCTGACCCATCGCCGCTGCGGCAAGCCCACCTGCCATTGCGCTTCCGGCGAAAGTCATCCCGTCTGGCACCTCAGCTTCATGGCCGAGGGCAAACATCGCGTCGAACGCATTCCCGAAGACTGGGTCGACGAGGTCCGCCGCCGCGCGCAAGCCGGCCGCGCCTATCAGGACGCTCTGCGCGAGGTCCTCACCGCCAACGCCGAGTTGCTGGCGCTGCGGCGGAAACAGCGGCCGCGTTGAGCGGGCCGCACGTGCGGCAGATCCAGAACTACGCCCGTCACGATCTGGCCCTGAAAGCGTATTTCCGCCAACCCGGCGACGGGCGCCTTCAGCCCCACATTCCCGCGGGCGATCTGGTCTGGGCCGTGGTGGCCGGACATATCCTGCGCCAGACCAGCTTCCCGCAACTGGAGTGGCTGGCGCATTCTCCCGTGCGCGCGGAACTGGGGCTGCGGGTGGCGTTCGGCGACGACGCGCTGGCCTATTGTACCGAGCGCATGGACCCGCTGACGACGCGCGTTGCGCTGGCCGGCGCCCCGCGGCAGGCGAAACGAAACAAGGCCTTCGAAAACAGCCGGTTCATCGGCCTGGCCGCGGACGGCACGGGCGCCGGGCGTACCGGCAAACCAGCCTGCTCGCTGTGCGGCCCGGTCCGGGACGGCAAAGGGCAGGTGCACGGTTCGCTGCATCATTTCGCGCTGCTCAGCGTGGTGGGAGCGGGCTTGACCTTGCCCGTGGATGTCGAGCCCTGGGGACCGGGCGGCAGCGAATATGCCGCCGCCCAGCGCCTGCTGCAGCGCGCCGTGGAACACCTCGGACCGCGCTTCGCCGACTACGTGGTGGGCGACGGTGAGTATGCCACCGCGCCGTTTCTGCACGCGGCCGGAGCACTCGGACTGTCCGTGGTCGCGCGTCTCAAGGAGAACCTGCCGCTACTGGCTGCCGGCGTGCGCGCTCGTTTCGATGGCCAGACGCCACGGGCGGTGTTTCAGGAAGGCAAGGATCGCGTCGAGGTCTGGGACGCCGAGGATTTCGATCCCTGGGAAACCCTCGACTGGCCCGCCGTGCGCGTGTTGCGTTACCGCCAGCACAAACCCGGCGGCGAGGTGGTTCAGGCCGAATGGCTGACCGATTTCCCCATCGCCAGACTGGGCAGTCTCAGTCTCTACCGCATGGCCAAGAGCCGCTGGGAGATCGAGAATCGCGGGTTCAACGACGGCAAGAACCGCTACGGCATGGAGCACATCTGCCACCACGAACCCAACAGCATGCTGATCGTCTGGCTGCTGATCCTGCTGGCCATGGTGATCGAACGCCTCTACCGCCTGCGCCATCCGCATCGCGGCGAGCACCCCCTTCGCAGTTCCATCGATCTGCTGCACTGGCTCTGGCTGAGCCTCGGAGCCCACAGTCCGCCCGACACCGGCTGACTCCTGCGCCGGCCGGACGGCGCGCAGGGCTTTCCGCTGCTCTTTGACAACCCGGCCGTTTTCGTTCGCGCGACAGCGCCGGAGGACTTCGTCGCTCAACCGCGCCCAGAAGCTCCGCCTCCTGCGCCGCTCCCCTCCGCATCGACACGCCAATCCTTCTTCGCCGGAACTTCCGAGACGGCTGACCTACCACCAGGCCTCTTGCGGGAAAAACATTTTCATCGGAAAATGTTTTGAGGCACACTGTGGTTATGGGTCGTTCGCTCCCGAAGACCGGAAAGACCGTGGCGAGTGCGCCGCCGAGATGGATGACGCGCACGGAAGGCATGTTAAGCGGTCATGAATCCGGGAGCCACCAGCGACGATGAAAGCGGAATACTCCGCGCAGAGATGCAGGGTTTCGATCAACCATAGGAAAACACCTAGGAAGCTTTGCAGATATTCTGCCGGAGAGTTCTATACGTCGTGGTACACTGCTCTCATAGAAAACACGCGAATGGTACGGAAGCTTTCCGTTGGGCGCGCGGTGGGGGGTACCGGAAGATCTGGTGTGACCCTTCCCCGCCTGTCCGCGTGGGCCCCAATCCCGCGGTCTGTGGGACGCCGGATCCGGGAGTTCATTCCATCGCGCAAATGTTCGTAGCTGTTCGATGAAACAGTCGGCCGTCGCTTGATGCCGGTGGCCGGTTGAAGCTTGTCTCGCCGGCAAGCTCAGGCCGGGCGCCGCCGTTTGAAGTGTGCGAGTCCGAAGAAGTAGGTGTTTTGTGGTCCATAGTGTGCTTAATCGCAGTCGTGTGCCGTCGCCTGTACCGGCCCGGTTTTTGAGAGGGCTTGTCTCGCGAGCGATTATTTCGGTCCTCCTTCTTGTCTTTTCCCCTCTCGATACCGCGCTTTTTGCCAAGAATGCGCTCGCCATTTCGCCCGCGACGTTGCCCAGCGGAACGCTGTATGTTCCGTATTCGGAGACGCTTACGGCCACAGGCGGCGCGTCGCCTTACACTTATGCGATCTCGTCCGGGCACTTGCCGGCCGGACTGACGCTTTCCTCCGGCGGCGTCATCTCCGGCACGCCGAAGCCTTCCGGCATTCCCCGCCCGGTGACTTCATCGAACTTCACCGTTCAGGCCACGGACTCGACGGGCGTCACCGGAACGCAGAAATACACCATCTCGATCTATGCGACGAGCGGTGGAGGGACAGCCTCGCCGCCCACTGTGACGACCACTTCGCTACCGGCGGGAACTAGCGGGATGGCATAGAGCGTG
>JAJYCN010000257.1 GCA_021778335.1 Acidobacteriota bacterium | reverse complement strand
GCGGCCGTTCTCTATGGAAGCGGCCTGATCCTGTTCGGCGGATGGCTGCGGCGGAGGAATCGCAAATCCGCCGCCAACGCCTGATCCCCGCTTAGCCGCGCTGCGATGGCCAGGCCAGTGGCCGATGCTCGCCACCGGTCTGGCGCCCGGACCTCGATCGAAACGAACGACGCTCCAGCCACGCCCTGTGCGTCTCCGCTCTCACCACGGGACGAACAAATCGCCGTGAGAGACGCCATCCCAAGGCCGCACCCTATTCGTGGGTTGGCCGGTTGTGACCTCGCCCAACGGCCCTTTCGTTCCAGAGTGGCCTGAACAACCTCTGGAGTAATATGAAACATTCAGCCTTCTCCCTCCTGACTCTGGCGGCCTGCTGCGCAACATCGCTAACCGCGGGAGTCATTGGTGTGCTGCACGTCGGCACAGATATTACGGGGGCATACGGAGTAACCAATATTGAAAGTTACTTGAGCGCGGACCCGCGCTTCAGTTCGGTAGTGGACCTGAACGTGGATACAAACGGCGTGCCAAGCGCGAGCCAGCTTGCAAGCTACGAATCGCTCCTGGTCGTCACGGACGCCAACGACGGTACGCTGACCGGCGGTGGGCTCGGAACCGGGATCGGCAACGCGCTGGAAACCTACGTCAACGGCGGCGGCCGCGTCGTTGTGGGCGCTTTCGGTGGCGACGCCAACGTCGGCATCGATGGAGGGATTCTTTCTCTCGCTCCCTACGCTCCCGTCACCGGCGCCAACGCCGGCAACGGCACAGCGGGGGCTCTCGATTTCAGCACGGCCGATCTCTCTAACTTCGTACTTGCCGGCGTAACCAGCTTCACCGCCAGTTACGACAGCAATGTCACTCTGACGCCCGCCGGCATCGCGCTGGCATATTACACGTCAGGCGATCTGGCGGTTGCCACTAATTCGGCCTACTCGGTGATGCTCATCAACGCAGACCCGAACGTAGCCGCGGACTTGGCGAACGGAAGCGATTTCGGCTTGGTATTCGCCAACGCCCTCGCCGGCCCCAGCCCCACGCCGGAGCCGGGAACCGTAGGTCTGGTGGGTATCGCCTTAATAGGGCTCGGCGCGCTGCGCCGGCGGAGCGGACCGCCTCGCCCGTAGCAATGCGCGAGGAGCGACGGTTCGGAGCGCCATCAGGAGCTAGCCGCCACCCGCGTCAACAGTGCGGGTCTTTCGCCCGGTCGGCCGATCCGAAGGCGCCCGTCGCTCGCCGCGGTCCGGTCCAGGCCGTATTGGCGGAGCTTGTAAAGCAGAGCCTTGTAGCTGATGCCAAGAAATGCGGCCGCCTGCTTCCGGTTCCAATGCGTCCGCCGCAGGGCGTCCTCAATCGCTTCGCTTTCCGTCTCGGCTTTCAAGTCGCGAACCCGATGCTTCAGGTCGTTATCCCGGCCCAAAGCCGAACTCCCGGCCGCCGCTGGAGCGTCGTACCGAGATCGAAGCTGCAATGTGACCGAGTGAAGATCTTCCAGAGCTTCTGTCTCGTCGCGGAGAATGACCAATCGCCGCACGAAGTTCTCGAGTTCGCGCACATTCCCCGGCCACTCATAGCGGAGGCACCACTGCAGTAATTCCGAAGAAAACGCGACGGGCTCGACTCCGTATTCTCCGGCAAAGTGCCGCATTTTCTCCTCGAGCAGCGCGGCGATATCGTCCGGCCGCTCCCGAAGCGGAGGCAGATGAAATACAAACGCACTGAGCCGGTAATACAAATCCTCCCGAAACTTCTGCGCGGCGATAGCTTCGCCAACTTCGACGTTAGTCGCCGCAATCACTCGTACGTTCACCTTCTTCCGCAAGCGGCCCCCGAGACGGGAGAACTCGCCATCCTGCAGCACATGCAGCAGCTTGGCCTGCAGCGCGGGCGCCATCTCGGCCACTTCATCCAGCATGATCGTGCCGCGATCGCACAGTTCGAACTGGCCGGGTTTTGGCCGGTTCGCGCCCGTGAAGGCGCCCGGTTCATATCCGAACAACTCGCTTTCCAGTAATTCGCCCGGAAGCGCGGCGCAATTGACTTTTAGAAATGGCTGCCGTGAGCGAGGCGACATTTCATGGATCCGGCGCGCAACAACCTCCTTGCCGGTTCCACTTTCGCCGAGGCACAAAACCGAAACGTCGGTCCGGGCCACGTTGTCGATCTGCTCATAAATACGCTTCATCGCGGCGCTTCTCGCCACGAAACGCGTGTTGCTTACTGCTCCCTCCGAAAGATGCATCATAAATTGGTCCTAGCCGCATTGCAATATAGTATCGCGGTGGCTCTCTCGGGCGCCAGCCGGGAATAACGCCCGCGCAGAATAGTGCCATCACCCAACTTCGCGTGCGCCCGGAGCGCGGAAAAAACAAGCCAATCCGATTCGAAGGTGGGGAGGTGTCATATTTTCATAGCCAGTGCGAGAAATTTATCATGATGAAACACGAGATTCAAGAGCCGGTACTCTCAGTACAAAGACATCCGGTAGATTCCCCTAGAATCGCCTAGGCCTATCCCACGCGCACAACATTGATCAAGCGTCAGACGTTTCCCGACCGCATATTCCACTAAAGCGCAACCGCCTTTCGTTCCACGGTTCTGTACGCGGCTGTGCCCGTTGAATGGCTCTCTTTATCTGGCTCATAAGACGTTACTTTCTCGAACGCGGTCTTGCCGGGCTCATTGGCAACGCAGGTGCTCGACTTAGCTCGTGATTGGCGTGCTCTGTCTTCACGCCTACCAATGGTCAGGAGGATCGATATCGATGGTTAGAAAAGTAATGCTATTTTCGACCGCTGCTCTCGCGGCGGTCGCGTTATCCGTCTCACCGGTTTTCGCCGATCAGTTAACCCTGGGAGGCGACGGAACAGCCACGTTCACGGGCACGGGCAACCTCAGCGGGGATGTCATCACCATGACGACCACCGGCAGTTCCGGTGGTTGCCCGGTCGGCGACACCTGCATCGGCTCCAACTCAAGCGGAGGCTTCGAGTCCCCGACCGGGGTCAACATTTTCGGTGGCGCCTCTTGGAGCTTCTCGGTTCCTCAATCGGCCCCGCTGTTGTCGCTTCAGAGCCTCGGCGGCGGAGTCTATACCGTCGACCAAAATGGCGGACAGACGGCGACATTCAATTTCTCCGGCGGAGGCGGTGACACTGTCACCGGAACGATCGATTGGACCTCCCTGACTCAGAGTTCCACGACGAACGTCGCTACCATCTCCGGAACCCTCAAAGTGAGTACTGTTACCGGAACGGGTACCGATGGAGCTACGTTCCTGACGGATTTCCCGTCGGGCTACACTTTGGGAATTGATTACGCCTTCGGCAACCTGGGGAGTTCTTTGTCGGGCCTGATCGGAACCCACAATTCCCTTTCGGGCACCGCCTCCAGCGGCGAGGTGCCAGGCGCGCCCGAGCCCACCACGCTCGTCCTTTACGGAGCCGGCATGCTCCTCGTCGGTTCGTTCTTCCGGAAGTATCGGCAGGCGTAGAGACGGGCCAATTCGTTCCTTCGGTCTGGGCCGGCGGCGGCTATTCGAGCAATCTTTGAGCGCACGGGCGCCGGGAGGGCATGATGTTTCGCGGCTTTCGCGAACATTACACCCTTCCGGCGCTTTGTTTTGTCCTACCCGAACGGCGGACTCCCCCGGCCAGTTTCCCGTCCACGGAGTGCTCTCTTGCCGCAACTCTTTGCGCATTCCGCCAGCGTACGTGCCCCATCCCCGGACCAAAACTGCGGATGTACCTTGCACTTATAACGTCTTGCCCGCTGCGCACGGAACGGAACACGAAATGCAATTACAGTGCGCACGGCTGTGAACCCAAACGGCGTATTACTAAGTGGCGGTCGCGAACAGGCAACCATAACTCCACCGGAGACAGAGCCCGTCCGGCGCCCGGCGGCGCCTTCGCTTTCGGCTCTCTTCTCCTCCACCCGGCGCCTCGATCTCAATCTCTCGCTCATCGTCTTCCTGGTCCTTGTAATCGGCGTCCTATACGCATCCGTGCTGTTTCGTCTCTCCCTGGATTGGTGGAACGATCCGGACTACGGTCACGGGATGTTGGTTCCTATCTTCAGCGCCTATGTGATCTGGACCTCACTCCGTTCCTACGGCCCTCTGCCGTGGCAACCCGCCCGATCCGGACTCGCGGTCGTCTTCGTTGCCATGGCGCTTCTCACCGCGGGCTTCTTCGGAGCTGAGTTGTTCCTCAGCCGGGTCTCCTTCCTCGTGTTACTAGCAGGCCTGGTACTCGCCCTCGCGGGCAGGCCCCTGCTAACCGCGGTACGCTTCCCGCTGTTTTACTTACTGTTCATGATTCCGCTGCCGCAAATCATCTACAACCAGATCACTTTCCCGCTCCAACTATTTACCTCGCGTCTGGCCTCAGACTGTCTGCGGATTGTGGGAATTCCGGTGCTCCGCGAGGGGAATCTGGTATTTGTCCCACACTACAGCCTGGAAGTGGCCCAGGCCTGTAGCGGCATTCGCTCCCTTATGTCGCTCGTCGCGCTCTCCGTCGCCTACGGATATTTTGCGGAAAAACGCCTTTGGGCCCGAATCGCCCTGGCCGGCTTCATGGTTCCGGTGGCGATCTTCTGCAACGGCATCCGTGTGTTCGGCTCCGGCCTGCTCGGTAACTATTTCGGACCGGAATTGGCCGAAGGCTTCTTCCACGCCTTCTCCGGGTGGCTCATTTTTATCACCGCGGCATTTCTCATGTTCTTCCTCCACGCCATGTTGAAGAAACGGATGCTCAATCGTCATGACTGAACATACCTTCCGCCGGAATGCGGCCGTGGCTCTGGCCTTGTTGCTTGTTTTCGTCTTTGTGCTGAATTTGTCCGGCCGCACGGCGCCTCTTTCGGCGCGGCAACACCTGTCGCAGTTACCACTGACTCTCGGGACCTGGCGCGGCACGGACGCCCCAATGGAGGCGCGAATCATCGAGGCCATCGGCGTTGACGCTTATTTGAACCGCGTCTATGTCAATCCGGCCGGTAGACAGGTGGAGATTTACGTAGGGTTTTACTCGAGTCAGCGTACGGATAAGTGGGTACACTCCCCTAAGGATTGCATCCCGGGTACCGGTTGGGAGCCGGTACGCGCCGGAACAGTCGGCATCGACGTGCCCGGCCAGGGTGTCGTGGTGATCAATCGTTACCTGATTGAGAAAGGCCTTGACCGCCGCCTCGTCTTCTACTGGTACCAGGGACGCGGCCGCGTCATGGCGAGCGAGTACGCCGCTAAGTTCTGGTTGGTGGCCGATGCGATCCGGCGGAATCGTACCGACGAGTCCCTGGTCCGCCTCATCACGCCGACGACGGACGGCGAACTGGCCGCCGGCCGCCGGCTTCGTGGTTTTCTGAGGACGATGTTCCCCTCGCTCAACAATGCACTTCCGGATTGAAAAGCTTCGGACAGGAGGATGGACGTGAAAAATAGTGTACGCCGAGCAACGATTGCCGCTCGCGGCCTGGCAGCCCTGCTGGCCTGTTTCCTTCTCGCCAACTGCAGTTTCAACCCTCAGAAGGAGAAGAAGGCCTATCTCGAAAGCGCCGTCCGCTACATGAAGAAGCACGACTACCAGGCCGCCGCCATTCAATGCAAGAATGCACTGAAAGTCGATCCCAGGTTTGCAGACGCCTTCTTTCAGTTAGGTCTAGCCAATGAGGCGCAGCAAAACTGGGCGGAGGCTTACAAGAACTATAACCAGGCAGCGGAGTTAGCGCCCCAGCGGACGGATGTGCGCCTCAAATTAGCCCAGATCGAAATCCTAACGGCGGAATATACGCGAGCCCAGGACGTCTTGTCCTCGATCGTAAAGCAGGACCCCAACAACGGCAGCGCCTACGCGCTGCTCGGCGCCTGCAAACTCGCGCGGAAGCAACCGCAGGCCGCTCGGGACGCCTTGACGCGAGCGGCTCAGTTACTGCCCAAGAGCGCTTCGGTCCGGACCGACCTCGGCTTAGTCGAGGTGACGCTGCGCCAGTTCGCGACAGCCGAACAGCATCTTAAAGAGGCAATCAACCTCAATCCGCACGACCCGAACGGCTACTCGAACCTGGCGAATCTGTACAAGCTCCTCGGCGACCCGCGGAAGGAGGCCGAGGCCTTCGACCAGGGTATCCAGCAGAACCCCGATACGGAACGCTTATACCTCGCCGCGGCAGACATGCTCGACGCCCAGGGCAAGCACGCCGAGGCCGCCGAGGTCCTGGAACGCCTCGCCGCCCGGAAGCCCAAATCCGCCGTCACGAGCCTTGCTATCGGCGACTACGATCTGGCGCGGAACGAAATGCCGGAGGCTTTGTCCCGTTACCAGCACGCGCTCGAACTCGCGCCTCGGGATACGAGCGCCATGGACCGGATGGTCACCTGGGATCTATCGAATGGGAAGTTGAAGGACGCCGATACCTTGAACGCGGCCGTACTCAAACAACAGCCCGGGGACGCCGACGCGGGCCTGGCAAGAGCCCAAATCCTGCTGGAAGAAGGCAAGGTGCAGGACGCGATCCTGCGGCTGCGGAAGGAAATCACCGAGCAGGGCGACGCGCCGCTTCCTCATCACCTGCTCGCCCTGGCGCAGTGGCGGCAGCAGAATTTGGCCGACGCCAAGAACGAATTCCGGTCGGCCCTGCGATTCGATCCAGCCTATCTTCCGTCCGAACGCGGCCTGACTGAATTGCTGCTGTCGACCAACGACATCTCGGCCGCGCGGGATGTCGCCTCGGGCCTGGTCCGGCAACACCCGGGCGACCTTACCGGGCGCATGCTGTTGAGCACGATCAATCTTCGGCTGGGCAACATGGCTGGCGCCCGAGCCAATGCCGCGGCCGCTCATGAGATCGCGCCGAAAGATCCTCGCCCCACCGTGAACCTCGCCCTAGCCGACGCCGCCGAAAAGAGGTGGGCTCAGGCCGAGGCCGAGTTCCAGACTGCGGTCGCCTTCGATCCGCACTCCCTGGCCACGATCACCGAGTTCACTGCCTATTGGATGCGCCGGGGACAACCCGACCGCGCGATCGCGCTCGCCAGGCAGCTCGTCAACTCCTCTCCCGGCGACGCCGGTGCGCACCTGCTGCTTGGGTCGCTTGCGCTGCAGACCAAACAGGACAACCTTGCCGCGGCTGAACTCGAGCAGGCGACGCAACTAGCCCCAAAGCTTGTCCAGGCCCACACGATGCTCGGTCAGCTTTACCAAAACCAGAACATGACGCCACAGGCCATTCAACAATACGAGGCCGCGCTCGCGCTGCAACCGAAATCCGCGTTCCTCGAAAGCGTCCTAGGCAATCTCTACTCCAATATCGGAAAGACCGATGCGGCCAAGCACCATTACTTGTCGGCTTTGGCCATCGACCCCAACTACGGTCCCGCGGCCGGCAACCTGGCTTGGCTCGAGGCCCAGAGCGGCGACAACCTCGACGTGGCCCTGAGTCTCGCCGAGCGGGCCAAGCAGGCTATGCCCGACCCGGCGCCGATTACCGATACGCTCGCCTGGATCCAATACAAGAAAGGGGTCTATGCCAGCGCAGTGCCGCTATTTGAGGAGTGTGTCAAGAAAGCCCCCTCCTCCCCCATCTATCACTACCACTTAGGCTTGGCGTTGCTCGCCAGTGGCCAAAAAGGGGAGGGACGGGCACAATTGGAAGCCGCGCTCCGCCTCAAGTTGGCCGGCGACGACGCCAAGAACGCACGCCAGACCCTCGGCCGGCGAAACTAGATCTCTTGTGGCCATGACAGCCCGATGCACGATTATCATCAAAGCCTCCCGCCTGGATCATCGCCCGGCAACGGCTAACCGGAAATTCCAATTGTGCGCACGTTCGTTTCGCCGATTCGCACCGCATCGGTTCCAAACGCTTGGCAATCAATCCTCACGTCGTGGACCGACAATTGCTTTACGTGAGTCCGGCACAGTGGCCAAGTTAGACGCGACACGAGGAGAGACATTTTGCGCCTTCTAGTATGTCTGCTCGCCGTTCTCGGCGGTGCTATCAGCGCTCACGCGGACTTGCTGAGCATCCAAACATCCGGGCTGCCTCCCTACCAATACGGTAGTGAATACGTGGGTCCGGCGCAGGGTACGGACGAAACCACTAACCAAACCATTGATCTTTGGTGTGATGACTTCACGCATACGACATTCGTTCCCACGACATATTACGCCAGCGTCAGCACCGCCTCTTCCCCCACGGGCGCCCGCTTCACTTCCGACTCGGACTACCAGACAGATTACGAGGAAATCGCATGGCTGATTTCCCAGTACTACGCCCCAACCTTCACGAGGACGAATCAGAGCGTCGGCGACCTCCAGTTCGCCATCTGGCTGATTTTTGACCCTAGCCAGACAAGTCTCCAAACTACCGGGGCTTTGAGTTGGGTCAACGCTGCCGAATCCGCGAACCTGAGCGCCTACAATTACAATTCGGTTCACATCTTTACTCCCGTGAACTGTCAAGGGACGGACTGCGCACCAGGGAATCAGGAGTTCATGAGTGGCGTGCCCTCCGCCCCGGAACCATCAAGTATGGCATTGGGGGCTTCGGAGGCTCTACTCGCTCTCTATTTCCGTGCTCGCGGGAAGC
>JAJYCN010000012.1 GCA_021778335.1 Acidobacteriota bacterium | reverse complement strand
TTCCGAGATTGACTGGCGGCCGATAGCTCAACCCGCCGAACCGCCCGGTACGGACCCGTACGCCGGGTGGTGTAACAGGGAAAGCGGGCGACCGCCTACCTATGTTTCTTCCTGGGAGTAGATCAGCAACATGTAGAGCATGACGATTCTCCTTAGTTTAGTTCCGCCTTCGCGGCCGGAAACCGCGGGTTCGATTTCACTTCCTGAATCTGCGCCACATGCCGGTCGGTATGGGCTGCCACCGCGAGCACCCATTCGTAGCCGTCCAGCGCCCCAAGCGGTCCCAAAGGAATCACGTTCTCCCGGAGGCCCGGCGTCCGGTCCAGCACTTCCTCGGTATGCTCCCGTGCGACGAGGAAGCGGCCCAGCGCTCCGGACGGGGTCCAACGCCCCGTTGGCTGGGAGTCCGGCGGCGCCGGGTACCTCTGCGACCGGTCGCGCACGAAGGCCAGTACCTGCGAGTCGATTTCATCGTCATTGCGCCGCGCGATTGCCACCGCGGAATCGGGCAGCCGCGAGAGAACGCCTTCGAGCATCTGTTCCACCAGGACAAGATGTTCGACGTTTTCGGCGATCGACCACGTCTCGGACGCCGGCTTAAAGTTCCACTGATCGTTGGTGAGGCCGTAAACCGTAGTCTGCAGGGTCTGTTGCGACTGCCGCAGGTAGCGCGCGGCGTGATGCCGCTCGGCGGCGGTAAGGTTCCGAGCGGCCACGTTGGGGGCGGGCTGTGTCGCTGTCTGAGTCATTGAAGTTCTCCTTTTTCGGTACGTTTGAAACCCGATACGGGTTCGCTTTCACTCAAACGACGAAGGAGAATTCGCGGATCGACAGCGTGCGACGGATTTTCTAACTGCCCGCTCGCGCAGGTTCGGCGTTCCGCTGCGGCACCTCTCGCACCGCCCGCACCTCCAGGGCACCGGGGATGCCGGGCAAACCCATCGGAATTTTCTTGCCCCACTCGATGGCCTCTTGGAGCGTTTCGCACTCCAGGATGTAGAAACCGGCCAACTGCTCCTTCGTTTCGGCATATGGGCCATCGGTGACGGTTGTTTGGTCTTCTGTCCGGCGAATCGTCGCAGCGCCCGCGGGCGGGGCAAGCGGCGCGCCCTGGCGTAAAATTCCGTTCGCCCCGGCTTCATCGGAGAACTTCCAATGTGCCTCCATCAGTGCCTGCCGTTTTTCCGTGGCCATCCCTTCCACTAGCTCCCGGCTGTAGATCAGCATCATGTATTGCATCACTCGTTTCCTTTTTGCTATTTCTCCCGCGCCCACAGACGCTCATCCTGACGACGCGCGAGATGGGGAAAATCGACACCGATGCCGGTGAAATTAGAAATTTAGTCCGGCAGGGCCATGCGCGCGGCGGTAGCGGCCGTACAGTTACACTGGAATTCTCTATGCCCGTCAAGGCCGCTCAGTCCGCCTCGCCGGCCGACCGCGCCGAAAAATCACTGTATCTCAACCGGGAACTGAGCTTGCTCGAGTTTCAGCGGCGCGTGCTCGAAGAGGCACAGGACGCGCGCAATCCACTGCTCGAACGAGTGAAGTTCCTGAGCATCCTTGCTTCTAACCTGGACGAGTTTTTCATGGTGCGCGTCGCGGGCATCATGCAACAGATCGAAAATGACGTTCATGAGCGCGGGCGCGACGGCCGGACTCCGGCCGCAGCGCTCGAGGCGATCCGAACCGAGGTGAGCGCGATCTCAGCCGATGCCTATGAGTTCTTTAATCGGACGCTAATTCCAGCGCTTGAAAAGGCGGGTGTCCACATCGCCGATTACTCGGCTCTTACGGAGGGTCAGCGACAGCAACTCGAAGCTTTTTTTCTCGACAAGGTCTATCCGGTGTTGACGCCGTTGGCCTTCGATCCCGGCAGACCGTTCCCTCATATTTCAAATCTCAGCCTCAACTTGGCCGTGGTAGTGCGCGATGCCGCCGGCGCGGAGCATTTTGCCCGGGTAAAAGTGCCCGATACCCTGCCCCAACTTCTGCCCGTGCCCTCCGCGGCGGACGGGCACGCCACTCGCCGCCAGGTGTTCGTTTGGCTTGAGCAACTCATCGTCGCCAACCTGCCGCATCTTTTTCCCGGCATTGAGATCGTCCGCGCCCACGCCTTTCATGTGACCCGCGACGCCGAGGTGGCGATCAAAGAATTGGAAACCGACGATCTGCTGGAGACGATTGAGGAGGCGGTTTGGCAGCGCCGCTTCCGCGACGCGGTACGCCTTCAGGTGGATGCGGACATGCCCGAAACCATGGTCGAGATTCTGGCAAGCAATCTCGAACTCGATCTGGCCAGCATCTATCGTCTCAACGGACCGCTCGACCTCGGCCGTCTTCGCCATCTTTTGAACCTGGACAGGCCGGAGTTGAAGGACAAACCATTCCTGCCCTGGACCCCGCCGGGCATGAGCGCGAAGGAAGACGACATTTTCAGCGCTATTCGCCAGGAAGACCTGTTACTCCATCATCCGTTCGACTCATTCCAGCCCGTAATCGACTTTCTCCGCAAGGCGGCCCGCGACCCCGACGTGCTCGCCATCAAAATGACGCTGTACCGTCTCGGCCGGAACTCCCCCGTTGTCGACGCGCTGCTCGAGGCCGTGGAGAACGGCAAGCAGGTTGCCGTGCTGGTGGAACTGAAAGCCCGGTTCGACGAGGAGAGTAACATCGAATGGGCGCGGGCTCTGGAAAGCCAGGGCGTGCATGTCGTTTACGGCCTGCTGGGCCTGAAGGTTCATTCGAAAGTTGCACTCGTGGTCCGGCGCGAAGGCGACGCGATCCGCCGCTACTGCCATCTCGCCACCGGCAACTACAATGCCTTTACCGCCCGGCTTTACACCGATCTCGGCCTGTTCACCTGCGATGAGAGCATCTGCGCCGACGCGACGGATCTTTTCAACCATCTCACCGGTTACTCCCGCCAGCAGAGCTTCCGCAAGTTACTCGTAGCGCCGATCAACTTACGCCAGCGCTTCGCCGCCTTGATCCGCCGGGAAATCGATCTCCATCGCGAATATGGGGGCGGGCATCTCATCTTCAAGATGAACGCCCTTGAGGATACGCAGATGATCGAGTTACTCTACGAGGCGTCACAGGCCGGCGTAAAAGTGGATCTCATTGTTCGCGGCATCTGCTGTCTGCGTCCCGGCATTGCGGGATTGAGCGAGAACATTCGCGTGCTCAGCGTCGTCGGCCGATTCCTCGAACATAGCCGCATTTACTACTTCCGGCACAACGGCGACGACACGACGTACATCGGCAGCGCGGACCTCATGCCGCGGAATCTGGACCGTCGCGTGGAAGTGTTAACACCTGTCGAGCGGCCGCAACTGGTCCAGCGGCTGAAGAGCGAAGTTCTGGCCGCGTATCTCCGCGATGAGTTTAACGGGCGCGTCATGCAGCCGGATGGCACTTACACCCCAAAAAACGGCCACGTAGGGTTTGATGCACAGGCTTGGTTCATTGCCCAACGAGGGGGACGATGAGCGCGCATAACCCGCTTGAGATTACTCCAGGCGCCTTGCACGCCTTTGCGGAACCCGTTGCGTTGCTCGATGTCCGCGAGCCCTTTGAACATGCGATCGCGCGTCTGGACGGGGCGCGTCTCATCCCGATGGGCTACGTGCCTGCTTCCCTGCCCGAGATCGAGCGCCGCTCCGGCGAAGCGCTGGTTGTGGTGTACTGCCACCACGGCATTCGCAGCCTGAACGTCGTCCACTGGCTGCGCGGGCAGGGCGTGGACAATTGTGTCAGCCTGGCCGGCGGCATCGACCGCTGGAGCCGCGAAGTAGACGCTTCGGTTCCTCGCTATTAGCCCGTTGCCCGGGCGAAGAATTCGAGACTCTCGGCGGCGCATCGTTCCCAGCGGTAATGCTCGGCCCGGCGGCGTCCCTCTGCGGCAAGCTCAGTACAAAGCGAGGGAGACGTGAGCAATCGAGCGAGCGCGGATGCGATCCCGGCGACGCTAAGCGGATCGGCCAGCACTGCGCCGCCGGCGGCGATTTCGGGCAAACAGGAAGTGGTCGACGTCAGCACCGGGACGCGCGCGGCCATCGCCTGAGCGACCGGAAAGCCGAAGCCTTCATACAGCGACGGGTAGACGAACGCCGTGGCGCCCGCGGTAAGTCCAGGAAGGTCCGGCTCGGGCACGTAGCCCAGGTAGCGCACACTTTCGACGCCGGCCTTCAGGCGCGCGAAAACATCCTCGCTCCCCCAACCGCGCGGGCCGGCGAGCACGAGTTCATACTCGGCGCGAATGTCCGGTTTCAGCGACACCCAGGCGTCAAGAAGCCGCGAGATATTTTTCCGCGGCTCAATGGTGCCGACGTAGAGCACGTACGGCCGTTTCGCGGGTTGGGGCGTTGCATCAAAATAAGCCGCCGGAATGCCCGAATGTATCGTCTCGATGCGGGAAGGGTCCAGGTGCAGGACCCGAATCGCATCCTGACGGGTATTCTCCGATACGGCGATGAGCCGATGGGCCCGCATGAGGACGGACGCGGCAAACCTGCGGTCGGCTTCGATATTGCCGCGGATGTGAACTTCGGGCATCAACCACGCGGTGAAATCGTGGAGCGTGGCCGTCACGCGCGTACGCCTTGGAAATCGCCGGACCTGGTTCGAGAGGTGGAACACGTCGTAACGCGAGGACAACAGGCTTACGGCGGGGTTGGCGGGAAGGTTGAGAAAAAACAGCAGCGCCAGGCGCGAACGGCTGGGAAGCCAGGCGAGCGTGGAGCCCTCGTGAAAGAGCTGTCCGATGTTGCCGAGCCAGGGGAAAGCTTCAATCGAGTGCGGGCCGCGGGCGCGGCGCAAGGCTTCGATCCAGTGAAACAGATAGCTCTTCACGCCTGCGCTGCGCAGCAGAAGCGGATAGGCGTCGATGGCGATTCGCATCGAGCTACTCGTAGCGAAGGGCTTCGGCGGGAAGGATTCGCGTGGCCTGTCCGGCGGGGTAGAGCGTGGCCGCGAAACTGACGATGACGGCTACAGCGGCGATCCAGACGCCGTCGAGCCAGCGCGGGTCGAAGGGCACGTAGCTGAGCGCATATACATCCTGATCGAGCCGGAGCCAGCGGTAGTGGCTGGCGAAAACGGATATTGCGTAGCCGAGCGCCAGGCCGATCACCGTGCCGGTGACGCCGATGAGCAGGCCTTCGGCCAGGAAGATGCGGCGGATCTGCTCGCGGCGCGCGCCGAGTGACATCAGAATCGCAATGTCACGGTTCTTCTCCATCACCATCATCGTCAGCGTGATGAGGATGTTCAGCGCCGCGACGAGTTCGATCAGGCCGACAGTCACCGCCGTGACGACACGCTCCATTCGCAGCGCCGTCAGGATCTGGTGGAACTGCTCCATCCAGGTGCCGGCGGCGAGTTTGGTCCCTATGACAGACTGAGCGGCGGCGGCAGCCTCGGGCGCTTCATAAATGTCGTCCAGTTTAATTTCGATCGCGTTCACGACGTCCGGCAGTGAGAACACGCGCTGGACGTCGCTCAAGCCGGCAAACGCCCATTGCGAATCGATGTCGTAGAAACCGGACTCGAAGATGCCGACGACGCGAAAGCGAAATGTCGTCACCCGAGGGCCGAATGGCGTGAGTTCCCCTTGCGGGCTGATCACCTTGACGACGCTGTTTAGCATCATGCCGGTTTCTTCAGCCAGATGGGAGCCGAGGATGATGCCGGGCAGACCGGAGTTGTCGCGAAGGCCGTCGAACGACCCCTGTTTCAGATGACGAAGCATGTCCGGAGGAGCATCGACGGGAATGCCTTTCAGTTCGGCTCCCTTCGATTGCACAGGGCCGGCGAGCAAAACGTATCCATACAGGCTCGGCTGCACGCGCGCCACGTGGGGGATTTGCGCCAGGCGCGGAACAAGTTTGCCCCAATTGTCGATGCCGTAGGCGGGATGCTTTTCGGTGATGGTGACGTGGGCGGTTGCTCCCAGCAGGCTGCGCTGAAGCGTCGTGCGGAACCCGTTGTTGATGGCGAGTGCGATCACCAGCGCCATGACGCCCGCGGCGACTCCGGCAACCGAGATCACGGTGATCACGGAGATGACCGCCTGTTTGCGCTTGGCGCGCAGGTAACGCCGGGCGACGAAGAGTTCGAAGAAGCTCACTTGAGCCCGCGGAGACGTTCTGCGAGCCCGATCTCCCCTTCCGGACGGAGCAGCGGAAAGAGGATCACATCGCGGATCGAGCGCGAGTTGGTTAGCAGCATCGTCAGACGGTCCACGCCGATTCCTTCTCCGCCGGCGGGCGGCATTCCATAGCTGAGGGCGCGAATATAGTCTTCGTCCATCTGGTGGGCTTCCTCATCGCCGCCGGCGCGAAGCTCGAGTTGGGATTCGAAGCGGCGGCGCTGTTCCTGCGGGTCGTTGAGTTCGGTGTAGGCGTTGGCGATTTCCATGCCCGCGATGAACAGCTCGAAGCGCTCGACGAACGCCGGGTCGGACGGCTTGCGTTTCGACAGCGGCGAGGCTTCCACCGGATGGTCATAAACAATCGTCGGCTGGATCAGCGTGGGCTCGACCTTCTGTTCGAAGGCTTCGACCAGAGCAGGGCCGCGGAGCGACGGATCGCCGACGGCCTCCACCATGCTGACGCGGCGAACATTGCCGAAATCGATCTGTTGGCCCTGGAATTCGGCCACGGTTGCGCCGGTGGCATCGAGGGCCGTCTGGCGGATCAAGTCCGCCGTAAGATCCATCAGACCCCAGTAGTCCGTGTAGGCCTGGTAGAACTCAAGCATCGTGAACTCGGGGTTGTGCTTGAACGAAATGCCTTCGTTACGGAAATTGCGATTGATTTCGTAAACGCGGTCCAGGCCGCCGACCAGCAGGCGCTTCAGGTAGAGTTCGGGCGCGATGCGCAGGTAGAGATCGATGTCGAGCGTGTTGTGATGCGTGACGAAGGGGCGCGCGGCGGCTCCGCCGTAGATCGGCTGAAGGATGGGTGTTTCGACTTCGACGAAGCCGAGGGAGTCCAGTTGGCGCCGGAGCGAAGCGACGATCCTGGAGCGCGTGAGAAATACGCTGGCGACCTCAGGGTTCGCGATGAGGTCGAGATATCGCTGCCTGTAGCGCGTCTCAACGTCCTCCAGCCCGTGCCATTTCTCCGGCATCGGAAGGATGCTTTTCGACAGAAACTCGAGCGACTCGGCGTGTACGCTCAGCTCGCCGGTCCGGGTGCGGAACAAGTAGCCGGTCACGCCAACGATGTCGCCTAAATCGAGCAACTCCCACAGGCCGTGATCGCGTTCCGGAACACTATCCTTGCGGACGTAGATTTGCAGCCGCTCCCCGCCCTGCGCCAGATGCGCAAAACCGGCTTTTCCCATGCGGCGGATCGTGTGGATGCGCCCCGTCATGCGGACTTCTATCTTCGATTCGAGTTCCGCGGCGGATTTAGCGCCATGTTCGCCGAGAATCCGAGGGATCGTGGTGGAGGCGTCGTAGCGGCGGCCGTAGGACTGATAGCCGAGCGCTTCAATTTGTGCGATGCGAGCATGACGCTGCTCTAGCAGATCGTCTTCCAATGCCAATTAGGGAACTCCTCAAGTGAGACGGCGGCGGTGATGCGGCCTAAGCTGAATTATAATCGACAATTGCGTTCGCTTTCGATCGTAATTCCCGCCTACAACGAAATCCGCCGCCTGCCTCTGACCCTGGATCGGATCCTGGAATGGCTTCAGGGCCAGCAACTGGAGTTCTGCGAGGTGTTGGTCGTAGACGACGGCTCGCGGGATGGAACCGCCGCGCTGGTGGAGAACCGGGCGAAAGAACAATCCCCGCTGAGATTGTTGCGCAATCCGGGCAATCGCGGGAAAGGCTACGCGGTCCGTTCCGGCATGCTTGCGGCGAAGGGCGAGTGGGTTCTGTTCACCGACGCCGATCTTTCCACGCCCATCGAAGAATTGGCCAAGCTGCATTCACGGGCCGTAGAGGGCGCCGCCGAGATCGCAATCGGCTCCCGCGCACTCGATCCCAGCACCGTGGAAGTCCATCAGAGCGGCTTCCGCGAGTGGTCCGGGCGATTCTTCAATCTGGTGATGTCGGTGGTGACGGGGCTTCCCTTTCGCGATACGCAATGTGGGTTTAAACTGTACTCGGCGCGGGCGGCGCGGGAGGTATTCACGCGGCAGAGGCTCGACGGCTTTAGCTTCGACGTGGAAGATCTGTTCATTGCGCGCAAGTTGGGCATTACCGCGATTGAGGCGCCGGTTCGCTGGCGCAACGTGGAAGGAACCAAGGTCGGCGCGTGGAGCGGTCTGCGGTCGTTCTGGGACCTGGTCCGGATTCGATCGATGGGCGCTCGGGGGCTCTACGGCAAACCCGTGGCATGATTGAACAGCCGGCGCCGCGCCGCGCCGGGGTGAGGAGGCAGCGAATGAGGCAAGCGTGGCTGATTGCGTTAGCGGGTGCGGTTTGCGCGGCCGGGGCCGCGGCGGCCGGGATGCCGGCGCAGTTATTCGACGGCTTGTCCTGGCGGATGATCGGGCCGTTCCGTGGCGGCCGGGCGATCGCAGTCACCGGCGTGGCGGGCGATGGCAGAACATTCTATTTCGGCGCGGTGGGCGGCGGGGTCTGGAAGACGATCGACGCAGGCTCGGTCTGGACGCCGGTTTTCGACGGTCAGGACATCGCATCCATCGGAGCGATTGAGGTTGCGCCTTCGAGCCCGAACGTGATTTATGCCGGCACGGGCGAGGCGGACATGCGGTCGGACATTTCCTTCGGGGACGGCATCTACAAGTCCATCGACGGCGGGCGGACATGGACGAACGTTGGGCTGAAGGATTCGCGGCAGATCGGACGCATCGTTATCCATCCCGAGAATCCCAACATCGTCTTTGTGGCCGCACTGGGCCATGCGTATGGACCGAATGCCGAGCGCGGTGTCTACCGGACCATCGACGGCGGAGCGACATGGCAGAAAGTGCTCGATAAGGGACCGGACACCGGCGCGATTGACCTGGCGATGTCGCCCGCGGACCCGAAGACCATTTACGCCGCGATGTGGCAAGCGAGAAGGACTCCCTGGAGCACTTATCCTCCCGAGGACGGGCCGGGGAGCGGACTCTACAAGACCTCCGATGGCGGGGAAACCTGGACACAACTTACAGGCCACGGGCTGCCGGATGGTCCGTGGGGACGCGTCGCCGTTGCATCGGCCTCAGCCACCCGCGTGTACGCCTTGATCGACGCGAAGGCGGCGGGACTCTATCGCTCGGACGACGGTGGGGCAACCTGGACGCTGACCGGAAACGACCGTCGCATTACAAGCCGTGCCTGGTATTTCGGCCAGATCACCGTAAACCCCAGCGACCCGGACGACGTGTTCATCCCGAACGTTGCCCTGATGCGGTCCAAGGACGCGGGCAAGACGTTCGACATCGTGCGCGGGGCGCCCGGCGGCGACGACTATCACCAATTGTGGATCGATCCGAAGGATCCTCAGCGCATGATCCTGGGCAGCGACCAGGGTGTCGTCGTCAGCGCGAACGGGGCGCTGACCTGGACGACGTGGTACAACCAGCCAACGGGGCAGTTCTATCACGTCATCACGGACAATGGTTTTCCGTACTACGTCTATGGCGCGCAGCAGGACAGCGGGTCGATGGCGGTGGCCAGCCGTAGCGACCATGGCGTGATCGACGGGCGCGACTGGTTTGCTCCGGGTGGCGGCGAGAGCGGATACATCGCGCCGGACCCGAGAGACAGCAACATCATCTTCTCCGGGGACACATACGGCGGACTTACGCGGATGGACCGCCGGACATCGCAGGCACAAAACATTTCGCCGTGGCCTTCCTTCCGGTTCGGGACCGAGATCGCCGGAAGGAAGTACCGGGCAACCTGGACATCGCCACTGGTCTTCTCGCCGGCGGATCCGTCCACCTTGTATTTCGGCGCCCAATATGTGTTGCGCAGCACCGACGGCGGCTCCAGTTGGAAAGAAATCAGTCCGGACCTGACCGGCGACGAACGGAAGGGGTCGAAGGACGCGGCGCCGTCCGGCCCAGTGACAGTGAACGACGCCCGCCAACGGGGATATGGCGTCGTCTATACGATAGCGCCATCGCCTCAGGACGCCCAGGTCGTCTGGGCGGGGAGCGACTCGGGCTTGATCCACCTGACGCGCGATGGCGGCCGGAGCTGGCAGAATGTCACGCCGCCGGGACTGACGCCATGGAGCAAGATCGCCTTGATCGAGGCGTCCCATTTCGACGCCGCCACAGCGTATGCGGCGGTCGACCGTCACCGCCTCGACGATTACCGCCCCTATATCTACCGGACCCGGGATTTCGGCCGGACGTGGACTCTCATCGCGGACGGTTTGGCCGAGCCGGCTTTTGTTAATGCTGTGCGCGAGGATCCGGTACGGCGCGGCCTGCTATTCGCAGGCACCGAAAAAGGCGTGATGGTGTCGTTTGACGAGGGAGACCGCTGGCAGCCGCTACAGTTAAACCTGCCGGCGGTGTCCGTGCGAGACCTGGCGATTCACGAAGGGGATCTGGCGATCGCAACCCACGGCCGGGCGTTTTGGATTCTCGATAACATCAGCCCGTTGCGGCAGGCGCAAGCCGACATCGCCACCGGCAACGCGTTTCTCTATGCTCCGTCGGCCGCATGGCGGCTGAATCCGATGCGTTTTTCCGGCACGCCGCTGCCGCCGGAGACGCCGCAAGCGAAGAACCCACCGAACGGGGCCATGATCGACTATTACCTCCACGGCGCCGCGTCGGGGCCGGTGAAAATCGAGATTTACGATGCCGGAGGCAATTTGGTCAGGAAGTTTTCGAGCGAGGCCAAGCCGGCGCCGGCTCCCCGGGCAGCACCGATCGCCGCAATCTGGAGGACCGCGCCGGTGGGCATCTCGACAAAACCGGGAATGCATCGCTTTGTTTGGGACCTCCGCTATCTTTCGCCGGGGCACGCTGACGACGAAGAAGCGGAGTTCTCCGGCTTCGGCGGCGGTCCGCAGGTGTTGCCCGGAACGTTTGAAGTCCGCTTGATCGCCAACGGGCAGACGTATACTCAGCCGCTTACGGTGCGGCTGGATCCCAGATCGAAAGCGCCGGCGGCGGAGCTGGCGGATCAACTCGCCCTGGGGTTGAAAGCGTCGGCGAAGATCCAGGAATGCCACGGCGTTAGAAAAGGATCCGCCCCCGACGACGTCGTGGCCGCGTGCGCGACGGCGACGAGCGACTTGACGGCGGTGCTGGGAGTTGTCGAGAGCGCGGACCGGCGCCCCACGGCTGCCGCCTACGCACTCTACGACGACGCCTCCCGCCGCATCGACGCGGCAATGGCAAAGATGCCGCCGCACCGGAACAATTGAGCCGGGCCCCGGCCGCACCCGGCTCCGGCTGATACATTGAAGTCAGGTTGCCGTTTCGCAGCCCCCATTTCGCCGCGCTTTTCCGGACGCTCGCCATCCTAGGGGGGCTTTTTTGCGCCGCCGGTCCGGTGCGCGCTTTGAATCCCCGCAAGGCTGTGTCGCAGTACACGCGCACGGTATGGACGCAGCAGCAGGGGCTTCCGCAAGACTCGATCCGCGCCATCGCACAGACCAAAGATGGGTTCCTCTGGCTCGGCACCGACGAGGGACTTTCGCGCTTTGACGGATACGAGTTCGTCAACTTCGCGCATCAGCCGAACGGACTGCCGAGTAATTCGATCTCGGCGCTGCTGGCGGACCGCGACGGTTCGCTATGGATCGGAACGTCGAACGGACTGACCCGCTACTGGAACGGGAAATTCACCACCTACACAACCCGCGAGGGATTACCCGACAACGTCATCACAGCGCTGTGCCAGACCGCGGACGGATCGCTTTGGATCGCCGCGGGAGTGGGTTTGACCCGCTGGCACAACGGCAAGTTCACGAATTTCCCCGCCGCCGGGTTGCAACCGCTGGAGGCCGTGCGAGCCCTGAGCGAAGACCGGAACCATGTGCTTTGGGTATCAGGCTACGGAGGACTGTTGAAGCGCGTCGGGGAAAAGTTCATACCGGTGTTTTCTTCCGATGTGCTTCGCTCCGACATCATTTTGACCATGCTGGCGGCAGGTAACGGCGATATCTGGATCGGCGGGAGCGAAGGGTTATTGCGGAGGTCGGGCAGCGGGGCGCTGCGGCTCTACACGATGAGGGACGGTTTGCCGGACAACCTGGTCCGGGCGCTCTGCATCGACCGCGACGGAAACTTGTGGGTGGGAACCAATGGCGGACTGAGCCGGTTTGAAAACGGGCGATTTGCCGCGGCGCTACTCGAAGGCGGCCACGAGCGCGACTGGGTGCGGTGTCTTCTGGAAGACCGCGAAGGAAACCTCTGGGCCGGCATGAACGGCGGGCTGAACCGGTTCCGCGACGGCCGGTTTACGATGTTCGGCCGGAGTGAAGGCTTGCCCAGCGATCAGCCCTTGGCGGTACACCAGGACCGGCAGGGAAGAGTTTGGGTGGGCTTTCACGACAGCGGTCTGGTGGAGTTCTCCCAGCACGGTTATAAAGTGTACACGACCGCGGACGGACTGCCCGCCAACGAAGTGTTCGCGATCCGCGAGACGCGCAACGGGGACCTCCTGCTGGCCACGCGCGACGGCCTGTGCCGCATGCACGACGGACGATTCACGCGAATCGCCAAGCCGGACGAACTGGACCGGCGCATCGCCTTCGATGCGTTCGAAGACGCATCCGGCGCCTTATGGGTGGCCTCGCCGGCGGGAGTGCAACGATACGCCGGAGGCGCATGGAAGACCGTGGCTCCCGGCGGAGCGCTGCTGAACAGCGCATCGGTGGTGCTAAGCGGGGAGGCCGAGGGCGGACTGTGGGCGGGCACGTATGGAGAGGGATTGTGGCGGATCAAAGACGGGGCCGCACGGCTGTTGACCACAGCCGACGGTCTAGGCAGCGGCGAGATTCGCTCCCTGTTACCGGATCGAGACGGCGGGCTGTGGATCGGAACCTATGGAGGCGGGCTGAACCTTCTCCGGGGTGGTAAGTTCACGCGGTTCACCACGCGCGATGGCTTGCTCAGCGACAACGTGTCTCACGTTGAGGACGATGGACGGGGATGGCTGTGGCTGAGTACGACACGCGGAATTTGCCGGGTTCGGAAGGCGCAGTTGCTTGACTTTGCCGCCGGGAAAGTCAAGACGCTCACCGCCGTGAACTACGGGCTCGACGATGGGTTGCGGAGCGCGCAGTGTTCGCCCGGATATCCGGCCGGCGCGGGCGGAACGATGACCTCGGATGGCAGATTATGGTTTCCCACGACGCGTGGACTTGCGGTGATTCGTCCGGGCGACAGAGCACCGTCTTCCGTGGAACCGCTGGTTCACATCGTCGAGGCTTCGGTCGCCGGCGGCGATATTGACCTCAGTCATCCGGCGAGCCTTCCGCCGCAGTCGGCCCGGATTCAGTTTCGTTACACCGGCATTTACCTGAGCGCCCCGGAGCGGGTGCGCTATGAGTACATGCTCGAAGGGCTGGACCACGAATGGGTCGAGGCGGGGAACCGCCGTACGATCAACTACAACAGCCTTCCACACGGCAAGTACCGGTTCCTGGTTCGTGCCGGGCTGGCGGGTGGGCCATGGTCGACGGCTGCTTATGCGTTCGAGTTGCAGCCGTACTTCTACGAGCGCGCCTGGTTCTTGTGTCTGTGTGGGGCGCTGGTGCTGGCGGCCATTTACGGGATCTATCAGCTCAGGCTCCGCGGTGTCCGGAAGCAATTCTCGCTCGTACTGGAAGAGAGAGCACGGCTGGCGCGGGAAATTCACGATACGCTTGCGCAGGGGTTTGTTGGCATCTCGTCGCAGCTTGACGCCGTGGCGACGCAGATGCGGACCGACCTCGGGGCAGCCGCCAAACATTTGGACCTGGCCAGGAAAATGGCCCGGCACAGCGTGACGGAAGCGCGCCGATCGGTGATGGACCTTCGGGCGCCGGCGCTGGACGAGCACGATCTGCCGTCGGCACTGCCCGCGGCGGCCCACCGTTGGGCCGCGGGCTCTCCGGCGTCGCTCGACGTGCAGGTGAGTGGCGCGGGCTCGAGGCTGCCGCAAGAGGCGGAACAAAACCTGATGCGCATCGCGCAAGAGGCGGTGACGAACGCAATCAAGCATTCCGGCGCGAAGCACATCTCGGTGTCGCTGACCGTCGAAGACCGGACATTGAAGCTGAGCGTCTGCGACGACGGCTGTGGGTTTGAGCCGGATGGTGTGTTTTCGACTCTCGGCGGACATTTCGGGCTCCTGGGGATGCGGGAAAGGGCTCAGCGTCTCGGAGGGGAACTTCGTCTGGAGAGCGCCCCCGGCCGCGGCACGCGAGTGGAAGTGAGCGCCCCGGCGCCGTGAACGCGATGGAACGGATTCGAATTCTGATCGCGGAAGACCATCTCATCGCACGCGCGGGAATCGCCGCGATCGTGAACGCACAGCCGGACATGGTGGTGGCGGGGGAAGCCATCGACGGGACGCAGGCTGTCGAGCGTCACCGTGAGTTGCGGCCAGACGTGACGCTGATGGACGTACGGATGCCGGGCAAGAACGGAATCGATGCCGCCGCGGCGATCCGCGCGGAATTCCCCACCGCGCGGATCATTGCCTTGAGCACCTTCTCCGGCGAGGAAGACATCCGGCGCGCGCTGGCGGCGGGCGTGCAGTCGTACCTGACCAAGGACGTGCTGCACGACGAACTGCTTCGGGCGATCCGCGCCGTGCATGCCGGGGAGCGGTACCTTCCTCCTCTGGTAGCCGCGCTCGTGGACACGCCGCTTCCCCGCCCCGACTTAAGCGGACGCGAGATGGAAGTGCTGCGGCTGATCGTCGACGGGCTCAGCAACAAGCAGATCGGCTACGTCCTCGACATCGCCGAATACACCGTAAAGAACCACGTCAAGAAGATTCTGAGCAAGCTCGGCGTCGAGGATCGGACGCAAGCCGTCACAGCGGCAATCCAACGGGGCATCGTTCATCTCGAACCATAGCCCTAACGAGCTATTTCAGCATGGGGCGAAAGCGTGGCACCTTGGAAGTGAAAGGATTCATGCACGGTTGGCGCGAAAACCCGCTACGAACCGGGCTGTAATTGAATCTAAAGCTTATCGCTTGTGACCCGCGCAGCCGAAGTTCCGGTTCGCGCGGAATCAGGAAATCGTCATGTGGATAGTCCGTCTCGCCCTTCGCCGCCCTTATACCTTCGTCGTAATGGCCCTGCTGATCGCCATTCTGGGCACGGTGTCGATCTTCACGATGCCGGTGGATATTTTCCCTTACATCGACATCCCGGTCGTCAGTATCGTGTGGCTCTATCCGGGGCTGCCGCCCGAAGAGATGGAAAAGCGGATGGTAATGATCTTCGAACGCGCCATGACGACGACGGTGAACGACATTGAGCATATCGAGTCGCAGTCCTATGCCGGCGTCTCGGTGGTGCGTGTGTTCTTTCACCCGAACGTGAGCATCGACATGGCGGTGGCGCAGGTCACGGCAATTTCGCAGACGATTCTTCGCGTGGTTCCTCCCGGAACGTTTCCGCCCAACATTTTGAAATACGACGCGACCAGCGTGCCCATCATCCAGCTTGGTCTTTCGAGCAAGACGCTCAGCGAGCAGCAGCTTTACGACCTCGGAATGAATTTCATCCGGACGCAGCTTGCGACCGTGCAGGGGGCCTCGATTCCGGGGCCGTACGGCGGCAAGTCGCGCCAGGTGATGGTGGATATAAATCCCGACCTGCTGTATTCGAAGGGACTGAGTCCGATCGACATCTCAAATGCGCTGAACAACCAGAATCTGATTCTTCCGGCTGGAACGGCCAAGATGGGCAACATTGAGTACGAAGTGAAGGTGAACGGGAGTCCGACGCTGGTGGAAGCGATGAACGACCTTCCCGTTAAGACAGTCAACGGAGCCACGGTTTACATGCGCGACGTAGCGCAGATCCGGGACGGGTTCGCTGTGCAGACGAATATCGTGCGAACGAACGGATCGAAGGGCGCGCTGCTCACCGTCCTGAAGAGCGGCAAGGCGTCGACGCTCGATATCGTGAACCGCGTTAAGGCGGCGATGCCGGGAATCGTGGCCGGCCTGCCGCGGGCTCTCAAGGTGACGCCTTTGTTCGATCAGTCCATTTTCGTCCGCGACTCGATTCGCGGCGTCGTGCGCGAGGCGTTGATCGCGGCCGGGCTGACCGGACTGATGATTCTCCTATTCCTGGGAAGCTGGCGCAGCACGTTGATCGTCTGCATTTCGATTCCCCTGTCGATCCTCACCTCGATGATTATTCTGAGCCTGCTGGGCGAGACGGTGAACGTCATGACGCTGGGCGGCATGGCGTTGGCGGTGGGCATCCTGGTGGACGACGCGACGGTGGAGATCGAGAATACGCACCGCAACATGGGCATGAAGAAGCCGCTGGCCCGGGCGGTCCTCGACGGAGCGCATCAAATCGCGGTGCCGGCGTTCGTCTCGACGCTGTCGATCTGCATCGTGTTCGTGCCGGTTGTTCTCCTGACCGGCGCGGCGAAGTTCCTGTTTACGCCCCTGGCGCTGGCGGTGGTGTTTGCGATGCTGGCGTCGTACCTTCTGTCGCGAACTCTGATTCCGACGATGGTCCACTATTTGTTAAAGCCGGAATTGGAGTTGTACCGGCAGGGCGAGCACGGCGAGGCTGCGGGCGGCAAAGGTCCGATCTGGAAGGCCCACTACGCCTTCAACCGGCGGTTTGAATGGCTGCGGTATCACTACACCGGACTGCTCGATTGGGCGCTTGACCACAGGGGACCGGTAATCGCCGTGTTCCTCATTTTCTCCGCCGGCTCGCTGTTGCTGGCCCCCTTGGTAGGACGGGATTTCTTCCCGACCGTGGACTCGGGCCAGATGCGCCTCCACGCCCGGCCGCCCGCCGGCACGCGGCTCGAGCAAGCCGAGGTCGATTTCTCGGCCATCGAGAGAGAAATCCGCAACGTCGTTCCCAACGATGAGATCGAGACGATCATCGACAATATCGGACTGCCTAATGGCGGCTTTAACCTGGCCTTTGGAGACACGGCGACCATTACCAACGGTGACGGCGACATCCTGATCTCTCTCAAACCGGAGCGGCATGGGCGGATAGCCGATTACACGGTGGCGCTGCGCAAGCGGTTGAACGAGAAGTTTCCGGATACGACGTTCTTCTTTGAGGCGGCCAATATCACCAACCAGATTTTGAACTTCGGCCTGCCGGCGCCAATCGACGTTCAGGTGGTGGGCCGCGACGCAAATGTGAATTACGGGATCGCCCGCCAGTTGGAGCAGAAGATCGCGCGCGTTCCCGGCGCGGCCGACGTGCACATTCAGCAGGTGGTCGACTACCCTGAGTTCCGGCTGGATGTCGACCGGAGCCGGGCCGAAGAACTCGGCCTGACGCAAAAAGATGTCGCGACGAGCATGCTTGTGTCGCTGAGTTCCAGCGGGCAGATCGCGCCGAATGAATGGCTGAACTGGGCCAACGGGGTGAACTACCAGGTTGGCGTGCAGACGCCGCAGTATAAGATCAGTTCGCTCGACAAACTGCTGCGTACGCCAATTTCCCCCTCGGGCCAGCCGGTCATGTCGACCACGCCGTCGTCGATGGCGGGAATCGGCGATGCGACAAATGCTTCCATCGGAACGGCGCCGGTGGGCAATACGGCCGCCTACGGCAATCCGAACGCCAGTGCTTCCCGCACGCAGCTTCTGTCGAATTTGGTGACAGTCAGCCGGGGCTATGCTCCCGCTGTCGTAAGCCATTACAACGTGCAGCCGGTGTTCGACATTTACGCCAACACGGACCGGCGCGACCTCGGGGGCGTGGGAGCGGATATCGAGAAGATTGTGCGGGAGGCGGCGCCGCACTTGCCGCGAGGCGTAACGCTGACCGTTCGCGGCCAGTTGAAGACGATGGAACAATCGTTCGTGCGGTTGGGACTCGGCATGCTGCTGGCCGTGGTGCTCGTGTACCTGATCATGGCGGTCAATTTCCAGTCCTGGATCGATCCATTCATCATCCTTACGGCACTCCCCGGCGCTCTCGCCGGCATCGTGTGGATGCTGTTCCTGACCCAGACAACTTTCAGCGTGCCATCCCTGATGGGCGCCATCATGTGCATCGGCGTAGCCACGGCGAACAGTATTCTGATGGTGGTGTTCGCCAACGACGAACGGGCGGAAGGAAAGGACGCGCGGGAAGCGGCGCTGTCGGCCGGCTACACTCGCGTCCGTCCCGTATTGATGACCGCCTGCGCGATGTTGCTCGGCATGCTCCCGATGTCGCTGGGGCTCGGCGAGGGCGGAGAGCAGAACGCGCCGCTGGGCCGCGCGGTGGTTGGCGGGTTGATGCTGGCCACGATTACGACGCTTTTTATCGTGCCGATCACCTACAGCTACTTCCGCAAAAAGCCTCCGGTGGACCACGAGCGCCAGCTTGAGGCGGAAGAACGGGAAGGGATGGCGGAATCCGAAGTAAATTTTGCTTGAACGGGAACTCATGCATCACACCGAATCGAACGAACCCGAATCCGAGGAAATTCTGACGGTCGAAAGTAACGAGGAGCGGTTGCTGCGCGAGATCGAGGATCTGAAGCGGCAACTGGAACAGCGTCCATCGGCCGGGCCGGCTGGGCATGCGGTGATGGCGCAGCCGCCGCACCCTTCACACCGCGCTCTCACGTTTCTCTTCGTCGTCGCCGCGCTCGCGGTCGCGGCGGCGTTCTTCGCCGGCTATCTTCCCAGAAGGCTCCAGCAGCAGACGGTGGAGCGGGAGACGGCTGCCGAGCAAAGCCAGGCGCCCGGCGTGAACGTTGTGGAGGCGGTTCCATCGCAGGCGACAAGTTCACTCGTGCTGCCCGGCAACGTCGCCGCGCTGACGGAAGCGCCGATCCTGGCGCGCGCCGACGGATATCTGAAAAGCCGGTACGTAGACATCGGCGACAAGGTGAAGGCCGGACAACTCCTGGCCGAGATCGACGCCCCGGATCTGGACCAACAGGTTCGGCAGGCCGCCGCCACTCTCTCGCAGACCCAGGCGGCGCTCGAGCAGGCCAAATCGAATTACCAACAAGGCCAGGCAAACCAGGCCCTGGCGGCGATCACCGCCAAGCGATGGGCCCACCTGGTCGTAAAAGGCGCGGTCTCGCTGCAGGAAAACGACCAATACCAGGCGCAACTGAAAGCCCAGACGGCAAATCTCGACGCCTTGAACAAGGCGATTGAAGCAGCCAAGAGCAATGTGTCGGCCGCCCAGGCGAACCTCGGCCGGTTGAAGGAACTGCAAGGGTACGAGCAGGTGCGGGCGCCGTTCACTGGCGTGATTACAGTCCGCAACGTGGACGTCGGCGCGCTGATCACCACCGGCCAGACGCTCATCTACCGCATTGCACAGACAACCGTGCTGCGGACTTACGTGGACGTGCCACAGGGGAATGCTCCCGACATCCGCGTCGGACAACCCGCCGTCCTGAGAATTCCCGACTTGGCGGGACGCCGATTCATCGGGCATGTGACGCGGGTGGCAAACGCGCTCGACCCGTCCAGCCGCACGATGCTCACCGAAGTTCAAGTGCCCAACCCCGAAGGAACGCTGCGGCCCGGGATGTATGCGCTGGTGGACCTGAACGTCATCCGCAAGGATCCGCCGATCCTGATTCCGGGCGATGCGCTGGTGGTGCGCGCCGACGGCACCCTGGCGGCGGTGGTGGGTCCCGATCAAGAGGTGCATTTCCGCAAGATCGATGTGGGCCGGGATTTCGGCGACAAGGTCGAAGTGCTTAGCGGATTGAGTACCGGCGATCTGGTTGTCGTAAACCCGAGCGATGTCGTGCAGGAAGGCGTGAAGGTGAAACCGGTTCCGCTGGCGAAGGCCCCGGCGAGTCCCATGGCTCGGCCTGCGACGCCGGCGCGAAAGAGTTGATCGGGCAGCCATCGATGAGAACCAGGCAGCTTGTTGCAGTGTGTCTTTCGGTGACGCTGGCCGCCGCCCAACAAAGCCAGGCGCCCGTGGTGAGCTATAACCCGGGCACGATTGGCTGGTTGACCGGGCCTTACCGGCAGCCGTCGGTGTCGCTACCCGACTTTACTAACGCCCCGCGGCTTCGCGGTTTGATTCGCGCGGGCAACATTTACCTGTCGCTTTCCGACGCCATCGCGCTGGCGATCGAGAACAACCTCGACATCGAACTGGACCGCTATGCCTTCCCGCTTGCCTCGTCCGAACTCAAGCGGACGAAAGGTGGCGGGTTGCTTCGCGGCATCAATTACACCGTCGCGCAGCCGCCCGCGGGCACCGGTGGGCCGTCCAGCCCGCTGATCACCAATACCGCCACGGCCAGCACGCCCGGCGTTTCGATCGCTTCCAACGCCCTGGAACTCGCCGCCCTCGGCGAGCCGCAGAGCAACCTGTCGGTGCTCGGCTCTCTGCCGCTGTCCGCCGGCCCGGCGATCCCCACCTACGATCCGACCGTGAATGCCCAATACAATTGGCTGCACGAATCAGTCCCGCAAGCCAATTCGTTTCTCACGGGCACGCCGCTGCTGTTTGGCACGATCCAAAGCGGCGACGCGAGTCTCACCCAGGGCTTTGGCACGGGTACCCAGGCCAGTTTGAGCTTCAATAACGCCAGCCAGACGTACAACGCGATCCGGAATCTGTACAACCCGTACATCACTTCCAACCTGGCGTTGACCATCACTCAACCGCTGCTCCGCGGATTCGGCCCGGCCGTGAACCGGCGCTTCATCCGGATTGCCAAGAACGAGGGGAAGATCACAAGCCTTCTTTTCCGCCAGCAATTGATCGAAACGGTGTATGGCGTGGTCCGGCTCTACACCGACCTGGTTTCGCTCGACGAGGACGTTCGGGTGAAGCGCGACACGCTCCGGTTCGCCAACAAGCTACTGGAGGACACACAGTCGGAAGTCACGGAGGGGACACTGGCGCCGGTGGAGTTGACCCGGGCCAGGGCCGAAGTCTCCGCCGCCGAGCAGGACATGATCAACAGCCAGGGTGTGCGCGACGAACAGGAAGCGATTCTGAAAAACGTCCTCACCAAGCGAGGAAACGAGGACCCCGAAGTGCGCGCCGCGCACATCATTCCTACGGACCCGCTCAGCGTGCCTGAAACTGAGTCCGCCGGACCGATCGACCAACTGCTCGAGCAGGCTTACCGCGAGCGGCCGGACCTTGCTCAGGCCGGGGTACAGATAACGAATTCCGAACTCAGCTTGAAAGGCTCAATGAACAATCTCCGTCCGGAGGTGGACCTCGTCGGAATTGCGGAAAATAACGCGCTGGCGGGAGATCCGTTCCCGCAGGCCGGAACGCCCGATCCGTCATTCATCGGGGGTTATGGCGCCGCGCTCGATCAGCTTGCCACCAGGAAAAATCCGACGTATGGCATCGGACTGAACGTGACCCTGCCGCTGCGGAATCGCGTGGCGCAGGCCGATGCCGCCCGCGACGCGGTTCAACTTCGGCAGTCGCAGGTGCGCGAGCGGCAGTTGCGCAATCAGGTGCAACTTGAAGTGGAAGACGCGCTCATCGCCATGCGGCGGTCGCGGGCATCGTATCAAGCGGCGCTCAGGACGCGCGAGCTGCAGCAACAATCGCTGGAGATTGAGCAGCTCAAGTTCACCGAGGGCGCATCGACGTCGTTCTTTGTCATCCAGTACGAGAGCTACCTGGCCCAAGCCCGGTCCGCCGTGGTGGTTGCCGCCGGCGCGTATGTAAAGGCCCGGGCGGCTCTGGAACGCGCCACGGGTACAATTCTGGACCGCTACGGCATCGATCCCGCCGATGCGATGGCCGGTAGGCCATAGCTTCGCTCCTCTCTCCAAAATCGTTCGAAACCGGAAGGCTTCCCGGATGGGTCTAATAAGGAGCACTGCTTTGGGGAGATTGTCGACTGTCGATGCGATGGATCCATCTGTCGTTCGTTCTGTGTATTGGGTCGCTTGCCTGGGCCCAGGACCAGGTTCGAACTGCCACGGTTTGCGAAGTTCTGGCGAGCCAGAAGACGTTTGAGGGCCAGCCGGTCGCCATTGTGGGCCGCTACTCACTGCGAGAGACTGGACGTCTCCTCGGCGAAGATGACTGTTCCTACGCCGGCCCAGCAACCGCGATGGCGGTGAAGCCGGCGGTGGTAACGCTGCGGCTGGATCGCTCCGGCGCGCCACATCTGGCGGCGGCTTTCGCCGTGGAGGCGCCGAAGCTGGACGAAAAGGTCCGGCTGGTCCATGCGCACTCCCGGCTGGAGAACTTCCCTTTCGGCACGCCCGACTACGACCGATGGGCCGTCGTCTATGGCAAGTTCGAGATGCAAGCGATCCAACCGGCTCGGGCCGTGTTGCACTACGCCGGCGACAGCTACGTCGTTTTCCTCAAGTAGGGGGAGAAGAGAATCCGAAGGCTGGGCTACAATTTAGAGGAGGGAGGACTTCGGATGCTCTCTATGCGGCGTTTGTGCGCATTGGCTTTGGTTTCCGCGCCGCTGTTTGCCCAGCAGAAGCTGCAAACCCGGCCGGCAAGCCCGGCCCCAAACTCGTCCCAGAGCGGGGAGACGGCAAAATACGTCGTTCAGCCCGGCACGCGGATACCGCTCAGCCTGATCAACAGCATTAGTACAAAGAACGCCATGCCGGGGGACAAGGTGTATCTTCAAACCACATTCCCGGTGGTTGAGCAGGGCAAAATCGTTATCCCGCCAGGAAGCTATGTGCAGGGAACCGTGACCTCCGCCCAGCGCCCAGGCCGCGTGAAAGGACGCGGAGCGCTCTACATCCGCTTCGATTCACTTACGTTGCCCAACGGCGTGACGCGCGATTTCCGGGCCAGTATCAACTCGATTGACAGCCTCGCCAACGACGACCTGAAAAAGAAAGAAGGAAAGATCGAAAGCAGCGGCAACAAAGGGTCGGACGCCGAGAAGGTTGGCGAAGCGGGAGCCGCGGGAGCGGGCATCGGAGCTTTGGCCGGCAGTGCGGCGGGACACATGGGCATGGGCGCGGGGATCGGGGCCGCCGCCGGAGCCGCCGCCGGGCTCGCCGCGGTGTTGATGACCCGTGGACCGGACGTCGTTCTCGAGCGCGGCTCCACGGTCGAAATGGTTTTGGACCGCCCGCTCGCGTTCAGCACCGCCGACGTGGATTTCAGCCACGCCGCGCCATTCTCGAGCATCAATAACGGCCCGGGTCCGGCGCCGAAACAGAGCAACGGCTACGGAATCGGCATGCCGGTGCCCTATTGAATTCCCGTTTCTCGCACTGCCGGTATCGCATCGGAAAAGCTTGAAACGTAAAGCATCCTCGCAGCCCGCCGGCGCCATCTCCGTCCGCGGGGCCCGCGTACACAATCTGAAAAACATCTCCGTCGAGATTCCACACGGCAAGCTCACCGTGGTCACAGGCGTTTCGGGGTCAGGTAAGTCGTCGCTGGTCTTCGATACCGTGTACGCCGAGGGCCAGCGGCGTTATGTTGAATCTCTCTCGGCCTACGCGCGGCAATTCCTCGATCGCATGGAGAAGCCGGCAGTGGAAGAGATCACCGGGCTTGCACCGCCGATCGCGATCCGGCAAAAGAACACCACCCGCAATCCACGTTCGACAGTGGCCACCGCCACGGAACTCTACGATTACCTCCGTGTGCTCTACGCGCGCGCCGGAAGGACGTATTGTCCCAACTGCGGGCAGACGGTGGAGCGCGACACGGTCGACCAGGTGACGGCGAAAATCCTCGAGCAGCCGGAGGGTTCGCGCTGGTATGCCCTGTTCCCCGTTTCCGCCGGCGCGACTGCGGCGGCCATGCGGGACCGGCTCTTCGAACTCCGCGCCAAAGGCTTCAACCGGCTTTTTCAGAAGGGCCGGATGTTTGAGTTCTCTACGCCCGAGTCGCTGCTGGACGTCGATTTCCGCCTTCCGTTGTATGTGCTCGCCGACCGCCTCGCCATCCGCCCGGATCTGCATCAGCGCATCGTGGACACCGTCGAAATCTGCTACCGCGAAGCCGGTGAGGTGATTTTCGAGGACGCCACCCAGGAAAGCAATCGACTGCGGTTTTCCGAGAAGTTCGCCTGCAAGCGCTGCGGCATCGAGTTCCTCACGCCCGAACCCGCGCTATTCAGCTTCAACAATCCCATGGGTGCATGCCCGCGCTGCCAGGGCTTCGGAAATACGGTCGACTACGACACCGGCCGGGTAATTCCCGACATCACGAAAAGCCTGAACGAAGGGGCCGTCGATCCGTGGACCAAGCCGCGATACAGATCGTTCTATCTGGGTCGATTTCAGAAGGCCGCGCGGAAAGCGGACGTGCGCCTCGATGTGCCTTATGCGGACTTGAGCGGGGCCGAGCGTGCCTTCGTCGCCGAACAAATCCGCAAATTCTTTGCCGAGGTCGAAAGGAAGAAGTATAAGGTTCATGTACGCGTCTTCCTGAGCCGGTACCGCGGCTATGCCGAATGTCCGGACTGCGGCGGGGGCCGGCTGCGGAAGGAAGCGCTCAACGTTCGCGTCGGCGGCAAAACCATCTCCGGCGTCGCACAGTTGAACATCGCCGAGGCACGGGATTTCTTCCGCTCGCTCGAACTGGCGCCGGAAGAAACCGCGGCGGGTGAAAAAGTCCTGGTGGAGATCCGGCAGCGGCTCGAGTTCCTCCATAACGTAGGGCTCGAGTATTTGACGCTCGACCGGCTTTCGGCAACCCTCTCCGGCGGGGAGGCTCAGCGCATCCAGCTTGCCACCTGCCTCGGCTCACGGCTCGTGGGAGCTTGCTATGTGCTCGACGAACCGTCGATCGGCCTGCATAGCCGCGACACGGAACGCTTGATCCGGATTCTCGAAGATCTGCGCGAGTTGGGCAACACGATTCTTGTCGTGGAGCACGACGCCGATATCATGCGCTCGTCCGACTATCTGATCGACCTGGGTCCGGGCGCGGGGGAACTGGGCGGCCGGGTGACTTTCGCGGGTACATACGGTGAGGCGATCGCGAAAGGAAACGGCTCCTTGACCGCGCGGTACTTGCGGGGCGATGCGAGGATTGTGCCGAGACAGTCTCCCCAGCCGGTGAATCCGAAAAGAACGGTCCGCATCCTTGGGGCGCGGGCGAACAATTTGTTGGGCGTCGACGTCTCGCTTCCTTTGGACCGGATGGTCGCCCTGACCGGGGTATCCGGCTCCGGGAAATCCACGCTCGTACATGAGATTATCTATCCTGCGTTGCGGAGACGCGAGGCCAATGCGAAGCCGGTTTCGGAGGACGCGGAATTGGAAGCGCCGGAAAGGGTTCGCTGGCGCAAGGTCGAGCGCGGCGAGCTGATACGCGACGTGATTCTGGTCGATCAGTCGCCAATCGGGCGAACGCCGCGCTCCAACCCCGTGACATACGTAAAGGCTTTCGACCTCATCCGGGAACTGTTTGCAAACGTGCCCGAAGCCTCGCGGCGCGGCTACACCGCCGGTCATTTTTCCTTCAACATCCCCGGCGGAAGATGCGAAACCTGTCAGGGCGACGGGACCGTCACGGTGGAAATGCAGTTCCTCGCCGATGTCGAACTGATCTGCGAGGAATGCAACGGCGCGCGCTACAAAAACTCGATCCTCGACATCCGTTACCAGGGCCTGAACATTCGTGAAGTCCTGCAATTGACGGTCAAGGAAGCGTTGTCATTCTTTGCCTCGGTGCCCCGTCTGGTGCAAAAGCTGAAAGTCCTGGACGAAGTCGGGCTCGGCTACCTGCGCCTCGGGCAATCCGCCACCACTCTGAGCGGTGGCGAGGCCCAGCGTGTAAAACTTGCCGCGCACCTGGCCCAGGCAAGCTGCGAGGGCGCGCTATTCCTGTTCGACGAACCCACCACCGGACTGCATTTCGACGACATCGCCAAACTCCTTGACGCCTTTTCAAAACTGATCGCCAACGGCGGCAGCGTGCTGGTGATTGAACATAACCTGGATGTCATCGACAGCGCGGACTGGATAATCGACCTGGGTCCGGAAGGTGGCGCCGCCGGAGGACGAATCGTCGCCGAGGGCACGCCCGAGCAGGTGGCGGCGGCGGGTTCGCATACCGGCCGCTTTCTGGCCGCGCGTCGCGCTCCTCTCTCCCGCTCGTAGAATGAAGGTATGTGGTGGACCGCTGCGCTTTGGGCGCTTCTCGCCTGGCAGAGCAATTTCTACACCGAAGGTGTCAAAGCGCTGAATGAGAAACGGTATCCCGATGCCGTGAAAGACTTTACCAACGCTGTCGCCGCTGAGCCCAACGATTACACGGCGCATTTCAACCTCGCCCTGGCCTACGGCCTCACCGGCCAAAACGCCCAGGCGGCCGCGGAATACCGCAAGACGCTCGAACTGAAACCCGGCCTTTATCAGGCCGAACTGAACCTGGGAATCGTGCTTCTTCACTTAGAGCAGCCTGCCGCCGCGAAGGACCCACTTGCCGCGGCGGCCGCCGCCAAGCCGCAGGATTACCGCGCGAATTATTTCCTCGGTGATGCGCTTCTGAAAACCGGGGACGCCGCGGGCGCGGAACGCGCGTTCACGGCGGCGGTGGCCGCGCAGCCCAACGCCGCGGCCGCGGAACTGGGCCTCGGCCGGGCGCTCGCCAAGGAGAACAAGCTCGACGAAGCCGCCCCGCACTTCCGCAAGTCCGCCTCGCTCGACCCGCAATATCACGACTCCCTGCTCGAGTTGGCGCAGCTTTACGAACGCGCCAAGCGATATACGGACGCCGCGGCGCTCTATGGAGAGTTTCCGAATGACCCGGCGGCCGTCGAACACCGCGGAGAAATGCTGATGGCCGGGGGCAACCCCGCCGCGGCGATCGAGCAGTTTGAACAGGTGGTCGCCAAGTCCCCCACGGATGCCAACCGCGCCGCGCTTGCGGATGCTTATCTGGCCAACAAGCAGTCGGCAAAAGCTCTGCCGCTGGTTCAGGACCTTCTCCAGCACGACCCGAATAACTATCAGTTGCAGATGTTGAGCGCCGGCATTCTGCGCGACCAGCGGAATTTCAAAGCAGCCGCTCAAGCCTATGGCCGGGCGGCGCAGTTACAGGAAAACGAACCCAAGGCGTGGACCGGGCTGGCCGAGATGCTGCTCCTGCTGGATGACTACACCGGCACACTGAACGCGCTGGACCGTGTGCGCGCGCTGAAGGCCGAGACCCCCGGCCACATGTTTCTCCGCTCGATTACTCTCGACAAGATGCACGACCTGAAGCCGGCTCTCGCCAGCTACAAGGAGTTTCTCGCCGCAAGCCAGGGAAAATTTCCCGAGGAAGAGTTCAAGGCGAGGCAGCGGGTACGGATTATCCAGGATGAGCTGAATCATCGATGAGGCGCTTGCTGTTCCTATTCGTTCTTGTTAGCCTGGCGGCGCGGTCGGCCAGCCTGGATGCCGTGAAGTCCGAGACAAATCCAAAAAAACGCGCCGCTCTTGCGCTCGACAATTGCGAAGCGGCCATGAATGAGGCGCGGAACGCGTCCCACGCCGGGGATTGGAAGAAAATGGCGGCGTCGTTTCAGGAAGTCAATGCTTCGGCGGACGTCTGCTACGACGCCCTGCGGGAAACCGGCAAGCCGCCGCGAAAAAACCTGTTGTACAAACGGGCGGAACTGAAGCTCCGCTCGTTGATCCGTATGATGGCCAGCGTCACCGACGAGATTCCGTACGACCAGCGCGAGCCCGCGGATAAGGCGCGGGAGCATCTGCAGGAAGTCCACGATAAGATCCTAAACGAGGAGATGCAAAAGAGGTGATGTGATGAGGCGAGCCATTCCCATAGCCGCCCTCGCGGTTCTGCTCACGGCGCCCTGCCTGCGAAGCCAGGAACGCGATTTTTTGACCGCCGACGAGATCGACCAGGTCCGTGAGGTCCAGGAGCCCAGCGCGCGCATGGATCTGTATCTGAAGTTCGCGCGCGAACGTGTGGCGCTGATCGAAAAGCTTGTGTCGAAGAATAAGCCCGGCCGCTCGGGCCTCATCCACGACACGCTCGAGGACTACGGAAAGATCATCGAGGCCATCGACACCGTCTCCGACGATGCGCTCGATCGCGGCCTCCCGATCGGCGAGGGCGTGGCCGCGGTGAAGAAGAAGGAAGGGGAACTACTGGCTTCGCTCAAAAAGATCCAGGAGTCGCAGCCCGCGGACCTGCCTCGATACGAGTTCGCCCTCAAGCAGGCCATCGAAACCACCGAAGACAGCGCGGACCTGGCGAGCGAAGACGTGGGAAAGCGGGAAGCGGATGTCGTGTCCGAGAAAGAGAAAGAGCGGCGGAAGTACAATGCCGGCCTGTCCGACGCCGAGCGCCACGCCGAGCAGAACAAGCAACTGAATGTCGACACCCGGCAGCGCAAGGCGCCGACGCTGCTGAAACCGGGAGAGAAGGAAGCGCAACAGCCGTAATCAGGCCCTGCCGCCGGAGGGCCCCCCCAGTCAATACCGCGCACAACGGGTGCGCGCGGCTTGCGCCGCTCACGCACCCTGTGCCCTTGCGGCCACCCCGGCAGCAGAGCCAGTGCGAAATTACGCGGTGCGCATGGCCTCGCTCTTGTCCCCGCTGAGCGCCGCTTGCGCCGCGGCAAGCCGGGCGATCGGCACACGGTACGGCGAGCAGGACACGTAGTTCATCCCGGCCTTGTAGCAGAACTCGACCGAGCTCGGCTCGCCGCCGTGCTCGCCGCAGATGCCGATTTCGAGATCCGGCTTGGTCTGGCGGCCCAGCCGGATACCCATCTCGATCACCTTTCCGACGCCGCCGCGGTCAATTGCGGCAAACGGGTCAGCCGAGAAGATCTTCAGGTCTTCGTACTTGCGCGAGAACTTCGTGTAGTCGTCGCGCGACATGCCAAGCGTGGTCTGGGTCAGGTCGTTGGTGCCGAAGCTGAAGAACTCGGCGTGCTTGGCGATCTCGTCGGCCGTCACGGCGCCGCGCGGAATTTCGATCATGGTGCCCACCATGTACTTCAGTTTGGACAGGCCGGCCGCAGCCAGCACTTCCTTGGCGACGCGGTCCACGATCTCCTTCTGCATTTCGAGTTCGCGCTCGAAGCCAACCAGCGGGATCATTACCTCCGGAATCACCTTCACGCCCTTCTTGGCCACCTGAACGACGGCCTCGAAGATCGCGCGCGCCTGCATCTCGGTGATATCCGTGTGGATGATGCCGAGACGGCAACCGCGGAAGCCGAGCATCGGGTTGAACTCATGCAGTTCCTCCACCCGCTTCAGCAGCAGGGGCAGTCTCTTCTTGAGTTCCCCCACCGGAATGCCGTAGGCTTCCGACATCCTCTTCTTCGTCTTAGCATCGGCGTGCGGCAGCACCGCGAGGTCCACCATCAGGTTCTCGCGCTTCGGCAGGAACTCATGCAGCGGCGGATCGAGCGTGCGGATCACCACCGGGTAGCCGTTCATCGCCTGGAACAGACCGGCGAAGTCGCGCCGCTGCATCGGCAGCAGCTTTTGCAGCGCTTTCTTGCGCGTCTTCTCGTCTTCGGCCAGAATCATCGCCTGCATGTGAGGAATACGATCCTCGGCGAAGAACATGTGCTCGGTGCGGCACAGTCCGATACCCTCGGCGCCGAATGCGCGGGCCGCCTTGGCGTCGCGCGGGATATCGGCGTTGGCGCGCACACCGAAGCTGCCGCGGAACTCGTCGGCCCAGCCCATGAACTTGGCGAAGAACCCGGACTTCGGATCGGGCTGGGTCGTCTTGGCTTGGCCGTAGTAGACGTCGGCGCTCGTGCCGTCGAACGACAGCCAGTCGCCTTCCTTCACCGTCAGCGTCTTGCCGCCCACGCTCACCGTGAACTGCTTCTTGTGCTCGTCGATGTGAATCGAGCCCGCGCCCACCACGCAGGGCAGACCCATTCCGCGCGCAACGACGGCGGCGTGGCTGGACTTCCCGCCCACCGCGGTCAGCACGCCCTTGGCGACTTCCATGCCGTGGATGTCGTCCGGCGTCGTTTCCTTCCGCACCAGGATCACCGGACCCTTCTCGGCCTGTTCCACCGCGTCATCGGCGGTGAACACCGCGCGGCCCACCGACGCGCCCGGCGAGGCGGGAATGCCGGTGGCGATTTTGGGAAGTGCCTTCAGCGACGCCGTATCGAAGAGCGGATGCAGAAGCTGATCAAGCTGATTCGGCGCCACGCGGAGCACCGCTTCCGCCTTCGTGATCATGCCCTCTTCCACCAGATCCACCGCGATGCGCACCGCCGCGGATCCCGTCCGCTTGCCATTGCGCGTCTGCAGCATGTAGAGCTTGTTGTTCTCGATCGTGAACTCGAAGTCCTGCATGTCGCGGTAATGCTTTTCGAGATTCGTCGTGATCTCGCGAAGCTGCGCATACGAATCCGGCATTACCTTTTCGAGTTCCGAAATCGCCTGCGGCGTGCGGATGCCGGCCACGACGTCTTCGCCCTGCGCGTTCACCAGGAACTCACCCCAGAACACCTTCTCGCCCGTGGCGGGGTCGCGCGTGAAACCCACGCCGGTGGCCGAAGTATCGCCCAGGTTGCCGAACACCATCGCCTGCACGTTGGCGGCAGTTCCGAGGTCGTCCGGAATCTTCTCCATGCGGCGGTAATTCATCGCGTTCTTGCCCCACCAGGAGCGGAACACCGCGTCGCGCGACATCGCAAGCTGAGTCCAGGCATCCTGCGGAAACGGCTTGCCGGTTTCCTTCTGAACCAGCTTCTTGTACTCGCCGATGATCGCCTTCAGATCTTCCGCGGTCAGCGCCGTGTCGAACTTCGTCTTCGCCTTGTGCTTGCGCGCGTCGAAGATGGCGTCGAACTTTCTCATGTCGATATCGAGCGCTACTTCGCCGAACATCTGAATGAAGCGGCGGTAGCAGTCGTAGGCGAAGCGCGGATTCGAACTGAGCGCGGTCAGCCCTTCCACGGTCTTGTCGTTCAGGCCGAGGTTGAGAATCGTGTTCATCATGCCCGGCATGGAGAACTTCGCGCCGCTGCGAACGCTGAGCAGCAGCGGATTGGCCGCATCGCCGAGCTTCTTGCCAATCTGCGATTCGAGTTTCGCGAGCGCCGCCTTGATCTCCGCGTCGATGTCGCCCGGCACCTTGTTGCCGTTCTCGAAGTAGATGTTGCAGACCTCGGTGGAAATCGTAAAGCCGGGAGGCACGGGCAATCCGGCGCGGCTCATTTCCGCGAGACCGGCGCCCTTGCCGCCCAGGACGTCTTTCATTTTCCCGTCGCCGTCGGCCGTACCTCCGCCGAACGAATAAACGTGTTTTTTGCTCATGATGAGTGGGTTCCTGATTCTGCCTTTTCCGTGACGATCTCCGAGAAATCGGCGATCGTGGAGAACTCCGTGAGGAGGTTACACAACAATGTTAGCCGATTCGCGCGAATGCGCTCGTCGGCGGTATTCACCAGCACTTGATCGAAGAATTGGTCGACATGCGGCCGCAGCGAGGCGATCGACGCCAACGCCCGCGAGTAACTCACGCCTGCTGCATGAACGGCGCCGGTAACAGCGTTCATCTCCGCGAACAACGCGCGCTCGGCTTCGCTGTCCAACAGCGCCTCATCCACATCGCCGCGCTTCTCCACGCCCGCCTGCTTCAGAATGTTGCGAATCCGTTTGAAACTCGCCGCCAGAGGCTCGAAATCCGCGGTTGGCCGCACCGCCCGAACCGCTTCCAGGCGCCGCAGCACGTCCGGCAGATTCCCCCAACCTGCGGCAAGCACCGCGTTCACTTCGTCGTAGGAGAAACCGCGAACCTCGCGGAAGTAATATTTCACGCGGTCGAGCAGAAACTCGCCCAGTTCGCCGGTCTCTTCCAACTGCACGCCGGTTTCGCCTTCGACCAGGATCTTCACCACGCCTTGCGCGGCGCGGCGCAGAGCAAACGGGTCCTTGGAACCGCTGGGAATCAACCCGGCCCCAAAGCAGGCGCGCAGCGTGTCGAGCTTGTCGGCGAGCGCCACAAACTGTCCGGCCTTCGTCGCCGGAATCGAATCGTCCATGCTGAGCGGCTTGTAGTGCTCATACACCGCGCGCCAAACACTTTCCGGTTCCCCTTGCTCCCGCGCATACAGCCCGCCCATCACGCCCTGCAATTCGGTGAGTTCCTTCACCATGCTCGTCGTGAGGTCGCACTTTGCCAGCAGCGCGGCCCGAGCCGCATCCTCGCCGCCGCCCAGCGATTCCACCAACGCCGCCACGCGCCGGGTCTGGTCGTAATACGAGCCAAGCTGCGCCTGGAAGGTCACATTCTTCAGATCCTCAAGCCGCGACTCCAATGAACGCTTCAGGTCGCCTTGCCAGAAAAACTGCGCGTCGTTGAAGCGAGCACGCAGCACGCGTTCATTGCCATGGCGGACCAGACCGTCCGGGTCCGCGCCCGTGTTCATCACCGCGATGAACTGCGGCGCAAGCTTTCCCTTCGCGTCCTCGATGGAAAAGTACCGCTGATGATGCCGCATCACGGTGGAGAGCACCTCGCGCGGTAAGCGAAGATAGTCCGCCGAGAACGTCCCCAGAATCGGCGTCGGATTCTCCGTCAAATACACCAGCGTTTCGAGCAGAGCCGCATCCGGCTCAATGCGATTTCCCCTGCCTTCGAGCAACTTCGCCATGCCTTGCTCGATTCGTTCCCGCCGTGCCGCCGCCCCGAGGTACACTCCGTTCCCGGCAAGCTGTCGCTCGTAGTCGTCGATTGTCACCTCGATCGGCTCGGCGCCCGCCAGGCGATGGCCGTGCGTGTGGCGGCCCGAGGCGACGCCTTCGATTTCAAATGGAACTACGGAGTCGTCCAGCAGAGCCGTGATCCACCGAATCGGCCGGATGAACCGCGAGCCGCTCCTGCTGGTCCAATACATCGTCTTCGGCCACGGAATGCCAAGCACCAGCTTCGGCAACGCCTCGGCCAACACCTTCACCGCTTCCCTGCCCTCGCGCTTCTTCCGCAGAGCGAAGTACTCGCCCTTGGGCGTCGTCTCCGTTTCGAGATCGGCCGCGGTGACGCCGTTCTTCTTCGCGAATCCGGCCGCGGCGCCGGAGCCGGCGGACTTCGGCGGCCCCATGACCAGTTCCACCGTATCCGGCTGACGCGCGATCAGGTCCCCGGCGAACAACGCGAGCCGCCGCGGTGTAGCTTCGGTCCGCTCCACGCGCGCGCCCGGCAACTTCTCGTCAAACAACGCCTGCACCGCGCCCTGCAAATGCCGCAGCGCGGGCACAATCATCCAATCGGGGATTTCCTCGCAGCCAATCTCAAGCAGAAAGCGGCTCATGCGGCGGTCTCCTGCGTCTGCTGCCTCAGCCAAAGCTGCGCCGTGCCGACGGCGAGCTTGCGCACCCGCGCGATCACCGCCACGCGTTCGGTGACGCTGATCGCCCCGCGAGAATCGAGCAGGTTAAAAAAATGCGAGCACTTCAACACGTGGTCGTATGCCGCCAGCACGGGGTAACGGTCCTTGTCTTCGCTCTTGGCCCATCCGGCCAGCAAGCGCTGGCATTCGCCTTCGTGCAGCTCGAACATCTTCCAAAGAGTTCCGACCTCGGCCGCGTCGAAGTTGTAAACCGAAAACTGCTGCTCGTCGCGCAACCTTACGTCGGCGTACGAAAAGCCCTCGGTCCATTCGATCTCGTACACGCTCTCGACGCCTTGCAGAAACGCCGCCAGACGCTCGAGCCCGTAAGTGATCTCCGCCGGAGCCACGTCCAGGTCCACGCCGCCGCACTGCTGGAAATAGGTGAACTGCGTGATCTCCAGCCCGTCGAGCATCACCTGCCAGCCCACGCCCCAGGCGCCCAGCGTCGGCGATTCCCAGTTATCTTCTTCAAACTTGATGTCGTGCTTGGAAAGGTCGATCCCGATGGCTTCCAGGCTGCCGAGATACTGCGCAATCACGTCCTCCGGCGCGGGCTTGAGAATCACCTGCAACTGCTGGTGCTTGTACAGCCGGTTCGGATTCTCCCCGTAGCGCCCGTCGGCGGGACGGCGGCTCGGTTGCACGTAGGCCACGCGATACGGGTCCGGGCCCAGCACGCGCAGGAACGTCTCCGGACACATCGTTCCGGCGCCGACTTCCACGTCATACGGCTCCTGAATGATGCAGCCCCGTTCGTCCCAATATTGTTTCAGCCGGAACATCATCCGCTGGAAGGAGTAAGGCTTGCTCATAGCGATTCCAGAATGGGCACAGTCAGTAGTTTTCGTTCCACGTGGTCTTCAATGCTTCGCACCAGAAAGCGCCGCAGCAAGGCCCCGGTTTTCCGGGTCCAGTCGCGCGGCGGAAGTCCGCCGATCGCGGACGCCGCCATCTCGGCGGCCAGCGCGCGCGTTTCGTCCTCTTCCGGCAGCGGCGGCAGAATCCCGGCCAGCCGCACCATCCAGAACGTGAAGTACGATACGGCCGCCCACGGGCTTCCTCCCTGCCGCAGGTATTCGAGCACGCTCAGCATCAGCCGGAACTGCCGTTCGTTCACTTCTCCCGGCGGCAGCATTTGGTCGGCTACCTCAGCCAAATAGTCCATCGCCACGCTCGTTTCAAACGAGGCGGCGAGCGGAAACTGGCTGTGCAGCAGTTCGCAGGAGTTCAAATTCACCAGTTCGCGGTTTTCCCGCTGGTAATAAGAGATGGAGACGTGCGACAACCTCTCCAGTCCCGCGCCGAAGTTCCCTTTCGGACGCCGGGCCCGCCCCGCGACACCCCGCAGCTTGCCTTGATCGCGCGTGAAGAAACTGACGATGAGGTCGGCTTCCCGTAACGGATAGGTGCGAAGAACGATGCTTTCGCTCACATGAGCGGACATTCCGGCAACGACGCCAAGAATTTAGGCTAACACAGGCCCAAGACTTCACACCGCCGGTGGGCTACGCTAGCAGCATGGCCAGTCCGCAACGCCAGATCTTGCCGCGCCCCATCCTCATCACCGGCCCGGATGGATCCTCCCACCCGTATATGCTCGAGCGCGAACGCACGGTGCTCGGCCGCTCGAGTGCCTGCGAACTGTGCTTCGCCGAGGACATCGGCCTTTCCCGGCAACACCTGTCATTCGAATTCAGCAGCGAAGGCTGGAAAATCGCCGACCTCGGGAGCAAGAACGGCACCCTGGTGAACGGCCAGAGAATCACCGAGCCCCACACACTCTCGAGCGGCGACCGAGTCAGCGCCGGGCACCTCATGATCGAGTTCGGCGGAGCCCCGGCGCCGGCGGCCGATACGGTCGTCTTCGTCGAACCCGGCGATACCACAGCCAGCGGAGGCAGCACGGTCATAACGAGTTTGTCCGGGATTCTCGGCGCGAAACCCGGGGAGGCCCGGAGCGACCGCATCGACGCCAATCCCCGGGTCCGCGCCTTGATCGAGGCCGGCCGCGAATTAGCCGGGCACATGGGGCTCGACGAACTGTTCCACCTCATCATGGAGCTGTCCGTCCACGCGGTCGGGGCCGAACGCGGCGTACTCATGACCCTCGAAGGCGAGGAACTGGTGGTCCGGGCCGTGCGCGGAGAAGGATTCCGCATCAGCCGCGGCGTCCGGGACCGCGTCATCAACGATCGCCAGTCCGTCCTGGTGCGCGACGCGCAAACCGACAAAGCGTTTCGTGACCGGATGAGCATCGTCCAGCAGCAGATCCATTCCATCCTTGCCGTCCCGTTGCAAACCGACAGCCGCGTCATCGGATTGATCTACGTCGACTCCCCCAATCTGATCCATGAATTTGATTCCGAGGACCTGAGCCTGCTTACCGTGATGGCCAATGTCGCCGCCATCCGCATCGAGCACACGCGCCTGGCCGAGGTGGAAGCCACGGAGCGCCTGATGTCAAGGGACATGGCTCAGGCGGCCGAGATTCAACGGCGGCTCCTCCCCACGGCCGCGCCGCAAGTCACCGGGCTTGACCTGGCCGGTTACAACGCTCCCTGCCGCACAGTCGGCGGCGACTACTATGACTTTCTCCCCTACTCCGACGGACGCGTCGGCTTGATCGTTGCCGACGTCGCCGGCAAGGGTATGCCGGCCGCGCTGTTAATGTCGAGCCTTCAGGCGCGCTGCCAGGTCATTTTCGATGAGGCGGACCGGCTGGCGGACCGGGTGACGCGGCTCAACCGCGCCATCTGCGCCAACTGCCCCGAGAACCGCTTCATCACCTTCTTCGCCTGCGTCCTCGACCCCGCCAACGGACGCATCACGTACTGCAATGCCGGCCATAATCCGCCCCTTCTGGTCTCAGACAAAGGCGAATCAAAGACCCTCGAGGGGGGAGGAATCGTGCTCGGCATTCTTCCATCTGCCCCATACAACGAAGGCGTGGCCGATTACCATCCCGGTGATGTGCTGGTTCTGTTCAGCGACGGCGTAACCGAGGCCTGCCCTCCCGCGAGCGAAGACGAATTCGGAGAAGAACGCCTTGCCACGGCCGTCGCCTCCCTCGGCGCCCAACCTGCCTCGGCGATCGCGGAGGGAGCCATGGCGCAACTACATGCCTGGATGCAAGGCGGTCCCGCCGCCGACGACATTACCCTCGTCATCGCGCGGCGCCTCTAGCCAAACGCGCCGTCAGCGCCAGCTAAGCATCCCGTTGTCGGCCAGGTGCGGATACTGGTTGAAACTCAACAGCGAAAACCGGTCCGCCGAGAACAGAAACTCACTGTAGCTCGAGTTGTAGGAGGACCAACTCAACTCCAGCGTCTTCACCGGAGACAAATCGAGCGCCAGGCGCGCCGCCGCCGCTATCGGTCCGCCGGACGTGAACACCGCAACCCGGCTTCCCGCATCGCTCGCCCGCACCACTTTGTCAATGCCACGGGCCACCCGGCTACAGAACTCGCCCCACGGCTCGATCCCTTCCGCCTCGATCTCACCCGCCGCCCAACGCCGCGTGACATGCTGAAACAGCCGCTCGAAGGCACGCGCTTTCAGCCGAGGCTCATGTTGGCCGGCGTAGTCGTCGTGCAATGCGCGGGCAATAGGGTCTTCCGACACCAGATCGGGCGCCACGGCCTTCAACAGACCAAACGCGTTGTACTCGTCGAACTCGTCCAACCGCTCCACGCCGGTCCGGCTTGACCCCGCCGCTTCCGCCACCAGTTCGCAGGTTTGGGCGTGGCGCCGGGCCGGCCCGGCATAAATCCGATCGTAATCGGTACCAGTACTTTTCCAGTGAAGCCCGAGCCGCCGGGACTGCTCCATGCCAAGCTCGGAGAGTTGATCGTAGTCGTCGGCCAGGAATGACGCCTGCCCGTGCCGAATCAGAACAAGAATTCCCATGTTTCAGAAAAAGAATGACTTAAATGCTTTACCGCCCATGAGACGGTCCGGGGTTAAGGAAGAATCCACGCGGGAAATCAAGTACCGGAACTTCGTTCTTAACCCGAGTTGATCTCGCCGAAAAACGGATATATCCCTCTAATAGTTCCATTACTCGTCCACTTGCGGGCAGGACAATTTGCGCATATTCTGATCTTTCAGAATTATTTCAACCCCCACTTGAGGGCCGGACCTGATCCGGCCCTATTTTTTGTGTGCCGAGCATTTTCGACAGCTCGGGGGTGTAAGTCCCCTCTACAACCTGATGGAGGTGAAGTAGTAGCGAAGCGCAAGGGCGTCACCGCGAGGTGGGGTCTGAAAGAAGCGTGGAGCAA
>JAJYCN010000256.1 GCA_021778335.1 Acidobacteriota bacterium | reverse complement strand
TTGCGGGTGCGGTGGGAATGGGCAGCCCGCGCGCCGGAGCGGCCGGCTTCTTTGAGCGAGGTATTGACGTCGGAGCGGAGCCAATAGAGGGCGGGAGCGGCTCCGGAGAAGAGCGTGGCGAGGACGCAGGTGAGGATGGTGAAGGCGAGGACGCGGCCGCTCAAGTCGAAGCCGAGGGCGACGGGGGCGTTGATGTGGGGGACCAAGGCGGCGAGGAGGTTGGCGGTCCAGGTAGAGAAGAGGAGGCCGGCGAGTGCGCCGCCGAGGGCGAGTAAGAGGGTTTCGGTAAATAACTGGCGGCTGAGGCGGCCGCCGGTGGCGCCGAGGGCGAGGCGGATGCTGAGCTCCTTGCGGCGGGCGACGGAGCGGGCCAGGAGTAAGTTAGCCACGTTGGCGCAGACGATTAAGAGGACGAGCACGCAGATGGCCATGAGGATGCGGAGGGGTTTGAGGAGTAACTCAGGGGCGCCGCTGTGGAATTGCCAGATGGGGAGGACGGTGGCGGTGACGGCGCGGTTGGCGCCGGGGTAGACGGCTTGGAGGTGGCGGGAGAAGGTGAGGGTTTCGGCGCGGGACTGGCCGAGGGAGAAGCCGGGGGCGAGGCGGGCGAGGGCGTAAAATTTGCGGTCGCCGCGCTGGACGAAGTTGCGGGGGGTGAGGAGGCTGAGTTCGGGGCCCATGGTGACGGGGACCCAGATATCGAAGGCGAGTCCGGGCATGGCGCCGCCGAAGCCGGGCGGGGTGACGCCGGCGATGGTGAGCCAGCGGCGGTTGACGCGGACGGTTTGGCCGATGGCGGAGGGGTTCGAGTGGAAGCGGCCGCGCCAGAGGCGATCGCTGATGACGGCGACGGGGTAGGCGCCGAGGGCGGGGCCGTCTTCTGCTGGAGTGAAGAAGCGTCCGAGTTCGGGTTTGAGGCCGAGGACGGAGAAGTAATTGCCGGTGACCATTTCGCCCCAGACGGCCTGGGAGTTAGTAACTGAATCGCCGAGAGTAAAGACGTCTTCGCGGTGGAGGGCGAGGCCGGATATGGAGTGTAAGTTATGGCGGTAGTCGAGATAGTCGATGTAGGAGATCTGGTTGGCGCCGTTGGGGGCTCCCTGGGTGATGGATTCGAGGACGGCGAGGCGGCCTTGGTTGGAGGCTCCGGGGAAGGGGCGGAGGAGGAGTTTGTCGATCCAGGAGAAGACGGTGGTGTTGGCGGCGATGCCGAGGGCGAGGGTGAAGATGGCGACGGCGGTGAAGCCGGGGGAGCGGCCGAGGAGGCGGAGGCCGAAGCGGAGGTCCTGCAGCAGGGTGCGCATGGAGTCAAGTCCTGCCGAGTTGAGGGCACGTGGGGGTCCAGGGGAAAGTGTAGAATTTTGCGGGGTGCGGGGTGGGGTGGAGATGTCCGGTTTTGGGATGGGGCGTGCGTTGGCGCACAGGGGGTCAGGGCTGGAAGTCGCGGGGGCGGAGGGTTCGGAAGAGGAAGGCGGCGCACATGGGGTGCATGAGGCCGGCCATGAGGAAGGTTGGGGTGTAGGAGAAGTGGGTGACGATCCAGCCGGTGGCGAGTTGGGCGACGACGCCGCCGAGTGCGCCGCCGGCGCCGGAGAAGCCCATGACGCGGCCGACTTCGTGGTTGGGGTAGAGGTCGGCGGGCAGCGTTTGGAAGTTGGCGACCCAGACGCCGTGGCCGATGGTGAGGAAGGAGGTGGTGAGGAGGGCGAGGGCGGCGTTGGGGACGAAGGGGGTGAGCATGGTGAGGGGCATGAGGGCGGCGCCGGCGAAGAGGCCGGCGTTGCGGGCGCGGCGGAGGTTCCAGCCTTTGTCGATGAGGTGGCCGGAGAGCCAGCCGCCGCCGATGTAGCCGAGGCCGCCGGCGAGGAAGGGGAGCCAGGCGTAGTCGCGGATCATGGCGAGGTTGAAGCCGCGGCTAGTGCGGAGGTATTCGGGGAGCCAGAAGATGGCGAAGTAAATGACGGGGTCGGTGAAGAAGCGGGTGAGAGTAAGTGACAAGCAGGGGCGAGTCAGGAAGAGAGTAAGTGAGGTGCGGGATGGGTGGGCGAGGGGTTGGGCGGGAGTAAGTTCTTGCGTAAGTGAGGCGTGATCGGCGGGCGAGAGCCAGCGGGATTGGGCGGGAGGGTTATAGAAGGCGAGCCAGGCGATGAGCCAGACGATGCCGAGGAGACCTGTAACTACGAAGGCGGAGCGCCAGCCGTAGGAGATGGTGATGGCGGCGATGAGGACGGGGGCGGCGGCGGAGCCGAGGGAGGTACCGGAGTTGAAGATGCCCATGTATAGGGCGCGGCGCGGAGGCGGGAGCCATTCGGCGACGGCTTTGGCGGCTCCGGGCCATGCGCCGGGTTCGGCGAGACCGAGGAGGAAGCGGCAGGCGGCGAGGGTGGCGATGCCCTGGGCGAAGCCGTGGAGCATTTGGGCGAGGGACCAGGCGGCCATGAAGAGGGCGAAGCCGCGCCGGGTGCCGAGGCGGTCGAGGACCCAGCCGGAGCCGGCGTACATGACGGTGTAGGCGACGAAGAAGAGGCTGAGGACGTTGCCGTAGTCCTGGGGCGTCATGTGGAACTGGGTGCGGATTTCGACGCTGACGATGCCGATGGAGAGGCGGTCGAGGTAATTGAGGAGAGTGGAGGCGCAGAGGAGGACGCCGAGGAGGGTACGGGCGCGGGCGACGGTCACCTGCGCTAGTTTAGCGGGTTGTGTAGCGGCGGATGGCGGTGGCGCGGCCGGTGGAGGGGTCGACGGTGACGATGACGGCGTGGAGTTCGACGCCGCCTTTGGCGGTTTCGAGGCGGACGGGCGTGGCGGTGAGGAAGCGGCTGAGGGCGAGATGTTTTTCGGCGCCGATGACGGAATCGTAAGAGCCGGTCATGCCGGCGTCGGTGAGATAGGCGGTGCCTCCGGCAAGGACGCGTTCGTCGGCGGTGGGGATGTGAGTATGTGTGCCGACGACGGCGGAGACGCGGCCGTTCAAGTGCCAGCCCATGGCGACTTTCTCGCTGGATACTTCGGCGTGGAAGTCTACGAAGCGGACTTTGACGGATTCGGGGAGGGAGCCGAGTAACTCGTCGGCGCGGCGGAAGGGGCAGTCAGTAGAGGGCATGTAAGTGCGGCCCTGGAGGTTCATGACGGCGACTTCGACGCCGTTGCGGGCGCGGGCGATGTGGAGGCCTGCGCCGGGGAGCGTGGGAGGGTAGTTGGCGGGGCGGAGGAGGCGCGGTTCGCGGGCGAAGTAATCGTAGACTTCGCGTTTGTCCCAGACGTGGTTGCCGGTGGTGAGGACGTCGATGCCGAGGCCGAAGAGTTCTTCGGCGATCATGGGCGTGATGCCGAAGCCGCCGGCGGAGTTTTCGGCGTTGGCTATGACGAGGGAGATTTTTTCGGCCGAGACGATGCCGTTGAGATATTGGGCTACAATGCGGCGCCCGGGCGAGGCGTAGATATCGCCGATAAACAGAAGATTCATTCGCGGGAATTACCGTGAAGTGGAGCGGGTCGCGCCGGTGAGACTCAACCTCCGTCCTTGACCCCGGGGTAACAGGGGCGGAGTCCCCCGCGTACCGTTAGGCTTCTCCATGGCGGTGATTGCCGCCGGAGCCTGCGCACGGGCACGAAAACCGAGTCGGACCCCAAGACGATTGAGTGTTGGATCAATTTATAGGAGGCCGAGCGATCGCCCGGCGCCAACGCTCCTGAACGATGATAACAGAGATTGGTTGGAGCAAGAAGCGAGGAGCAAGAAGCAAGAAGCGAGCAGCCGGGAGCGGGATGAGGGGCGGCGGGGCGGGACTGGTATCCTGAATCAATCAGGAGAAGTCCGTAAGCCTACGATGAGATCCGATGGTTGTTGAGACGAAGTTTGCTCGCTTCGATTCGATCACGCTCGACTCGGGAGTGGCGCTGGCCCCGGTGGAGGTGGCTTACGAGACGTACGGGGCGCTGAACGCGGCGCGGTCGAACGCGATTCTGATCCTGCATGCGTTTTCGGGGGACGCGCATGCGGCGTTCGAGAACGCGGAGGGGCAGGAGGGGTGGTGGGACAACGTGATCGGTCCGGGGAAGGCGTTTGATACGGACCGGTACTTTGTGATCTGCGCGAACGTGTTGGGAGGGTGCCGCGGGACGACGGGGCCGGCGACGGTGAATGGGGCGACGGGGCGGCCGTATGCGATGACGTTTCCGGTGATTACGATCGGGGACATGGTGCGGCTGCAGAAGATGCTGATCGGGCAGTTGGGGATCGAGCGGCTGCTGGCGGTGTCGGGCGGGTCGATGGGCGGGATGCAGGCATTGCAGTGGGCGGTGTCGTACCCGGAGGCTGTGGCGGCGGTGATTCCGATTGCGACGACGTCGCGGCACAGCGCGCAGCAGATCGCGTTCAACGAAGTGGGGCGGCAGGCGATCATGGCGGACACGGACTGGAACAGCGGGGATTACTACGACGGTCCGAAGCCGGGTAGGGGGCTGGCGGTGGCGCGGATGGTAGGGCACATCACTTACATGAGCGATGCGTCCATGCGGGAGAAGTTCGGGCGGCGATTGAGGGGGAAGGACGAGTTCGGGTTCGACTTTTCGGTGGATTTCGAGGTGGAGAGTTACTTGCGATACCGCGGGAGTAAGTTTGTCGAGCGGTTCGACGCGAACTCGTATCTGTATATCAGCAAGGCGATGGATTATTTCGACCTGAGCGCGGGTCATGCGTCGCTGGGGGACGCGCTGGGGCAGACGGCGGCGCGGTTTCTGGTGTTGAGCTTCACGAGCGACTGGCTGTATCCGAGTTATCAATCGCTCGAAATTGTGCGGGCGCTGCGGAGCCGGAACAGGGATGTGGCTTACTGCGAGCTTACTTCGAATTACGGACACGACGCGTTTCTGGTGGATGTAAGGGAAGAGAGCGATCTGGTGCGCGGGTTCCTGGCGAGCACTTACGCGGAGATTGCGGCATGAGCGCGTCTTCGTGGGGCCAGGGACCGCTGGTAAACGGGAAGCCGGGGCGGCGGGACTACGCGATTATCGGGGAGATTATCGAGCGCGGGGCGAAGGTGCTTGATTTAGGGTGCGGGGACGGGGAGTTACTGGCGTGGCTGAAGCGGGAGAAGCGGGTGGAAGCGCGGGGGGTGGAGATCGACCGGGAGCAGGTGCAGAAGGCGATCGCGCGGGGCGTGGCGGTGTTTCAGAGCGACATTGAAGAGGCGCTGCGGGATTACCCGGAGGGGACGTTCGACTACGTGATCCTGAGCCAGACGCTGCAGGAGACGCGGGCGCCGGTAGCCGTGCTGCGGGAGATGCTGCGGGTGGGGAAGCGGGCGGTGGTGGGGTTTCCGAACTTCGGGCACTGGACGGTGCGGCTGGCGCATTTGTGGACCGGACGTTCGCCGCAGACGAAGCTGTTTCCGTATGAGTGGTATAACTCGCCGAACATTCACTTTCTGACGGTGACGGATTTCGAGCTGCTGGCGCGGGAGCAGCGGTGGAAAGTGGAGCGGCGGTATTTTCTGGGGCGGGGCGGAACGGTGAGGCGGTTTCCGAACCTGATGGCGGAGTTGGCGGTTTATCTGGTGACGAAGTGAGTAACAGTGTATTGAGTGTTGTGGATTTGAGGGCCGAGGGGCTGGGACTGTACACGAGCGGGTCGGCGGAGTTTGAGTTTGCGCTGGATGAGAAGCGGGACAAGTTCGCGGACGATTTACTGCCGTATGTGGTGTTGCTGGCGAATCAGACAGACCGGGATGTGATTGCTTACTCGGTGCGGTGGATGGTGCATAACGCGGCGGGGAAGCCGGTGTATCACGAAGTAAGTCCGTTTCAATTCCGGTCGGTGAATCCGGTGGTGCTGCCAGCGCGGTCGGCGGCATTTGTTTCGTTGATGCAGGGGATCGGGACGGCGGGCCTTAGCGCGAGCGAGGAGACGCGGCGGCACGCGCAGATGCTGGTGAAGTTTTATCAGGAGCAGCCTTCGATTACGGTGGCGCTGGAGGCGGTGGTATTCGCGGATGGGTTGGCGCTAGGGGACGACCGGAATAACTGGATCCCACGGTGGCAGGCGTATCTGGATGCGGACCGGAACCTTGCGATGGCGGTGACGGGGGATGCGCCGCCCAAGGATGTGGAGCGGTATCTGGAGGAGTTGCGGGACGGGGTGTGCGCGGAGAGCGATCCGCCGATTGAGGCGGCGAACCTGGCGGGCTATGCGAACCGGGCGGTGGGTTACGCGGCTTGCTATGCGCTGTGGAAGGGTTACTTCGCGCATCGGTTGCTGGGGGCGATCGAGGCGAAGGGGGAAGCCGCGGCGCTGGAGGCGCTGCGGGCGGCGCCGTACTGGCGGACGTATCCAAGGGTACATCGATAGGGAGTACATCGGTAGGGAGTTCACCGGCAGGGGCCGATTCCGCGCGGGTGCGGTTTTAGTACAATCGCCCCATGTTTGTACCGCTCACACCTTTGCGGTGTCTTCACCGGGCTGTGGATCTTTTCGCGGATAAGACGGGGGTGGTCTGCGGCGAGAAGCCGTTCACGTACGGGCAGTTTGGGGAGCGGTGCGAGCGGCTGGCGTCGGCGCTGGGGAAGATGGGCGTGGAGGCGGGGGACCGCGTAGCGTACCTGAGCTTCAACAATCACCAGTTGCTGGAGGGCTACTACGGGGTGGTGCAGGCGCGGGCGATTGTGATGCCGCTGAACGTGCGGCTATCCAAGCAGGAGATGACGGCGATTCTGAATCACTCCGGGGCGCGGATGCTTATCTTCGAGGCGGATTTCGCGCCGCTGGTGGAGGAGTTGAGGGGGGTGTGTCCTTCGATCCGGCACTATGTAGGAATCGACGGAGGGGCGGCGCCGGCGGATTTGAGCTACGAGGATCTGGTGGAGAAGGGGACGGCGGAGCGGGCGGACATTTTCACGTACGACGAGATGGCGCCGGCGGAGTTGTTCTACACGAGTGGGAGCACGGGGACGCCGAAAGGGGTGGTGCTGTCGCACCGGACGCTGTACATGCATGCGCTGTCGGTGGCGACGATGTCGAAGGACGTGGAGTCGATGGTGGATTTGCACACGATTCCGCTGTTTCATGCGAACGGTTGGGGGCGGCCGCAGACTTCGACGATGCTGGGGACGACGCAGGTGATGGTGCGGCGGTTCGAGCCGGTGCAGGTGTTCGGGCTGATTGAGAAGCACAAGGCGACGGACATGAGCCTGGTGCCGACGATGGCGAACGCGCTGTTGAACTCGCCCGAGGATGGGCGGTTCGATTTATCGAGCCTGCGGAACATCATGATGGGCGGGGCGGCGTCGACGCCGGAGTTGGTTGCGCGGATGGAAGCGAAATTCAAGTGCAATGTATTCGCGGGGTACGGGTTGACGGAGACCAGTCCCGTGATTACGAGCGGGCGGGATAAGTGGCCGGGTTACCCGAGCGATGAGGAGAGGTGGCGGAGACGGTCGATGGCGGGTTGGCCGATCCCGAACGTGTCGATCCGGGTGGTGGATCACGAGATGCGGGACGTGCCGCGGGACATGCGGTCGATCGGCGAGATTGTGGCGATGGGCGACCACGTGATGGACGGGTACTTCCACGAGGCGGAGGCGACGCGGGCGGTGATGAGCGGGCATTGGTTTCACACGGGAGACATGGCGGTGTGGGACGAGGAAGGGTACATACACATCGTCGACCGGAAGAAGGAGATCATCATCAGCGGCGGGGAGAACATATCGTCGCTGGAGGTGGAGAAGCATATCTTCGCGCATCCGGAGGTGTTTGAGTGCGCGGTGGTGCCGGCGCCGGACGAGAAGTGGGGCGAGGTTCCGGCCGCGATTGTGGTGAGGAAGGCGGGGTCGACGCTGACGGCCGAGCAGTTACTGGAGTTTCTGGGGGCGAGGCTGGGGCGGTTCAAACTGCCGCGGGTTATCGAGTTTTCCGACGAGCCGCTTCCGAAGACGGGGACGGGGAAGATCCGGAAGATGGTGCTGAAAGAGCGGTTCTGGGCGGGGAAAGAGAAGCGAGTGCAGGGCTGAGTGTTTTCGCTGCTGCTGAAGTGCGGGCCGGAGGGGATGGAGCGGCTGAGCGAGGAAATCTGGCTGCTTGGCGCGGACGGGGCGGTGGAGGAGACGGACGGGCTGCGGGTGTTTTTCGGCGACGACTCGCGGGCGGAGGAAGTTACAAGTAAGTTAGTAAGTTATTCGCCGGAGTGGCGGGCCGAGCCGGAGATCGATTATGAGGGGCGGACGCGGGAGTCGTTTCCGGCGCTCGAGATCGGGAGTAAGTTCTTTCTTGTTCCGCCTTGGAGCGAGGCGGGGACGCCGGAGGGGCGGGTTCGGCTGGTGGTGGAACCGGGGATGGCGTGCGGGACGGGGTGGCATCCGTGCACGCAGTTGTGTCTGGAGGCGATGGAGGAGTTAGTAAGTCCGGGGGGCTCGTTTCTGGATGTGGGGTGCGGGTCGGGGATACTTTCGGAGGCGGCGCGGTTGCTTGGGGCGGGGCGGATTGCGGCGTGCGACGTGGATGAGGAGGCGGCGCGGATTGCGCGGGAGAAGTTCGGGATCGACGTGTTTGTGGGGACGATCGAGGCGGTGAGGGAAGGGAGCTTCGACGTGCTGGCGGCGAACATCAGCGCGGAGGTGGCGGGGGCGATTGCGGGACGGGCGGGGAAGGTGGCGCGGGCGGTGATCGTGTCGGGGTTTCAGGAGTGGGAAGCGGCGGAGG
>JAJYCN010000255.1 GCA_021778335.1 Acidobacteriota bacterium | reverse complement strand
CGGCTCCATCTCCGGGCTCGTCCAGATTCAGGTCAAGCTGCCGGACTACACATCGGACGCCTTCTTCCAGCTCAACCTGCAGCAGGGTGCGCTTCCGTTCCGCGACACGGGTGCTATCATCTGGGCGAAGTTACCTGCCCAGAAATGACGAATCGCCGCGCGTGGATGAAGACGCTGGCCGCGGTAAGTGTGGCGGCGGACGCTGCGCCCGCGCCCGTGGCGGCGGATGACCGGAGTTATTGGCTCGGGCTGCTGCAGAAGCTCAGCGAGCCGGTGCTGACTCATCTGGCGGCGGGCACGCTGAAGCGTGAGATGCCGGTGGAGTGCGTGACGGGCAACGTCGAAGACCGGCGGCAGTATACACATCTCGAAGCGGTTGGGCGGCTGCTGTCGGGGATTGCGCCTTGGCTCGAAGCGCCGCTTGACGACGGCGCGGAACGTACGTTGCAGCAGCGGTACGCGGTACTCGCGCGGAAAGGGCTCGCTTCGGCCACGGATCCCGCGTCGCCGGATTTTCTCAATTTCAGCCAAGGCGGGCAGCCGCTGGTGGATTGCGGATTTCTGGCCCAGGCGGTGCTGCGCGCGCCGAATGAACTATGGCGGAAGCTGGATGCGACGACGCAGAAGAATCTAGCGGCAGCGCTGGCCGCTACGCGCGCGATCACGCCGCCCTATAACAACTGGCTGCTGTTTTCGGCGATGGTCGAGACCGCGCTGGCGATGATGGGCGAGACGTGGGACGCGATGCGAGTGGATTACGCGATCCGCAAGCACGAGGAGTGGTACTTAGGCGACGGCACTTACGGCGACGGGCCGCAGTTTCACTGGGATTACTACAACAGTTATGTGATCCAGCCGATGCTGCTCGACACACTGCGGAATATCTCCGCGCATTCCGGCCGCTGGCGGGGCCAGTTACCCGTCGCGCTTGCGCGCGCCCGGCGCTATGGGGCGATTCAGGAGCGGCTGATCTCCCCCGAGGCGACGTTCCCGCCCATCGGCCGGTCCATCACTTACCGTGCGGGGGTGTTCCATCTGCTCGCCTCCCTTGTGCTGGCACACGAACTACCCGCGCCGCTTACGGGCGGGCGCGTGCGGTCCGCTCTCACAGCGGTGCTACACCGGCTCATGGATGCGCCGGGAACATTCGACGAACGCGGCTGGCTGCAGATCGGGTTTTGCGGCCACCAGCCCCACTTAGGCGAGCCGTATGTCTCGACGGGCAGTTTGTATCTCTGCGCCACGGCTCTCTTGCCGCTCGGCCTTCCGCCTTCGGACCCGTTCTGGTCCGCCGCGGCGGAAGATTGGACGCAACGCAGGCTTTGGTCCGGCCAGGATGCCCCGGCCGATCACGCGATTTGAGCCGAGCCGATAGAATGAGAATCGACCATGATCATCTCCCGGCTGGTTCTGCGGAATTGGCGCAACTTCCGCTCCGTCGATGTTCACTTGGGGGAACGTGTGTTCGTGGTGGGTCCGAATGCTTCGGGAAAGTCCAATTTGCTCGACAGCATTCGTTTCCTTCGGGACATCGCGCGTGCAGGGGGTGGTCTGCAGAGCGCCATCGCGCGGCGGGGAAGCCTGTCGAAGATACGTTGCCTTGCTGCCCGTAAGGAACCGGACGTCGGGCTTGACGTGACCATCTCGGAGGGCGACGGGGGGCAGACGTGGCGCTATAAGATCGGCTTAACTCAGCAGGTGCGGGGCTACCGGCAGCCACTCCTCAAGTACGAGAAGGTCTGGTGCGGAGAACGGCAGATCCTGGACCGCCCGGATGAGCGTGACAGGGACGACAAAGAGCGATTGACGCAGACGCACCTCGAACAGATCAACGCGAATCTGGACTTCCGGGAGATTGCGAGATTTTTCGAGTCAATCCGCTACCTGCACCTGGTTCCGCAACTCCTTCGGCATCCGGAGGCTCCGCAGGGTCCGGCCCTGCAAGAGGATCCCTTTGGCCGGAATTTTCTCGAGGTCGTCGCCAAGACCCCTGAGAAGACCCGAAAGGCGCGCTTGAAGAAGATTGAGGCCGCGCTGCGCCAGGCGGTGCCTCAGTTAACGAAGCTCACCGACACGAAGGACGAAGCCGGAGTCCCTCACCTGGAAGCGGTGTACGAGCACTGGCGGCCGAACGCGGGACTCCAGCGGGAGGACCAGTTCTCCGACGGCACGCTTCGGCTGATTGGCCTGTTCTGGTCTCTGCTCGAGGGCGACGCGCCCCTCTTGCTCGAGGAGCCTGAGTTGTCCCTGCACGCCGCCATCGTTTCCAAGCTGCCTTCGCTCTTTCACCGGCTGCAGAGGCGCCGTTCCCGGCAGCTTTTTGTAAGCACCCACAGCGGCGACCTGCTTTCGGATAAAGGGATCGGGGGCGAAGAGGTGATCCTGATCCGACCCGGTCCCGAGGGCAGCCAGGCGGAACTCGCCTCCAGCACGCGGGAAATAGTGGACCTTCTGAAAGGCGGGCTTAGTGTCGCTGACGTCGTTTTACCTCGGACCGCTCCGGCGAACGTGAACCAGTTGAGCCTCGACCGAACCGCATGAATCCGATCCCGGTGAACCTGGCCGTGGAGGACGAGCTAAGTGAGGCCGTACTTCGCAGACTGCTCGCTGAGTCAGGCAGGCGCTTCAGTGTTGGGAGTGTGTATGGCCGGCATGGCTTTGGGTACCTGAAGAACACCATCCGAGGCTGGAACACCGCGGCCAAGGGCGTCCCTTTCGTCGTGCTGACGGACCTGGACACGACGGAATGTGCTCCGCAACTAATTCGAGACTGGTTGCACGAACCAGTTCATCCGAACCTATTGCTCAGAATCGCGGTGCGCGAGGTGGAGGCGTGGCTTCTCGCAGACCGGTCCAGTATCGCCGCGTTTCTTCGCTGCGCGCATAAGCGCGTACCTCAAACGCCGGAGTCGCTCGCCGACCCCAAGCGCCGTCTGGTTGAGCTGGCTCGGGAATCGAAGTCCGCCGAGGTTCGCGCGCGCGTCGCGCCGAAGCGCGGAAGCACCGCGCAACAGGGGCCGGAGTACAACGCGTGCCTATCTGAGTTTGTGATCGGCAAGTGGGATCCCATTGCCGCCGGCGCCAATTCTCCGAGTCTCAAGAAAGCACTCGAGGCGCTGGGCCGCTTCCAGCCCGTTTTTGCCTGATGGCGCTCAGGCCGCGGCGCCGGTTTCTTCCACGATACGGCCGTCGAACAAGGTGACGCTGCGCTCGGCCATGCGGGCGTAGCGGGGGTCGTGGGTGACCATGCAGATGGTGGCGCCTTCGCCGTGGAGTTCGCGCAGGAGGTCCATCACCGCTTCGCCGTTGGCGGAGTCGAGGTTGCCGGTGGGCTCGTCGGCGAGCAGGATGGCCGGGCGGCCGGCGAGGGCCCGGGCCACGGCGACGCGCTGCTGTTGGCCGCCGGACAACTGCGCCGGATAGTGCTTGATGCGGTGCGACATGCCGACGCGTTCGAGGGATTCCAACACGTACTTGCGCCGCTCGGAGGACGGCATGCCGCGATAGGTCAGCGGCAGTTCGACGTTCTCGTAGACGTTGAGGTCCCCGATGAGGTTGAACGCTTGGAAGATAAATCCGATCTCGCGGTTGCGGATGCGCGCGCGTTCGCTGAGCTTGATGTTCTCGACGCGTTCCCCTTTGAGTTCGTAGTTGCCGCCGGAAGGCGAGTCGAGCAGGCCGAGGATGGCTAGCAGCGTAGATTTTCCGCAACCCGAAGGCCCGGAGATCGACACGTACTCGCCCTGCCGGATCTCGAGATGGATGCCGGCGAGCGCGTGGGTCTCCATTTCGTCGGTCGAAAATACCTTGGTCACGCCTTCCAGGCGCAGCAGCGTCGATGGGCTCATTGAGCGATCCTCGCTTTCTTCCTTTACCGGCTACTACGAAGCCGGCGCGTCTTCCGTTCCGCAAATTTCAATACCGCTGAATGGCGCCGAGGTTACCGAAAATCGCCTCAAGCGGGCAAAACCAGCCGCGCTTCCGAGCCGCGGCGGTCCGGGCGGTTTTCCAGCGTCAGCGTTCCGCCGTGGCTTTCGGCGATTTTGCGGCCAAGGACAAGGCCGATTCCGGAGCCGCCGGGCTTGGTGGTGAAGAACGGCACAAAGAGGTTGCCGGAGTTGGCGATGCCGTGGCCTTCGTCACGGACCCAGACAGTGACGGTTCCATTACCGCGGGTCCAGCCGGCTTCGACTTCGCCCCCGGTTTCAAGTGACGCTTCCACGGCGTTGGCGATCAAGTTAATGAGCGCTTGCTCGATCTGGTCGGCGTCGGCCGGGACGGTGACCTCCGGCCCGGGGACGACGCGGGGGCGCATGCGGGTTTCCAGTCCCGCCACGCGCTGCACCATCTCGCCGATGCGTACCGGGCCGAGCACCGGCTTGGGCAGCTTAGCCAGGCGCGCGTAAGAAGACAGGAAGCGGCTCAGCGCCTCGCTGCGGCTGGCGATGATCTGCAGGCCGCGGCGCATGTCTTCTTCCCAATCCTCGTTCTGGTCGCGCCGTTCGAGCAGCGTACCCATGCTGCCGGCGATCGACTTGATGGGCGCGAGCGAGTTGTTCAGCTCGTGGCCGAGCACGCGGACGAGCCTCTGCCAGGCCTCGAGTTCTTCTTCGCGCAACGGTTGCGTGATGTCGCTTACTACGAGAAGCTGATGCGGCAGGCCGCCTTCGCGGAACATGCTTCGGCCGATGCTCCATCGGCGGGTCGGGTCGCCGAAGGGGAGACGAACGGCCTGCTCGGCGCCTTCGAGAATCGCACTGAGGCCAATCGAACCCGCCTCCCGGCCGATCAGACGCTCGGAGGGCTCGCCGAGAAGGCGCTCGCCGGCGGGGTTGACGAGGCGGAGCTTTTTTTCCTGGTCGAAGGCGAAGATGGCGACGTCGATTTCCTCCATCACTTTCCGCAGCAGCGCGGTGGCTTCGAGCGCGCCGAGGCGCTGCGCGCGGAGCGTGGCGGCCATGGCGTTGACCTGCTGCATGGCTTCGTTCAGCGCGTCGTCCCGAGCCTCGGCGCGCGCGCGGATCGAGTAGTCGCCCTCGCGCAGCGCTTCGAGGAGGCTGGCCATGGTGCGCAGCGGCCGGGCGACGTGTTCGCGCAGACGCCAGGAGAGCGCGAGCCAGCAGCCGGCTACGGCGACGGTTCCGGTCCAGCTCAGCCACGCGGGCCGGCCACCGGTCCAAAGGAAGAATAGCGCCACCGCGGCGCCGGGCGCACCCGCGCCCAGGGCGAGGAACAGCGCGCGCGTCTCATGGGTTAGACGGCGCCGGGGGGCCATGAGGAGATACTACAACCCGTAGCGCTGCAGCCGCCGGTAGAGGGCGCTGCGGCTCAGGCCGAGTGCGTTGGCGGCGTGGCTGACGTTGCCCTCGTGCTTGGCCAGCGCCTTGCGGATCAGGAACGCCTCTACTTCCTCGATGCTCATCTCCTCCAGCCGCGGCGCACCGTCCCGGGCGGCCTTCAGCGCGAGATCGCCGGCCTCGATCATGGAACCGCGGGCCATCAGCACGGCGCGCTCGACGACGTGATTCAGCTCGCGGACGTTGCCGGTCCAGGGATTGTCGAGCAGGGCCTGCAGCGCCGCGTTATCGAAACCCGTTATCGTTTTTCGATAACGATTTGCGTGCATGCCGAGGAAGTGCGCCGCCAGCAGCGGAATGTCTTCCCGGCGCTCTCGCAGCGGCGGCAGATGGATCTCGATGGTGTTCAGCCGGAACAGCAGGTCCTGCCGGAAACGGCCGGCGGCCACTTCTTCGTCGAGCTTGGCGTTGGTGGCGGAAATCAGGCGCACGTCCACGCGGCGGGTGCGCGAGGAGCCGACGCGCTCCATCTCGCCGGTTTCGAGCACGCGCAGCAGTTTCGCCTGGAGGTTCAGCGGCAGGTTGGCGATCTCGTCGAGGAACAGCGTGCCGCCCTCGGCCATTTCGAACCGCCCCACGCGGTCCACCTTGGCGTCGGTGAACGCGCCCTTCACGTGGCCGAACAGTTCGCTTTCAAAGACGCCCTCGGCCAGGCCGCCGGCGTTCACGGTGACCATCGGTTTCGCCGAGCGCTGCGAGATGGCGTGGAGCGTGCGCGCAACAACTTCCTTGCCTGTGCCCGGTTCGCCGGTGATGAGCACGTTGGCGTCCGACGGCCCCACGCGCGCGATCAACTGCAGGACCGGTTCCATGGCGGGCGATTCGGCGATCAGCGAAGGGCGCCCTTCGGCTCGGAGCAACCGGTTTTCCGCCTCCAGCCGGAGTCCTTTCTTGAGCGCCTGCGCGAGTTCGATCTGCGTGCGGACGATGGCGAGAAGGCGTGCATTGTCCCAGGGCTTTTCGATGAAATCCCGCGCGCCGCGGCGCATCGCCTCGACCGCCAGGTTCACCGAGCCCCACGCGGTCATCACCACGACGGGCAGCAGACCGTCGGTGGCGCGCAGTTTCGGCAGCAGGTCGAGGCCCTCGGCGCCGGACGTGGTGTCGCGCGTGTAGTTGAGGTCCATCAGGAGCAGGTCGAACTCGCGCGCCTCGATAGCGGCGAGGATTTCGCGCGGGCTCGAGGCGGTCTCGATCTGAAAGCCTTCGCCCTTGAGCAGAAAACGGAGTGCCTCGACGACATCGGGCTGGTCGTCGGCCACCAGGACGCGATAGTTCCCGTTGCCGCCCGGCTTCATGCCGCCGCCGTGCGCTCGCCGGTGATCCAGCCGTCCTCGATCTGGACGACGCGATTGCCGTAATCCGCGTTGCGCTCGTTGTGAGTGACCTGGATGATCGTGGTGCCTTCGGCGTTCAGCTTACGGAACATTTCCATGATCTGCTGGCCCTGCGCCGAGTGCAGGTTGCCGGTGGGTTCGTCGGCGAGGAGGATTTTCGGATTGGCGATCATGGCGCGCGCCACGGCGACAAGCTGCTGCTGGCCGCCGGAAAGCTGGTTCGGATAGAGATCCCGCTTGCCGACGATCTGAAAGCGGTCGAGCGCGTCGCAGACGATGCTCTCGCGCTCGCTCTTTTTGATATTGCGGTAGGAGAGCGGAATATCGAGGTTTTCGTAAACCGTGAGCGAATCGAGCAGATGGTAGCTCTGAAAGACGAAGCCGAAGTGTATTTTGTAGAGCTCCATCCGGTCGCGCTTGTTCATCTTGTGCACCGGCTGACCCAGAAGCCAGTACTCACCGGTCCAGTCGCTGTCGTGCATGCCGAGCAGGTGCAGCAGCGTGCTTTTGCCCGCGCCGGAGGGGCCCATGATCGAGACGAAGTCGCCTTCGCGAATATCGAGCGTCACGCGCCGCAGGACGAACGTCTTCACCGGTCCGTGTTCGAAGTACTTTTCAATGTTCTTGAGAGAAATTACCATCGGCTAAGCCTTCATCTTACCCACCGCGCCGCACGCGCCCGGCTAGCGGCGGAGTCCGTCGATGACGCCGCTCAAGTCCGGGCAGGAGAAACCGTCGCCCGAAGGCTCAATCATCCACACCCGCGGGGCGCCGAACGGCCCCGGCATCGCATCTCGCGCCTGCACGTGCACCCACCACGCCTTACCGGCGAAGAACGCCAGCACCATGATTGCCAGCGCCAAAATGTCCGCGTTCCTCCGCAACATTAGTGCACCTCCGCGCCATCCTCGACTATCCGCCCGTCAAACAGTTTCACCGTCCGGTCGGCGAACAGCGCATACCGCGGGTCGTGCGTCACCATGCAGATGGTCGCGCCGCCGCGATGCAGTTCGCTTAAAAGATCCATCACCGCTTCGCCGTTTACCGAGTCCAGGTTTCCGGTCGGCTCGTCGGCCAGCAGGATGGCCGGCTCTCCGGCCAGCGCCCGCGCCACCGCCACTCTCTGCTGCTGGCCGCCCGACAATTGCGCCGGATAATGTTTGATCCGGTGCGACATGCCGACGCGTTCGAGCGATTCCTGGACGCGCTTGCGCCGCTCGGCGGCCGGCATGCCGCGGTAGGTGAGCGGCAGCTCGACATTTTCGTAGACGTTCAGGTCACCGATCAGGTTGAACGCCTGAAAGATGAACCCGATCTCGCGGTTGCGGATGCGGGCGCGCTCGGCGAGTTTCAGGTTCTCCACCGGGTTTCCGTTCAGCACGTACTTGCCATCGCTCGGCGAATCGAGCAGGCCCAGGATCGCCAGCAGCGTCGACTTTCCGCAGCCCGACGGCCCGGAGATGGCGACATACTCGCCGCGCTTGATCTCGAGATGAATCCCGGCGAGCGCGTGCGTCTCGACTTCGTCGGTGACGAATACCTTCGTCACGCCATCCAGATGAATCAATGTGTTGTTTGCCGCCATGACCGTCTCCCGTTCCATCGTTCGTTTTCTTGTTTTCTTAATTCAACCGGATGCGATTCTGCGCATCCCACTGCGACATATCCGACAAAATGACCTCGTCGCCTACGTTGAGGCCGTTGAGAATCTCGATGGTGCTGACCGAACTGCGGCCCAGCGTCACCGGCACGCGCGTCGCGCCCTTATTGTCGGCGTCGAGCTTGAACAGGCCCACCTTCTGGCCCGTGGTGCCGATCACTGGCCGGCCGACGTAGAGGACGTCATGCAGCCGCTCGATTTCGATGGTCCCGTCGACGCTCAGGTCGGGCCGGGCGCCGGGCGGTAGCTCTCCCAACAGCTTCACGTCCACGTCGAACGTCCCGTTGGAGGCCGCCGGGTCGATGCGCATCACTTTGCCCGGAATGATTCCGTTCCGCGTGTCGATTTCAGCCGATTGCCCGATC
>JAJYCN010000254.1 GCA_021778335.1 Acidobacteriota bacterium | reverse complement strand
TCGCCTTCCGGGGCTCCGCCTTCCACCCAGGCAGAGAGAATTTCTAAATCTTCCTGCGTCAGGCCCTGGTCATCGCGAAAGTCACCGAACCCCTTCACTGCGTTCCAGGGCGGCATCCGGCGTTCGAGAACTTCTTCCTTAATCGCCTTGGCCCAGGGGCGCGCACCGGTGTAAGTCATCAGCGAGAACGCGCTGCCGCCCTCGCGGTGGCAGGAGGCGCAGTGGGAGTAGACGACGCGGGAAACTTCGCGGGACCAGGTGATTTTAGTGGTGATGATGTCGTGCCCCGAGGCTAACGTAGCGCAAGCCAGAAAAAGCGCTCGAAGCCGCATCAGTCCGAAGCCTTCGCCGGCTGCGGCGGCCGGAAAAGTTCCCTGGGGTCCATGTCGACCGGAAAATTGACGTCGAAGAAACCGATCATCATCTCGTCGAAGGTCTGATCGCCCCAATGCACGACTTTGGAGGGATCGGGGTTGGCCGGGTTATTCGGCGAGTTGTCATAGTGGGCGACACATTCGATCTGCGTGCCGGCCGGGAGTTGCATCTGGCCGGCGAGCGTATAGTACATCTGCCAGTGAAAATCCCACCGCGGAACGCTGAGCAGTTCCTCGGTGTGGCCGTCGGGATAACGGAGAGCGAATTGGAAATCCTTCCCGCGAAGGTGCATGTGGGGCATCACGCCGACGAGCGTCGCCTCATGACGGAGCGTGAAGTTCGACTGGACTTCGAAGTTCGGATTGCCGGCGGGGATGGCGAAGTCATGGTTCCCGGCGGAGAGCGTCATTTCCCGCCGCTGCGGCTTCCCGGAAAAATAGAGACCAACCTTGCTCTGGTCGTCCATTGCCTTGCCATTGGGAGTGTAGTGCAGTTGCAGGACGATGTCTGAGCCGGCGGGTATCAGTTTCGCGGCGCCATCGGGAAGCACGGCGGCTGGAAGTCCGGGCGCATAGGCGACTAGGAATTCCGAGGCTCCGTCTTCTCCGCGGCCTCCGTGGGGAACAAAGAATTCCCCGATCGGCTGCCCGGCGAACCACTTCGAACCGGGCGTGCGGAGAAACGCGATGATGTGGTGGACGACGGCGCGATTGGTCGGGACGATCTCGGCCGCGCGGACCCACATGTCGTGTTCGAAGTGAGTGGGAACGATCACGTAGGTGTAGTCGACCACGCCGTCTTTCGGAACATGATACGGCTTGGGCATCTGGATCACCAGATCCGGCTTCCCGGCGCCCCAACCTTCCACCCAGTGCATGGGAGGCGGTGCGCCGGCGGGGTCGCCTTCCGGCGCACCGTGGTCTACCCAGGAGACGAGCGTTGCCCTTTGCGCATCGGTCAAGGAATTGACGTTGGCGAAATGGCCGACGTGAGGGTCGGCCGGCCATGGCGGCATTTTGCGGGTAAGCACGGCTTCCTTGATCGCCGCCGCCCAGGGGCGGGTGGACTGGTAGGTCAGCAAGGACATCGGGCCGATTTCGCCCGGACGGTGGCAGCCCTGGCACTTGCTCTGCAGGACCGGCAGAACATCCTTGTAGTAAGTCGGCGCGGTGGAAGAATCGGTGGTTGCCGCAAGAGCAGCCGAAACAGCGACCATGCCGCCCAGCAAAGTTTTCCAGCTCATCGAACCGTTCCCTCCCTGTCGGTCTTCTCTATTTTACGCGGGCAGGAATCGAAAAGTTCAGGTCTATTGCGGCGTGCTTCACTTAGCCAGCGCGTGCATCAGGCGGTAATAGAACTCGACCCCTTCGAAGAACGATTCGGCGCCGATACGCTCGTCGCGCCCGTGGGCGCGAACGTCGTCGATGTCATAGAAGAAACCGGAGACGCCGTAAGTAGGAATGCCGGCGAGACGGAAGTATTTGCCGTCGGTGGCTCCGGTCTCCATCACCGGGACCACTGGGACACCGGGCCACAGGGAGTTTGAAGAGGACTCCAGGATCTTCATGAAATCATCGGGGATCGGAGAGGCGGGTCCGGCGACTTCCGGACGCAGCGGCGTGATGGAGACTTGCATGTCGTGGACGGTGTGAGTAAGCGCGCTCAGGACGTTCTGGGCCGAGTCACCCGGCACGAGACGGCAGTTTACGATGGCAACCGCATCCTGTGGAAGAGCGTTTTCGGCATCGCCGGCCTGCAGCATGGTCGGGACGCAGGTAGTTCGGAGCATCGCGTTCAGGTAGGCGATTTTCGACAGGCGGCTCACCGGTCCCGGAAGATCCGGAGTCTGGACGACGGCCTTCATGTCCGAGCCTTCCTGACCGCCTACGATCGCCGACATGCGATCAAAGAAGCCCCGGCTGACCGGATTGAGAAGCACGGGAAATGCATAGCGCTGAATGGCGTCGAGCGAGCCGGCGAGATGGTAGATCGCGTTGTCGGGCACGGGAAGCGAGCTATGTCCTCCCTTGTTTTTCACTTCGAACTTGAAGCTTTGGAAAGTCTTCTCGGCCGCCTGCACCGAGAGCGCGATGCGGCGCCCGTGCTCGAATTCCCCTCCGCCGGCATCGGTGTTTACGCAGAAGGCCGCGTCAACTAAGTCGCGGTGCGTGTGCAGCAGCCATGCCGCGCCGTTGTAATCGCCCCCTTCTTCGTCCGAGGTGAGGGCGAGGATAAGGTCGCGATCGGGCTGAAAGCCTTCTTCTTTGAGGCGAAGAAAATTGGCGACCAGGGCAGCGTCGCCGCTCTTGTCATCCTCGGCGCCGCGCCCGTAGAAGTAGCCGTCCTTTTCGAGGAACTTGAACGGGTCGAACGACCAGTCCTCGCGGCGGGCCTCGACGACGTCGAGATGGCCGATGAAGAGAATCGGTTTGGCGGCGCCGGTTCCCCGGTAACGGACGACGAGGTTTCCCTTGTGGGGATTAGGGCCGAGCACCTGGATGTCGGCGGGCGGGAAGCCGGCGGCGCGGAACCGGGCGGCCATCGCCTCGGCGGCTTGTGTGTTATCGCCGGCCGAGTCGGTGGTGTTAATCTCGATCAACTCGACGAACACATCGCGCGCTCGTTCGCGTTCCTTCGGCAACTGGGCGAACACACAAGTGGACGCGAGCAGGAGGAGGCCGAGCCGCATCACCGGCTACTTCGCCTCGCGCTCTTCCACCATGCGGCGGAGGCGTTCGATCTCAGAGCGGAGTTTGCTTTCGCGGGCGGCGATCACCACCACGTACACGATCAGGATGAGCCAGGCGGCGAGAAACCCATAAAACAAAAACGTGAAATTGCGTGCGTCCATGAGCGGTGTCCTATACTTGGGGCAATTCTACAGCGCGTACGCCTGGCGGCGCAGGGAATCGATTTCGCGCCGGGCGGCCTCCTGTCTCATTCTCAGAACCAAAAGGATCGTCGCCAGCAGGGCCAGGGCGAGGGCGTTCCAGTACAGCGGGGCTTGCATTCCCGGGGCCATGCCACCGCCGCCGCGGATGCTCAGCACCGGCCCGGGATGCTGCGTGCGCCACCATTCGATCGACTTCCAGACGATGACGACGTCGGTGAAGGCGAAGATGGAGAGCACGGCCGACAGGCGGGCGCGCTGGGCGGGCTCATCGATGGCGCGGCGAAGGAGCAGATAAGCGGCGTAGAGCAGCCAGCAGACGAACATCGAGGTGAGCCGTGCGTCCCAGGTCCACCAAATACCCCAGATGATCCGGCCCCAGATGCTGCCGGTGACCAGATTGACCGTGGCGAAGACGAAACCAACCTCGATGGCGGCGGCGGAGAAAGAGTCGTATCGCATCTCTTTCGTGGTGAGATAGCCGGCGCTGGCGACGAGCGAACCAAAGAAGGCGGCGAAGGCGACCATCGCGGCAGGGACATGAAAGTAGATGATGCGGTAGATCATGCCCTGATTCAGCTCGTCCGGCAGGACCATGAAGACTTTGTAGAGGTCCCAGGCGAGGAGTACGGCGGCGACTGCGGCGAAAAGATAAAGGATCGGATTACGCATTCGGTGTCACCCCACAAACACGGTTTCGGCCAAGGCAAGCCCGAGCAGAGTAAAGATAGCATCAAAGCCCGCCAGGAGCCGGAACCAGATTTGATCTTCCTTCCCCACAGTATCGCCTGCGATGAGGAGATTGGTAAGCTGGATGGCCGCCATCAGGGCAGGCACGAGCGCGGGATAGAGCAGCGCGGGCAGCATTAACTCGCGCAGGCGGAGGTTCACGGTGAGCGCGCTGAACATGGTGCCCATGACGGCGAGCGCCCAGGCCGCAAGAACGAACACGAGCATAAGAGGACCGAGGCGGCGCGCCCAGTTGGCGTTGTAGAAGACGCCGAACACGGGCAACGACACCGCCTCGACGAGCAACAGGAGGACGTAGTTGGCCAGTGTCTTGCCAAGGAACAGTTGGGCGCCGGAGACGGGCGAAGCGATCAACGTGTCGAGGCAGTCGTTGGGAACCTCGCGCGCGAAGCCCCGGTTGAGGATGAGGGCGCTCGAAAAGGCGAAGACCATCCACAGCAGGCCGCCGGCGATCTGGCGGATCATGTCCGAATCCGGATCGAAGGCGAAACTGAATAACACCAGAATGGCGAGGGCGAAAGAGAACGAGGCGTTCAGCGTTTCCTTGGTGCGGAACTCGCTGCGCAGGTCCTTGGAGGCGATCAGCAGCGCGGGACGAAGGAACTTCACAGCGGCTCCCCGTAGGTCCGGTAAAGGAGGGCGGGGTCGGCGAGCATGGCCTCCGTACGCGGACCGCTGTGGACGACACGGCCCTTTTGCACCATGGCGACGTCGGTAGCCAACTCGAGCGCCTCGCGGAGTTGATGCGTGGACATGACGACGGTGGCTCCACGAGCGAGCGCCTCGCGCAGGAGGCTCTGCAACACGGCGATGGCGCGGTCGTCGAGCGCGGTAAAGGGCTCGTCCAGAAGAAACAGGGAAGGCTCGTGGAGAAAGGCGCGGGCGACGGCGAGCCGCTGGCGCATGCCGCGGGAAAACTCGCGCGCCAGTCCGTCGCGAACCGCGTGCAGACCGGTGCGCTCGAGCCAGGCGTGGGCTGCCTTAGCCGGCTCGGCGAGGCCCTGCAGGCGGGCGTGGAAGGTGAGGTTTTCGAGCGCAGACAACTCGTCGTAGATGCCGATGCCGTGCCCGAGCAGGCCGATGCGCGCGCGCACCGAGGCAGAGCGCGTCGCTCCTCCGAGAATCGTTACCTTGCCGCGGTCCGGCCGCGAGAGGCCGCCGAGAATGCGCAGCAGAGTAGTCTTACCCGCCCCGTTGCGTCCAAGCAACGCCAGCGCCGCGCCCGGGTGCACAGCGAAGCTCACATCCCGCAGGGCGGGAAACGAGCCGAAGTACTTCCACAACCCTTCCAGAAGGACTGCCGGCGAGTCGGCGGCCATGCTCGCTAGCGCTTCTCCGCCGGATCTCCGCGCCGATAGAGAAGCGTCGCGCCGAGCACGAGGATGAACAACGATAATCCGAAAATCCACCAGATGCGAGCGTAGACCGGCGGCGGCCCTTCGTGGATCTGCGGGACGCCGGCGTCCTCCCCGCCCGGCGTGGAGGCGGCCGCGGCCATGCCTTCCACCTGGACCTTGAAGCGGTCCGTTGCGACGTTGTAAATGGTGGCCTGCGTTGTCGGTTCCTGCCCGAGGGGCTGGACATTGTCGCCCGTGAGGGTGATGCCCGGCGGGACAACTAAACGCAACGGCATCAGCTTGTCGAGCACACGGCTTTCGAAGATCTGGGGTTGGGCCGATGGCAGGTTGTAGCTGATCTCGAAGCGCGTGTCGCCCGGCTTCAACGGATAGTCGATCACGTAGACGCCGGGTTCCTTCGTTTTCACGAGATCCCGCTGGATCGGCATGCCCCCCGGAGACGTAACCGTGCAAGTAACGCCGTCCCGGCCGCCGTCGGGAATCCAAATCTTCGCCGAACCGTTCACGGGATCGCTGAACGTCAATTTCGTGGGGTTGGTGAAGAGCAGATCTTCGCTCACCGCCATCTGCTGCGGACCCGGCTGAAGGACAACCAGATGCTCGTTGAGTTTAGCCGTGTCCCGTTTCGCGGTCGGCTCATAGACGTTGACGGTCAGGTTGTTCGAGGGAGATCCCGGTGGGACCGCCTCGGTGTAAACCACCCCGTCGTAGATCGCCTGCACGACGTGCATGCCGACCGGTTGGGCGTCGAAATGGAACGCTCCGTCGGCCGCGGTTTTCACCGTGCTGAGGGTCTGCATGCCGCCCTGTCCGGGCTGCATCAGCGAAATGATCACGCCTGCCTGAGGCTGGCCGCTGGTGCCGTTGACCACCTTCCCGTCCATCGCGGCGCGCAGCGGAAGTGCCGCGATAACCGACGCGATGGCGAGAACCGCCGAAGCCCTCATGCGCGGGCCTCTTTCTGCATGGGTTTTCCGCACTCGCCGCAGAACTTCAGGGCGCGGTCGAACCGCGCGCCGCAGTGCGGGCACTGCCGGGAATCCGGGGCGGCCGCCTTCGTGGCGGGAACGGCGGCCGCCATGGGTTGCGGCGCGCGCACCGGAGGGCGGATGGCGTCGATTTCGGCCATCACGCGCGCCAACTCCCGCTGCAGGCTTTGCTTGGTCTTTTGGTAGTCGGCATCGGACAGTTTTCCGAGCCGGTATTCGAACTGCAAGTCACGCAGGTTTTCGTAAATCTGCGCCTTCCGCTCGTCCAGATGCTGCGTTGGGGAAACGGGCTCGGGCTTTGGCAGATCCGAACCGCGGATGAACAACGTGAGGGCGAGAGCGCCGAAGGCAAACAGGACAGCCGCTACGATGGTCATCAGTCGAGCCGCGCCGTCTCTTTCTCGATCGCGTCGTGGTAGCGGTTAAGGAGTTCCGCGTCCTTAGGCGCGCTTTCCGCCGGCGCCCGTCGCGACATCTGCCGCCGGATGAACCAGAGCACCAGCAACAATCCTACGCCTAAGCCGAGATAATGGCTAAGCTCGCCCCATGTCCCCGGCTCGATCAGGAGAATCCCCGGGCCTTCCTCTTTAACGAACTCCTGGAGAATCGCCGAGTCGCTCATGCCGGCGTTCTGCATCTTGACGATTTTTTCCTTCGCCGCGCGGCAGACGTGGCAAGGCCAGGGATCCATTTTGCAATCCATGGCGAGGTTGCAGCCGCAGGTGCACTTCAGCTTCGCGGCAACGCGCTCGACACTGGGAGCCTCGGTCGCCAGTTGGCTCTGCGCCAGACACAGGACGGCGGTCAGGCCCGCCAGGATACTAACTTTCGCGCGCCACACGGCTTGCCACTCCTACCACCTCCGTCCGCGGATACTGCAACCGCGACTTACTCGGCACCAGGCAGATTGCCGTGCCGAACAAAACTACCCAGTAACCCAGCCAGATCCAGCTCACCAGGGGGAAAACGTAAGCCTGGATGACCGACTGATTGCCGTCGCTGGAAGGTCCGGCATAGTTCAAGTAAAGATCTTCGTTCAGCCGCCGCCGGATCGTTACTTCCGACGTCGGCTGCTGGCTGGCTTTGTAGAGCCGGCGCTCCGGCTCCATGCGCCCCAGCGAGTCCCCGTTCCGGCTGACATCCACCAGCGCGCGCCGCCAGATGTAGTTCTCGTTCTCGCCCTCCTGGGTTCCCGCCAATGTCAGGTCGTAGCGGCCAATGTGGAACGTGGAACCGGTCGCGACCTGGATTGTCTCGTTGCGGTTGAACGCCGACCCGGTGAAGCCAATGAACATGAACACGATTCCCATGTGAACGACATACCCGCCGTAACGGCGCGTATTGCGGTGGGTGAGCGTGACCATCGCGGTGACGAGGTTGCCTCCGTCTTTTGAGCGGATCGCCAGCGCGCCCTTGAAAAACTCCACGCCAACTGTCACTGTCACGAACAGACACAGACCGAAAGAAATCAGGGCGTAAGGATGCTGCCAGACACCGAAGCCGGCGAGCACGGCCATCAGCGCGAGCGCGGCGGCGCCCGGCCACAGGAAGGCGCGCTTCAGGCTTTCAATCGAACTCCGCCTCCAGGCCACCAGCGGCCCGACGCCGGTGAGCAACACCATCGCCAGTCCGATCGGCACCATCACGCGATCGAAGAACGGCGGATCTACGCTGATCTTGTCGCCGGTCACGGCTTCCGAAATCACCGGGAACAGCGTGCCCCAGAGCACGGCGAAACAGCTTGCCAGCAGGATCAGGTTGTTGAACAGGAAGCTCGACTCGCGCGACACGATGCCGTCGAGCTGCGCTTCGCTCTTGAGGTAATCCAGGCGGGCGAGAATCAGGTACGTCACCAGCGCGATGCCGACGGCGAGAAAACCGACGAAGTAGTTGCCGATGCTCGATTGGGCGAAGGCGTGGACGGAATTGACCAGTCCCGAGCGCGTCAGCATCGTGCCGAAGATGCAGAGGAAGAACGTGCCGGAAACCAGCACCATGTTCCACACCTTCATCATCCCCTTCTTCTCCTGCATCATCACCGAGTGCAGGAACGCGGTGGCGGTCAACCACGGCAGGAACGAAGCGTTTTCGACCGGGTCCCAACCCCAGTAGCCGCCCCAGCCGAGCACCGCGTACGCCCAACCCGCGCCGAGCATGATGCCGGAGGTCTGAAACAGCCAGGTGACGATGGCCCAGCGGCGCGTCGTATGAATCCAGCCGTCGCCGGGCTGTTTCACAATCAGCGAGGCGATGGCGAAGGCGAAAGGCACCGAGAAGCCGACGTAGCCGAGGTAAAGCATCGGCGGGTGGATGACCATGGTCCAGTACTGCAGCAACGGATTGAGGCCCTGCCCATCGCCGACGGCGGTGATTCCCTTCCCCGCCAA
>JAJYCN010000253.1 GCA_021778335.1 Acidobacteriota bacterium | reverse complement strand
AACAAAATACTCCTATTCCGTACAGGCCCTCGGCGGCCACACGGAAAGCGGCATCGCCGGCCCCGTCGAAATCCAGCCCGAAGACACATTCCCGCCCGAAACCCCCTCCGGCCTCGCCGCCGTCAGCGGCGCCAAAACCATCGAGCTGAGCTGGACCCGCTCGACGGAAACCAATTTGAAGGAATACCGCGTCTACCGCGCCGTCGCCAATGGGGAGTTCACCCTGCTCGCCTCCGGGCTCGTCGCCCCCTCTTACTCGGACTCCGCCATCGTCTCCGGGACGCATTACCGCTACGAAGTCGCCGCCGTCGACATCAAAGGCAACGTCAGCGCCCGCTCGGCTGCGGCCGAAGCCACCGCGCCTTAACCCGCCTCCGCCGCCGCCCGGACCGCCTTCAGCCGCGCCCACAACGCGCCCAACTTCTCCAGCCGCAGCGCGTTCGCCCCATCCGACAGCGCCCGCTCCGGCGCTTCGTGTACCTCGACAAACACCCCATCGGCCCCGCAAGCCACCGCCGCCCGCGCCAGCGGCTCGATGAACTTCGGCTGTCCACCGGAAGTCTCACCCAACCCGCCCGGCAACTGCACGCTGTGCGTCGCATCGAATACCACCGGCCAGCCCGACTCCCGCATTATCGGAATCCCGCGCATATCGACCACCAGGTTGTTGTACCCGAAGCTCGAGCCCCGCTCGGTGAGCAGCACCCGGTCATTCCCCGTCGAGGCCACCTTCTCCGCCGCCCGCGGAATGTCGTGCGGCGCCACAAACTGCCCCTTCTTGATGTTGACAATCCGCCCCGTGAGCCCGGCCGCCAGCAACAGGTCCGTCTGCCGGCACAGAAACGCTGGAATCTGCAGAATATCCACCGCCTCGGCCGCCGCCTCCGCCTGCGCGGGCTCGTGAATATCCGTCAGCACCGGATACCCCGCCTTCCGCAACCCGCCCAGAATCCGCAGCCCCTCCTTCAACCCCGGACCGCGATACGACCCCACGCTGCTCCGGTTCGCCTTATCGAACGACGCCTTGAATACGAACGGCCCAACGGCTTTCCGGATCTCGCCCGCGATGAAATGTACGTGCTCTTCGCTCTCGATGACGCACGGCCCGGCGATCAGCGCCAGCGGCTCCCCTTCGCCCCAGGCGATCTGCTCGTTTAGCCGGACCGTCTTCATGCCCGCGTTTCTACGGCCCGCGTCGCCGGCGCATGTCCCCGAGCCGCATTCTTCGCTTTCTGCTTGCGGTTCTTGTACGCCGCCCCGATAAACGCCGAAAACAGCGGATGCGGCTCCATCGGCTTCGACTTGAACTCCGGATGAAACTGCACCCCCAGATACCACGGATGCTCCGCGATCTCGCAGATCTCCACGTACACCCCGTCCGGCGTCTGCCCCGCCAACCGCAGCCCATGCTCGGTGAGCACCTTCTCGAACTCGCGGTTGAACTCGAACCGGTGCCGGTGCCGCTCGCTGATCTCCGGCGCCCCGTACGCTTCCCTCGCGAAACTCCCTTCGGCCAGCAGGCACGGATACGCGCCCAGCCGCATCGTCCCGCCCAACTCGTCCACGCCCTTCAACTCGCGCAGCTTGTAAATCACGCGGTTCGGCGTCGCCGGGTCGAACTCCGTCGAATTCGCGTTCGCGATCCCGCAGACGTTGCGCGCGAACTCGATCACCATCGTCTGCATCCCCAGGCAGATTCCGAAATACGGCGTGCGGCTCTCCCGCGCGTACCGGATCGCCTCGATCATCCCTTCCACGCCCCGCTTGCCGAACCCGCCCGGCACCAGAATCCCGTCGTAGGCCGAAAGCTCCTCCGCGCACTCCGGCCAGTGCAGACTCTCGGATTCAATCCACTCGATCTCGACGCGCAGGCTGTGCGCCAGCCCTCCGTGCAGCAGCGCTTCCTTCAGGCTCTTGTACGAGTCCTCGTATTCGACGTACTTGCCCACCAGCCCGATCCGCACCTCGTCCACCGGGTTCTGCATCTTCTCGAGCATCCCCGTCCACTTGCTCAGGTTCCTCGCCCCCGCCTCCAGGCGCAGCATCCGCAGCAGAATCTCGTCCACCCCCTGCTCGGCAAACGTCAGCGGCACTTCGTACACCGACCTCACGTCGCTCGCCGTGATCACCGCCTTCTCTTCCACGTCGCAGAACAGCGCGATCTTTTCCTTCATCTCGTTCGGCAGCGGCTTCTCGCTCCGGCACAGCAGCACGTCCGGCTGAATACCGATCGCCCGCAGCTCCTTCACGCTGTGCTGCGTCGGCTTCGTCTTCAACTCCTGCGCCGCCGCAATCCACGGCACCAGCGTCACGTGTACGAAGGCCGTGTTCTCCCGCCCCATCTCGTGCCGCAACTGCCGGATCGCCTCCAGAAACGGCAGGCTCTCGATGTCGCCCACCGTCCCGCCGATCTCGACGATCGCGACATCCACATCCTCGGCCACCTTCCGAGCCGCCGCCTTGATCTCGTTCGTCACGTGCGGAATCACCTGCACTGTCTTGCCCAGATAATCCCCGCGCCGCTCCCGAGATATGATCCGCTCGTAAATCCGGCCGGAAGTGAGGTTGTTGCTCTGCGTCAGATGGGCGTGTGTGAACCGCTCGTAGTGGCCCAGGTCGAGGTCCGTCTCGGCGCCATCGTCGGTCACGAACACTTCCCCGTGCTGAAACGGACTCATCGTCCCGGGATCGACATTCAGGTAGGGGTCGAACTTCTGCAACGTCACGCGCAGGCCGCGGCTCTCCAGCAGACAGCCGATCGAGGCCGCCGCAATTCCCTTTCCTAGCGACGAAACCACGCCGCCCGTGATGAAGATGTATTTCGTCATGCGTCCCTCAGTCCGCCTTTCACCCTCGCACCGAGGCGGCCAGCCGCGCCTCGGCCCGTTCTAAATCCTCCGGCGTGTCCACGCCGAGAGATTCGTATCTCGTCTCTTTCATCCGGATCCGGTATCCGTTCTCGACCGCCCGCAACTGCTCCAGCCTCTCGGCCCGCTCGAGCGGCCCCACCCGCAGCCGCGAATACCCGAGCAGAAATTCCCTCCTGTACACGTAAAGCCCAATATGTTTGAAACATTCGCGGCTTTCCCCGTCGCGCGAGTACGGCAGCGGCGACCGCGAAAAATAAATCGCGTCCCAGGCGTTGTTCACCACCACCTTCACCACGTTCGGGTTCGTGATCTCGGCGTCGTCCTCGATGCGCTTCATGAGGCTCGCCATCGGCGCGGCTTCGTCTTCGAGCAGCGCCTCCGCCGCCGCGTCAATCGCAGCCGGTTCGATCAGCGGCTCATCGCCTTGAATGTTGACAACAAGAGTGGCCTCGTCCGCCGCCGCCACCTCCGCGGCCCGGTCCGTGCCCGAGGCGTGATCGGCCCGCGTCATCGCCGCGCGCGCCCCAAACCCCCGCGCCGCCTCGGCGATCCGCTCATCGTCGGTCGCCACCACCACCTCGCTCAAACACCGCGCCTGCCGCGCGCGTTCCCACACGTGCTGCAGCATGGTTTTACCGGCAAGAACAGCGAGGGGTTTTCCAGGGAAACGGGAGGAGGCAAACCGGGCGGGAATTACACCCAGAACTCTCGTTCGCACGATCGATCATACCACGCTGGCGCCCCCACCCCCGCGCCCCGCCCGGCTCAGAATAGAATCGTCCGCGCTCGCTCGCGCAGCCTTCGGAGTTCCGCCTGGTTATGTCTGAGCTGTTCGTGGTTCCAAATGGCGTCGGTATCCTCGCGGCATTCCTGGGCCATCGTCCGTCCAATCTCCTCGTAAGTGCCGAGCCTGGCGGGCTTGAGGTCTTCTGGTTCACCCAACGCGCCAAGGACAAACACACGATCATAAAGATCCGGCGGGATCTTCTTCTGGATGTCCCCCAACCGGTCGACGTCACGATCAAAATCGATGAGCAGCACCAGGATTCGAGTGGGGTGCCGGGTCATGTCCGCCTGATGGTCCTGCTGAAACGTTTCCACGACCTTACGCCAGCCCCCAGCGGGATTCAATACCTGCAGCCTACGGCTAACCTTCTGTTCGAGCGCTAGCGAGAAGCCAATCGCGATCTGCCGGTTCGCATCGTCCTCGGGAATGACGTACACATGCGGCAAGCTTGTGTTGCAACTCACGGCCGGACATCGCCGCGAATCAGAGCCCCCACGACGTCCCCTTCAATCCGTGCCTCCCCAAGTGGACGAACCACCGTCGGTTCGAGGTGAGAACTCCGATACAACCAAAAGGTGTTCTGATCGGAGAAGCTCCGTATCGCCTCGGGATTGTGCGACGTCGCAATCAACTGCCCACCCGCCTGGAAAGCCCGCCGAAGGTCTTGAACAAAGTGTCCAACTTCGGAAATCGCCAGGTAACTATCCGGTTCGTCCCAGAAGCACAGCAGCGGACCATACGCCTCATTCGAAGCAAGAACGACAGCACAGATCATGAAGCACTTTTCGCCATCGGAGAGGTCCTCGAACGCGAGTCTGAGGCTGCCTTGGTCCTTAGCGAAATGGACTTCAAGGCTTCGGGCATCTTTGCCGACGAGGGGATTCCTGATATCTCTTAAGTCCGGCATCACCCCCTTAAGGTATTCGTCGATCTTAGAGTACGCAGACGGCGTGTGAGCAAGCAGGCCCGTAAACCACGCAGCGAAATTACCGACGTCCTCACTCGGTTCGAGCGTACCTTCCGCCGATTCGCCGCGAATTTGCCCAGGCGCTGGCCGGAGAATCAGCATCCGGGCCAACCACTGCTTGAAGACGCGCAACGGATCGTCGTCGGACTGTTGCTGGATGATAGGCAGGGCAACCAGGTGCCAGTCGATCTTGAAATCAGCGTCTCCGCTCTTTCCTCTTTTAGCAAGGTGGACCAGCGCCTCCTCACGGCTGTAAATCGTTTGGTTCGAGGCAGACAGTCTCTCCTCGCGAACGCGGAGTTCCTTGAAGCCCTTCGGGAACTCGAAGGCAATAACATACTCGTAGGATTGCCCACCAAGCTCGACTTCGATTTCAAACCGCATCGGCACCTCGGCGCGCCCACCAGCCATATCGCCGGGCCTGACGAGCTCCCCGACCCGGTTCACACCCCGCGCGATCTGCTGTAAGATTCGAAGCGCAAACGCGACGGATGACTTCCCCGAACCGTTTTGTCCGATGAGCAGCACCGACGGCCGGCCCTTGATCGGCAGGTCGAAGTTCTCCAGGCAGCGGAAGTTGTGCACATAGAAGCGGCTTACCACAGAAAGATCATAACGCCATCTACAAGCGAACAGCGCCACGCCGTGCCGGCCCCCCTCCGCCCTTGCTGCGATCCAATCAGCAGGTCCCTCATCTCCAGCACGCGCACGGTGCTCGAAACCGCCACGCACGGCAAGGAAAGAACCGGCGCGGCCATTCCCCACCTCCAGCGCCAACTTGCCAACCCGTTCGTCGTCTATGCGAACGACAAACACTACCATTGGCAAACCTTCGGCCCCCTCTTCCGCGATCTGCACCTCATGTTCGGGGACTTCGCCGGCCAAATCCTCGGCACGATCGACGAACTCGCCGAACGCGTCAACATCCGGGGCCATGACTTCCCGATAACCGAACTCCGCCAACTGCAGGAAACCGCCACGGTCCACTCCACCCGGCCCGGTCAAACCGTGCGCAAGATGCTCGAAGAAGCCCACGCCAACTCGCTCGCCGTCATCCAGGTCCACGAAAAACAGGAGTGGTTCCTCCGCCAGTCGCTCCAGAAACGCGATGGACTTACCGCCTGACCCGGTTCACCGGCCCCGGATAATTCGGCGAATACAACTCGCTTTCATGCCGGACCCCCAGCCGGCCATTCACAACCCAAGGCGCGCCCCGTTGCGATAAGTGCGCGATCATCCTTCCGCGCCACTTACTCAGTTCCGCCCCATACCTCGCCTCACCGGCAAGATCCGTAAGTTCATACGGATCTTCCGCTAAGTGGAATAACTGCTCCTGTCCGCTATTGGCCAGAAACACATACTTCCACTCCCCATCCGTCAGCGCGTTCCAATGATTGTCCGGACTGTACACAATGTCGTGCTCCAGGTCGATCCACTCCCGCCACCCGCTTCCTCCACTCCGCGCCAGCCCCAGTAAACTCCGCCCCTCCACCGCCTTCGGAACCTCGACCCCGGCCGCGTCCAGCAGCGTGGGCAGCACGTCGCGGATCTCTACCGGCTTCGAAACTGCCTGCCCCTTGCCTGCGTTGCCCAGTCCCGCCGGCCAATGCACAATCATCGGAATCCGCGCCGCCGGCTGATAGGCGTAGCCCTTACGCCAAAGATACTCGTCGCCCAGCATGTCCCCATGGTCGGCAAGAAACACAATCGCCGTGTTACTCAGTTGTCCCTGCGCATCCAGTGTCTCCAGAATCCGCCCGATCTGCTCATCCACGAAACTGACCGAACCGTAGTAACCCTGCCGCGCGGACCGCACCGCCGCGGCCCCGATGTCCCCATGCCAGATGTCCGGCGAACTCCTGTCGATCGGCCGGTACTTATCCGCCCACTTCCCCGCCCGCGCCGGCGGAAGCTCGGCGTCCGCGTACCGGTTCAGCCACCGTGCAGGCGGATCGTACGGGCTGTGCGGCCGCTCGAACGACACCTTCAGAAACCACGGCTCCGGACGCTTGTAACTCTTCAGGAACCGGATCGCCGTCTCCCCAATCCACGCCGTCGGATGCAGCCGCTCCGGCAGAGGAAACGCCTTCGCCTGATACCCGTTCCAGCTAATCCCGCTTGGCTCCGGATTCGCCAGCGGCATCTCGGAAAACAGCCAGCTCCGGTAATCGCTCCGAAACCCCTCGGACTCCTCCCGCCCCGATTCGTCCAGAATCGTCCGGTCGAACCCGTGCAGCGTCCGCTGCGGCGTCCAGTGCATTTTCCCGATCCCCAGCGTGTAGTAGCCCGCCTCATGCAGCAGGCGCGGCAACTCCACCGGATAATGCTCCGCCACGCGCCCGTAGCCCAGCATCCCGTGGCTCCACGGCGACATCCCGGTCAAAAGCGCCGCCCGCGCCGGAGTGCACGTCGGCGTCGAGGAGAACGCATTCCGGAACCGCACGCCGCCCGCGGCCAGCGCATCCAGACTCGGCGTAACAATCGCCTTGTTCCCGTCCGCGCCCAAAGCATCGCCCCGGTGCTGGTCGCTCATCAACAGCAGCAGGTTCGGCCTCTCGCCCGCGTTCGCCGCCACGCCGCCCGGCATCGCTGCCGCCGCTGAACTCATCTTCAAAAATGTGCGCCGGTTCATTCCGCCTCGCTCTCTGTGATACACCAGTTGAGATCGTCATGCTTAACCACGTCCTCTTCGCGCTCACAATTTCTCTCGCCGCCCTGGCTCAAACGCCCGTCCAAGCGCCCCCCGCTCCTCAGCACCGTCAACGCCCCATACCCCTCACCCGCGATCCCCACACCCCAGGCTTCGTCCCCGCCAAAGACCTGCCCGACGGCGCCCTTCCACCGCCCAACGCCGACGGAAACTTCGTCATCGGTCCCACCCACAATCCCGCCCCCGAAATCGCCGTCCGCGACGGCGTCCCCCACGGAGCCATCTACACCTTCACCATGCAGTCCACCGGCAGCAAATACTATCCCGGCATCGCCCGCGAACCCAACACCTTCGGCACGCCCGATCCGGACAACCACGCCAAACTCATCGTCACCACCAGTCACCCCGCTCCCTACACGCGCCACGTTTCCGTCTACGTCCCCAAGCAATATGTCCCCGGCACGGAGGCTCCCTTCATCGTCGGCGCCGACGGCCCCGACCAATACCTCTTCCCCGCCCTCGATAATCTGATCGCCGAACACCGCGTCCCCGTGATGATCGCCATCTCCATGGGCAACGGTAGCGGCGACGCCCAGGGCAGCGAACGCGGACTCGAATACGACACCATGTCCGGCCGCTACGCCGAGTTCGTCGAACACGAAGTCCTCCCACTCGTAGAAAAGCAATACAACGTGAAACTCACCAAGGACCCCGACGGCCGCGCCACCATGGGCGGCTCCTCCGGAGGTTCCTGCGCCCTCATCATGGCCTGGTATCACCCCGAACTCTACCACCGCGTCCTCACTTACTCCGGCACTTACGTCAACCAACAATGGCCCTGGAACCCCGAAACTCCTCACGGCGCCTGGGAGTTCCACGAACACCTCATTCCGAACTCGCCCGTCAAACCCATCCGCCTCTGGATGGAAGTCGGTGACCGCGACCTCTACTTCCCCAACCTCATGCACGACAACATGCACGACTGGGTCATGGCCAACGAAAACATGGCCCGCGTCCTCGCCGCCAAGGGCTATCACTACCAGTTCGTCTTCGCCCGCAACGCCGGCCACACGGACCGCGCGGTCAAACAACAAACCCTGCCCGAAGCTCTCGTTTACCTCTGGCAGGACTACCCTATCCCCGGCCACGGACACTGACCGATTAAGCGGGAAACAACCCCGCCGTCGCGCCCACCCACTCCATGTCCCGGTTGTGATCGACGCCCATCATCTTCCCGCGCCCCGTCCGCACAATCGTCGTCATCGCCTCCGGCCCCGGGGCCGCGTCCAGCCACACGTACATGATCCGCACCTCGGCCTGCGTCATCCCGTGCGGCGTATCGATCACCGGCCGGAACCGGATCCGCTCCTGCAGAATGTAGTTAGTCCGGTCCACACCGCGCACCTGCTCCGCCGTCGGCCCCACCACCACGCCTAACCCCGCAAACGAGTAGAGCGGCTTCAACACATAGTTCTCTAAGTCCGCT
>JAJYCN010000252.1 GCA_021778335.1 Acidobacteriota bacterium | reverse complement strand
AGATTCCTCCCCACTTCCAACCCCGCGGCTCGCCGCTCCCGCGCCGAACGGCATAACCCGCAGTCCATCGCCACGCTTCACATTCAGATCGCGCGCTCGCTCCTTCGCCAACTCCCGTGCTGCCTTTTTGCTGCGCGCGCCGTTTATAACACAGTAGTACTAGGCAAGGTCGACGACATCGTCTGAACCCCCTCATTCTCCGCCCAAACCGTCGTAGAAAATTGAGCGATGTTGAGAACTGGGATGTTTCCCCAAGATCCAAACCACAGTAACTCACTCAAGTCGATTAGACCGCCAACCAGCGCTCCCCACGGACCGGCGGTAGACCCGAGACCCGCGGCCTCGACAAACAACCCGCTCGGGTCCCCGTAACTCAACGGATCATTCCCCACATACGCATACCCATTCCACCTCTGCGGGTCCGCCAGGTCCGCTCCAGCATTCCCCGGATCCGGACTCACGAACCGCCCCTGCGCTGGACTGTAATACCGCGCATGGAAATAGTCCATCCCGTTCGCATCCGCCGACCCCACCAATTCCGTGTCCCGGTACTGCCCCGTAAACTTCGGATTGAACCCGTCCGCCTCCGTCTGGTACCCCATCCCCGCCGTCCGCCCGCCGATCCCCGCGAACAACTCCTCCCCAAACGGCAAGAAGTCGTACCGCCGCGCCACGTTCCCCGCGCTATCGGTCACCATCCGCGTGCTCCCCAAATTGTCGACCGTCACGTAGCACGTTGCCGTCCCACACGGGCTCACGCCACTGGCGCCCGTCGTGTACTCCGCATCCAAATTCCCAAACGCGTCATACACATACAGCGTCGTGATAGCCCCGGACCCCGAGCCCACCTGCTTCATCACCCGCTGCCCAAGCCCATCATAAACATAACTGACGGTCGCCCCATTCAGGCTCGCGCTCACCATCCGCTCTTCGGCATCGAACCGCGGAGCATAGCCGCCGATCAACGTCTGGTTCCCGGCGCCGTCATAGCCGGAACTCTGGATCAACAACTGGTTCTGACTGTTGAAGTTGCTCGCGCCCGTCGGCGTGAAGGAGGAAAGCGGAACGCCCGAATTGGCGCTGACATACATGTTCCCGCTGTTGTATCCGCTGCTGCTATTGTACGCAAGACTCCGCGACCACGCCGGCCCTTCACTCGCCCCGGACAGCCGGTTCGCCGCATCATAGCTGTAGGTCTGTGTCACATTCAGGCCAGCCGCCGCGATGGTCTGCGACTGCACGCTTCCCGTGTTCCCGGTCGGGCACGCCGTCGCCTGATTCGCGCAGGGATAAAAGTTAAGCGACAGCACGCTCGATCCGCCCGCCTGCGTCGCAGCCAACCCAGTCATCTGCAGCCGGTCGTTCCAGGACGACTGCTCGGTGACCCCGTTGCCCAACGCCAAGCTCGATACGTTCCCAGCCGCCGTGTAAGCGACCGGCGCATAGTTCGCTTGAGTGGATCCGTTCTGCGCGCTTTGCACGCGGCCCGCCGTGTAGGCCGTCCTGTGGCCAGGCGGACGCCCCTACGATCCCCCCAGCGCGAGTAAGTAAGCGTCGAGCGCGTCCAAATCCGGCTTCGGCAACTTATACGGCGGCATGATGCTCCCCGGACTCATCGACCGCGGATTTTCCAGGTGCTTGTCCAGCCACACCTTCGTCCGCCGCTGTCCCACCCCGTTCAGCCCCGGCCCCATCGCCATCCCCTCGCCGTTGATCTGGTGGCACGCCGAGCACCCGTGGCTCTCGTAAATCTCCGCCCCGCGGATCGCCGCCGCCGGCGCGTCGATCATCCCATCGGCGGTCTCCGGCGTCAGCCGCCCCAGCATCGCCGCCAGCGCCCCCGCCTGCGTATCCGATATCGCCGCCGCGCCCGTCTGCTGCGTCATCGCCTTGAAATGATCCAGCATCCACGCCGCCGGTTTGTGCGCCGCAATCGCCGCCAGGTTCGGACCCGGCTTCGGATCCCCATCGTCCAGGTTGTGGCACGTCGAACACTTCGAGTCGTGGTACGTCACCAACGCCGTCAGGTCCTTCGGCGGCACGCGGTTCCACGCCGAAACCCGCAGCGGCGTCTCGGACTGCTTCGGCGTCGTCAGCACCGCCGCCGTCGTCAGCCCCGTCCACGCCACCGCCCCGCCGATCACCAGAAACCAACCCACCTTCCGCTCCCGCAACCGCCGCAGCGGGCCCCGGTCGATAAACGGCGTAAACATCAACACCAGCAGCGTGAGGTTCGGCAAAAACACGCTCCCGATCGGCTCCAGCGACCCCTTGAAAAACTTCAGCGTCTGGAACAGAAACAGAAAATACCACTCCGGCCGTGGAACATAGGACGTGTTCGTCGGATCCGCGATCGGCTCCAGCGGCACCTGCAGCGTCACCGCCATCGTGAACAGAATCGCGAACGCGATAAAAATCGCCACCGTGTCCTTGAAGACCTGGCCGGGATAAAACATTTTCTTCGGTCCATGTTCTATCGCCTCCGGCGCCACGCCGTGCTTGCGCACCAGGTACAAATGCAGGCCGATGAGAATGATCGTCAGCGGCGGCAGCATCAGCACGTGCGCGCTGTAAAACCGCGCAAACGTCACCGCCCCCACGCCGTTCTCCGCGCCCATAAGTCTCTGAATATACGGCCCCAGGATCGGCGCCTGCCCCGCGATCTGCGTCGTCACAATCGTGCCCCAGTACGCCCGGTTGTCCCAGGGGAGCAGGTAGCCCGAAAGCCCGAAACCCAGCACAATCGTCAGCAGCACCACGCCCACCATCCACGTGCCCTCGCGCGGCTTCTTGTACGCGCCGTAGAGAAACACCTGCGTCAGGTGCAGAATCACCACGACGATCATCATGCTCGCGCCCCAGTGATGCAGTCCGCGGATCATCCGCCCCGCCGTCAACTCGTTCACGATGTAGCTCAGGCTGTGATACGCCTCGCCCGGCGTCGGAGCGTAGTTGATCGCCAGCAGAATCCCGGTGAATACCTGCGTCAAAAACAAGAACAGCGCCAGGCTGCCGAACACCTGGTGCCACCCGCTCGAAGGCGGAATTTCTTCGTACAGAAAATGGTGAACCGCGGAGGCGAGGCCCGTGCGCTCCTCCAGCCAGTGAGTGACGTTCCGGACGATGCTCACGCGTGCTCCTCGTTCGATTTTTCCAGCGGTCCCAACCAGATCCGCGTCCCTTCCAGTTTCACCGCGTACCGGTCCAGCGGCCGCGGCGCCGGTCCGGAGATCACTTGGCCGTCAACCGAAAAATACGACCCGTGACACGGGCACACGAACTGGTCCTTGCCGTCGTCCCAGTGGTAGGCGCAGCCCAGGTGCGTACACATCGGCGCAAACGCGACAAGCTTGCCGTTCGTCTCGCGCACCACCCACGCCGTGGATTTTTCGTTCGATGCTTTCCAGCCGTCCACGCGCCGGCGCATAAATTCGAGTTCCTTCGGCTTGCCCGGCGCGAGACCCGAAAGGTCGCCGGCGTCGGTCCACGGCGATCGTTTGCGCCCATGCGAAGGAATAACCAGGTAAAGGACCGCGGGTATGGCGAGCGCCGCGCCGATCAGGGCGTTCATCGCCACGATGGCGATTTCCACAAAGCCGCGGCGTGTCGGCGGAGCACCGTCAGGAGTGTTCTTTGAATCCATCAAAAAGAGTATATGCGACGGCGGCCGGCCTTCGCGAGGGGCATTTTTCTCAGCGGCCCGCGGCGGGATAAGGCGAGCCGTCGCGGGTTTCGTCGGTGGCGTGCCGCAGAACGTGGTCGCCCTCCCGCAGCGCGCCGATGACGGCTACTAGGTCGCCCTCGGGCGCGCCCGGACGCACGTCCACCCAGTCGGCGCGGCCAGCGCGCACGCGGATCACGAAAGCCCGCTCGGTGGTCGTGACGATGCTCGTTTTCGGCACAAACAAAACGGGTTTTGTCCAGCGCACCGGCCAGCGGACGCTGGGGTACATGCCCGGCGCGAGCGTGCCGTCGTGAATGAATACGTCCAATTCCACCGGCATGGTGCGCGTTTTCGTGTCGAGGGAATGCGCGATGCGCGCGATTTTGCCCGAGTACGTCCGCTGCGGATACGCCGGCACGGTGAACTCGACGGACGCGCCGCGGGCGATCTTGCCGACGTGTTCTTCGGGCACCGGAACGACGACGCGCAGATGCTGTATCTGCTGTAGAATCAACAGCGTGGCGTTGCCCGGCGGGCCGACGAGCGCGCCCGGATGCGCAAGCCGGCCGGTGACGACGCCGTCGAACGGCGCGGCGATTTTCAGGTAGGCAACGAGGAAATTTTCCGCATCCACGGCGGCTTTCGCCGCGTCGGCGGCCTGTTTGCGCGAGGCGACGAGCGAGCGCAGCGCGTCGAGTTGTTTCTCGTTTTGAATCAAGTCGTTACCAGCCACGGCGCCGGTGGTTTGCGCGGCTTGTTTCAGGCGCTCGTAGGTGCTTTGCTGGGCGGCGAGTTGAGCTTCGGCCTGGGCGATGCGGGTCTGCATCTCGGCGACCGTAAGTGTAACTAACAATTGGCCTTGTTTGACGACGCTGCCGCGGTCCACGAGCATCCGGTCGACGTAGCCGGGGACCTTGGGGTCGACCGTCTCCGCGAGATACGGGGCGATTTCGCCGGGCAGGTCGATTGTGCTCGAGACGGGGCGCGATACCACGTTTGTGAGCGCGGGGTTCTGAGCGCGGGCTGCGCACGCATAAACAAACATCAGCAAGAATATGTTACTTGCCATCGTAGTACCGGCTCGAAGGATCTCCCGGGTCAAGCGAAGAGGAGTGCGCCGAAGCGCGCCCCTGCGGGATTGCGTAGATGGCGGGCAGGATGGTGAGGGTGGCGAACGTCGCCACGATCAAGCCGCGCCGGTCACGGCGCGGGCCGAGGGGGCCGGCCTGCGGCCCGCCTGCTCCGCGGTGCGGCCTTCGCCGCGGAAACGCTCGGCGAAGGTGACCAACAAAATCGAGTTCGCGACCGCGACGCCGATCGCCATAATCGCTCCCAGAAATGATTGAATATTCAGCGTGGTCGAGGTCAGCAAGAGCTTGGCGAGGGCGCCGTCGAGGACCGCGGGGATCCTGAGCACGACCGCGAGGGCGAGGCGGGCGGATTGGAAATAAGTCGTAAGTAGAAGAAAGATAATCGCAACCGCGAGCGGGAGTCCGGTGCGCAGGCCGCGGAGGGTCTGTTCGAGGGCTGGGGCTTCGCCGCGGAGCGACACGGTGACGCCGCGGGGAGGGGCCGGTAAGTCGTTGAGCACGCGCTGGATCTGCGGGGCGGCCTGGCCGAGGGTGATGTCGTGGACGTTGGCGGTGAGGCTGATGACGTGCTGGCTGTTGTAGCGGTCGAGTTCGCCGGGCAAGGTGCCCGGGCTTGAGGGTCGCGATGTCGTCGAGCAGGGGCTTGGAGTTGCCCGGCTGCATGAGGGGACGGAGGCGACCTGGGCCACGCTTTGTAGTTGATTCTGCGGGAGTTCCACCTGGATCCGGAAGGCGTTGCCGGTGTTGGGGTCGCGCCAGTAATTGGGGTCGGTGAAGCGGCTGGAGGAGGTTGCGGGGACGAGGGAGTGGGGGACGTTGGCCATGGTGAGGCCGAACTGGCCGGCGCGGTCGCGGTCGATGGTGATGTCGAGGGTCGGGTAATTCATCTGCTGGGCGAACTGCAAGCCTCTCAAAAAGCGGAGCTTAGTGAGGCTCTCCCGGATACGCTGGGCGTAGGCGTAGCCGGCGTTGAGGCTGATGCCCTGGACGGCGACCTCGACGGGGGTAGGCGAGCGGAAGCTCATCACCTGGGTGACGATGTCGCCGGCTTCAAATGACACATTCGATTGGGGTAGGGCACGGGCCAAGGCCGCGCGGAGGCGCTTGCGGAGGGGTTCGCCGCCGGGCGCGCCGGGTTTGAGCGAGAACTGGATGATGGCGTCCTCGGGGCCGCCGGTGAAGAGGTGGATCAGGTCGACGGGGTAGCTGGAGGGGATGAGGCCCTCGAAATCGCTCGTGATTTCACCATCTTGCGGGCCGGCTGTCGACTTGATTCCGTCGAGGGCGCGGAGGCGGATGCGGAAGACGCGGGCGTTGGTGTCGGGGAAGAGATCCGTTCCGATGCGAGGAAACATAAGGAAAAGAAAGATAAACGCGGTGAGGAGGCAGACGGCGGCGAGGGGGAGGCGGAATCGGAGGACCAGGCCGAGGTAGTTTTCGTAGAAGCTGCCGAGGCGGCCGAGGAAACCCCCGCGCTCTTCGCCGCGGTGGGCGAGGCGCATGATCCAGGTGGAAAAAACGGGGACGAGTGAGCTCGAGAGGATGTATGAAACCGCGACTGATAACGTTACCGATAACGCTAACGACGTGAAGAGTCGGCGGGCGACTCCGACCATGAAAAAGGACGGCACAAACACCGCTAAGATGCTGAGCATAGAGAGGAAACGGGCCGTGGCGGTGCGGGAACAGGCTTCGAGGACTGCGCGGGCGCGGGAGACGCCGGGGAGCATCTGGGTGTGGATGTTTTCGATCTCGACGGTGGCTTCGTCGACGAGGACGCCGACGGCGAGGGCGAGGCCGCCGAGGGTCATGATGTTGATGGTCTGGCCAGTGATCCAGAGGCAGACGACGGCGCCGAGGAGGGCGAAGGGGATGTTGGCGATGACGATGAGGGCGCTGCGCCAGTCGTGAAGGAAGATGAGGACCATCAAGCCGGTGAGCAGGGCGCCGAGTAACCCTTCGTAGACTAAGCCGCGGAGTGAGTTAGTAACAAAGGGGGATTGGTCGAACTCGAGACTTACATCGACATCGGGTGGGACGACGCCGCGGAAAGAGGGAATGGCGGCCTTGACGGCGTTGATGACGGCGAGGGTGGAGGGGTCTGCGCGCTTAGTAACCGGGATGTAGACGGTTCGTTTGCCGTTGACGTGGGCGTAGGCGGTGATAATATCGGCGCCGGCTTCGATGGAGCCGATGTCGCGGAGATAGACGGTTGTGCCGGAGACGGGGCGGATGGGGGTGTCCATCAGTTCGTTCAGGTTCGCGCCGAGGGCGGCGTTGGTGCGGGCGATGCGTTCGATCCTGCCGGTCCACATATTGCCGGAGGGCATGACGACGCTTGACTTACTCACGGCGGCGATGGCTTCTTCGGGCGAGATCCGGTACTGAGTTAGTTTGGCGGGATCGAGAGTAACTACGATGGTCTTCTGGTTGCCTCCGAAGGGAGGAGGTGCGGAGACGCGGGGGAGGGTGGCGAAGAGGGGGCGGACGCGGTTGATGGCGTAGTCCTGCATTTCGCCCTGCGTGTGGGTGGCGCCGCGGAAGACGAGGAGGCCGACGGCGACGCTGCCGGCGCCGAAGCGGGTGATGAAGGGCGGGACGGCGCCCGGGGGCATGAAGGAGCGGGCGCGGTTGACGTAGCGGACGGTTTCCGACATGGCCTGGCTCATGTTCGTTCCCTGGTGGAAGACTAACTTCATGAGCGCGGCGCCCTGGACGCTTTTACTTTCGACGTGGCCGATGCCGGTGATGTAGAGGAAGTGATACTCGTAGTAGTAAGTCAAGTAACCTTCCATCTGGGCCGGATCCATGCCGGAGTAAGGTTGAGCGACGTAGATGGCGGGGTCGCCGACCTGCGGGAAGATGTCGACGGCATGCGGAGGACGGCGAGCCAGGCGCCGAGGGCGATGGCGATGAGCGCGGCGACGACGGTGACGGGGCGGCGGAGGGAAGTCAGGACGAGGCGCATGGACTGTCTTTCGCGAGAGAGTTCATTTCGAGGCCTCGGCGAGGAAGGGCTGGATATCGCCGCGGACGGTATCGATTTCGAGTTGGGCGCGCCAGACGGAGAGGCGGGCGAGGGAATCGCCGATGCGGGCCTGGACCATGAGGCGCTGGGCCTGGGCGACGTCGTCGATGGGAGCGAGTTGGGACTGGTAGCGGGCCTCGGCCTGCTTGAGAGCGGCCTCGGGGGAGGAGACTTCGGTGGGCGTGTTGGCGGCGACGTTGCGCGCGCCATCGAGCGTGGCTAAGGCGGCGTTGAAGCGGGACTCGAGTTGGGTGGAGGTGAGACGGGACTGGGCTTGAGCCGCGCGGATCTTGGCCCGCTGTTGGGCTTCTTCGTCTTCGATGGCGAAGTTATCCATGACGGGGAAGGTGACAGTAAGTCCGACGCCGTAGTTCTGGACGGTGGGCGCGAGGCCGTTGGCTCCGCCGAGGCGTGCGCCGCCGGTTTCCATGCCGGCGCCGCGGGCGGAGGCGAGCCCCTGGACGAGGAACTGCGGGTAGTAAGTCTTCTGGAGGGCTTTCAGTTGGGAGCGCTGCTGGGAGACGGCGGCGTTTTGTTCGATGGAGAGCGGGTTGGCGGCGGCGTCGAGCGGAGGGGCGGAGGGAGCGGCGGGAAGCGCGCCGGTGAGTTTGTCCGCGGCGAGTGTGCGGTGGGCGGCGTCGTTTCCGATGAACTGGGCGAGGGTGGCTCGGGCGATGCCGACGGCTTGCCGGGCCTGGGCAAGCATGGTGCGGGCGACGGCGAGTTCGGCGTTGACGCGGGCCTCGCCGGCGCCGGGGCGGAGTTGGGCGGCGACGAGGGAGTGGATGCTGCGCTCAAGGATTTCCCAGCTCGAGACGGTGGCCTGGGCGGCCTGTTGGGTGCGTTCGGCGGCGAGGACGGTGAGGAAGGCGCCGGCGGTGGCGACGGCGACGTTGGCCGAGCGGAGTCCGAAATCGGAGGGCTGCCAACTTACTAACACGCCGGCGCCGGAGTCCCAGACGGAGCCTAAGTTATTCGCCGTGACGCCGTCGACGCCGGGCATCACTGCTGTCCAAATTAGCGAGCTAACTCCCAGCCTAAGTCGACGGGGCCACTGGCCGGCGAGAGGCTGAGCCCCTGATACGCTGGATCGGGT
>JAJYCN010000251.1 GCA_021778335.1 Acidobacteriota bacterium | reverse complement strand
TGTTATAGAAAAGCGACTGGCACTGGCGAACCATGCCGAGGTAGCCGTTATTCATGACGACGATTTTGATTGGCAAGGCGTGGTTGGCGATGGTGGCCAATTCCGGGATTGACATCTGGAACCCGCCGTCGCCGACGATCGAAAAGACCAGTTTGTCCGGACGGGCGAACTGAGCGCCGATGGCCGACGGTAGGCCGAAGCCCATCGAACCCAGGCCGCCCGAGTTGAGCCAGAGGCGGGGTTCGTTGAACCGGATGAACTGAGCGGCCCACATCTGGTGCTGGCCGACGTCGCTCGTGACGATCGCTTGGCCGCCCGAGAGACGGTCAATCTCCCGCATCAGATGCTGCGGCTTGATTTCCTCGTCGGAGACTTCGGCGACAATCGGGTGCTGCTCCTTCCAGGCCCGGATCTCTTCTCGCCATTCGCTCCGCGCAGAAGCCTTTCTTTCTCTGTCTTCCAGGCTTGTTTCCTTAAGGTTCCTGTTGAGCTTGGAGAGCACGCGTTTCGCGTCGCCTACGATCGGCAGATCGGCGGTACGGTTCTTGCTGATCTCCGCGGCGTCGATGTCGATGTGGATGACCTTCGCGTGAGGCGCAAACGCCGACAGGCGTCCGGTAACACGGTCGTCGAAGCGCGTGCCGACGGCGATGAGGAGGTCGGATTGCGTCATCGCCATGTTCGCGGCATAGCTTCCATGCATGCCGGGCATGCTGATGAAATTCGGATGGTTCGTCGGCAGAGCGCCGAGGCCCATCAGCGTAATCACCGCGGGAGCATTCAGCGTCTCAACCAGTTCCTGAAGATCCGCTGAAGCCTCGGATGCGATGATCCCGCCCCCGGCGTAGACCAGCGGCCGCTCGGCTTCCCACATCATCTGGGCGGCGCGGCGGATCTGGCCGGCGTGTCCCTCCTGGATCACTTTATATCCGGGGAGGTGAATGGAAGTGACGGGCGAATAGTGAGCCTGTGCCTGGAAGACATCCTTGGGGATATCGACCAGAACAGGTCCCGGACGGCCGCTGGCAGCCAGGTAAAAGGCTTCATGGACAACTTGAGGTAAATCAGCGATGTTCTTAACTAAAAAGTTATGTTTTGTGCACGAACGTGTGATTCCAAAGGTGTCTGCTTCCTGGAACGCGTCGCTGCCGATGAGCTTGGTCGAAACCTGACCGGTGAGCGCGACCACAGGGATCGAGTCCATCATGGCGTCCACCAGTCCGGTCACGAGGTTGGTCGCCCCAGGACCCGAAGTCGCGCAGCAGACGCCCACGCGCCCGGTCGTCCGGGCGTAGCCCTCGGCCGCGAAGCAGGCGTTCTGCTCATGGCGTACCAGGACGTGCCGGATCGGGTGGTCGTAGATGGCGTCGTACAGCGGCAGAGTGACCCCGCCCGGGTATCCGAAGATACAGTCGACGTTCTCCCGAACGAGGCACTCCAGCAGGATGCGCGCCCCGCTCATCATGGTTCCAGTTTGACTCGCGGACATTAATAAACTCTCTCGTCTCCTGAGCGTGTGGGTTGATAACAAAAAAGGCCGGCGGTGGGATCGGTCCCCGCCGCCGGCCCTTCGGAATTCCAGTCCGAAACCAGATCAGGCGGCGCCGGGTACGGCGACCTGAATGCTAATGCTTACCAGCTTCGGAAGTTGAACGGCGAGAGAGGGCCGCACGAGGCCCGGTTGGGCGCTCGCTACAGGCTGGAAACTCTCTCGTTCGCTCACAAAGTTAGGTTAAACCAAAAGTTTGGTAAATGCAAGAGTGTTGCTGCATTAAAAGTTCTCATGGAAGTATAGGGCTATGGCGGCCACTGCACTGGCCGGGAGGATCGGATAAAATAGGGATGCCAACCGTGGCGGAATGGCGGAATTGGCAGACGCACCAGACTCAAAATCTGGCGTTCTTCACTGAACGTGTGGGTTCGACCCCCACTTCCGCCACCAATCCCGCCTCATTTCCCGGCCTTAACTCTCGGCGCCCTTACGGCTCCACTCCCGGATGTTGCGGATCTCCTCCGCCGGAATGTGCAGGAATTCCAGGAACTCCTGGTGCTCGCTCGGCGCCGATTTCTCGAACTGGGCGTGCCAGCGGTGCATATCGGCATCGGTGAAGCCTGCCTCGCGCATGACTTTCACCCACTTGTCTTTCGTAACCATCGTGTCTCTCCTTAGTCTGTCTGTGTTCTTGAGCAGCCGCGCGATCGCGAGTTGGTGATCGTGCAGCCTGCCGATTTCGGCGCTGAGTTCGGCGAGGCGGCGTTTCAGGACGCTGGCCGCGTCGCCGCGCCCTCCATCGAGCAGGGAACGAATGTCGCTGAGCTTCAATCCCGCCTCGCGGTAGAGGCAGATCTGACGAAGGCGCTCGAGGTCTCTGTCGCCGTAAAGGCGATAGTTTCCGGCGCTGCGCCTGGCCGGCTTCAGCAGCCCGGCGGACTCATAATAAAGCACCGTGGTGCGGCTGAGTCCGCAGGCCCGGGCGAGTTGAGTGGCAGTCAGCGGCATCGTTCTGAATTCAGTGTGAACCCTATAGTTATAGACAGGTCAAGAACGGCGTACTCGAGAGCTTCCACGAACCGGCAAGAGGGAGCGTCAAAGAGGTAGGGTGTAATACGAGAGGAACGGTCGAATCATGAGCAAATTCGTTTCCGCCGTTTTTCGCATCGGAGCTATCGGCGTGTTCGCCTTCCCGATGCTTTCCGGCCAAAATATCATCCAGCGCTCGGTTAAGATCCCGGTCGATTTCCGTCCGGGACTCTCGCTCGACCGGTGGGACAACGGCTACTGGATTCAGTATGAGCGCGCTGAAAACCCGGGCGACCACCCTGCCATCTGGATGTACGACCGCGACGGCAAGCTTGTCATCAGACAGACCGAAATCTGGTTCCCCGGAGCCTACAACGTCAAGCTTCGCAGCGCCGCCGCCGTGGGTGACGGCTCGCTGATCGCGTCTGTCGAGGACTGGAAGTCGGCCGCGGAGGTATCGACCGTGCTGGTTCGCATCAAGCCGCCGGGGCGAATCAGCGGCGTCTTTCCAACCTCGCGGTTCACCGCCGACTCGATCGTTGTTCGCAACCGCTCCGAAATCTGGGCCTTTGGCGCGGATCCCGTCCGCGGCGACGCCCCGTCCAATCCCGATACCCTTGAGCGTTTCTCCCTGGACGGCAAGCTCCTCTCGAAAGGCCTTCCCGCAGCCAACTTCTTCAGCGACGCCGACCGCAGTTCGGGCCTACCGTCGAAGGTCCAGTCCAACGACTATCGCCCGGAAACGTGGGTGACCTACCACGGCCGGGCGGTCGTACTTGATTCTGGCATCGGCTTCTTCAGTCCGATGGCCGGTTGCTGGCTTGATCTCGGCCCGGACGGCTCGTTCCGGTCGCGCCTGTCCCTGGCAAGCCCCTTCAATACCGGCTCCCCATCCCGGCCCAACTCCACGAGCTGGTTCACTCCCCCTGCATATTACGCCAGGTCGATCGTCGCCGCCGCAGGCGCCGTTTTCGGTGAGCTGTATTATTCCCCAACCCATCCCGGTGGCCCCGCTCCACCGTACGGCCTCTTCCGCCTGGACCGCGTGGCGGGCCGCTGGGTGCCGCTCGCCGGGTCGCCGCCGGAAGGCTATGGCGGCCTCTTCGGCGCCGACGGAGCCGACCTGATTCTTCGTTCTGGCTGCTGCACCTACGCCTGGATCAACCCCTCCTCGCTCTTCGGCCCCGCCCCGGCCGCGCCGTAACTACTTCGCCGCCGGGTAGTTGTGCAATTGCGGACCCACGGTGTTCGAGTAACGATAGTTCTCGCGGTGGTCGGCATCAAGTGTCCAGAACATCGCTCCGATCATCCCTGGGTAACCGGCGCGCTCGACCAGCTTATACGTAGTGCCGAGCGGCGCCTTGCCCGTGATGAGATACTCCATAGCCTTCGTGACCGTTTCCGGATTCTCGTACCCGGTGAGGAAGCCGACGGCCACCTTATTCGCCGGCAGGGGCGGGAAAAAGTACTTCGGGTCGCCGCCTACGTTGAAACCATGGAGCAGGAGTTCGGTGACCGCGGCATGATAGTCGACCGTTTGGGACTGATAAATCTCCCCGTCGAGGCCTTGGAGTGGAGGCGTGTTGTAGTCCTGAATGTCGACGAACGCGAGAATATCGCGTAGCGCGTAGGTTAGCGGTAAGTAGGACCCGAACTGGCCACCGTAACTGGGGTATCCGCCCGGAATCTGGCTGCCCTCGGGGACGAGAGTAATCATGAACTGCGGTCCGATCTGGTCATGCAACTGGCGGAGCGCGGAGATCAGGTTGACGGCCGAAGGCGTGGACGGATGCTTGAAATCCGTATCGCCCGGCGCGAGAGCGAGCGACGGCGACTCGAAGTCGATGTCGACCCCGTCGAAGCCGTATTCGCGCACGATCTGAGCAACCGAGGAGACGAAGTTCGGCACCGCCTTCGCGTCGTCGAAGGTGAAGTACAGGCCGCCGCCGCCGAGCGAGAGCAGCACCTTCTTGCCTTGACCCTTGAGATAGGCCACGCCCTCTTTGAACTGTTCCGGCGTGACGCCGTTGCGGACATGGAACTGCATTGTGCCGTCCGGCGCGCTTTTGTCCGGCGTGGAGAAGGCGACGATGATAACGTCCCATTGCGGCGAGATGCGTCGAGCGGGTGGAGTGGGGCCGGGAATCCCGTAGCCGGTCCAATATCCGATCAGTTGGTGGCCGTTGGGCGGGCGGCTGTTCGGAATCGCGGAAAAAGTGGTCTCCGGCGCGCCGTTGTGACGTTGGCGGGGAGGGCACGGCTCGGCCGGCGCGGCGAGAACTCGGGCGTTGGGGAAGCTATACGTCGTCCCGAGAGGTTCGGCACTGCCCGTGTACCAGGGGAGCAAAGCGACGTTCTGGAGATGGAACACCGTGCCGCCCAGGCGGGCCAGGAATGGCCTGGAAGCCGGGAAGTTGTTCTTCCGGTTTGTATCCGTCGGCTCCAGCAGGAAGTAATTCGACCCGATGAGCGTGCCGCCGCAAACGCCCTCGTCGCCGGGATGCATGGTGGCGGGCCGTAGCCACGCCGGGAACGTATTGCCCTGGATGTTCTGGCGATGCCGGTACTGCTGGGGATCGTACATCGGATCGTAGAAGAATTCAGCGAGTTGCTGCGTGAGCGGTTGTACGTCGAAGTCCTCCACGATCGAGGGCGTGTCGTGGAGAAACGAAGCCAGCACGAAGGCGTTCTTCGTATCCGGGTCAACGCCGTGCGTTCCCCACGTGCAGCAGACGGTCGCGTCGGCGTCGGCGTAGTAAGTGGTGTTATGGGCGAAGGCGATGACTAACTTGCCGGCTTGCTCCGGTATCTGGGCAAACACCTGTTTCTCAACAAACTCCGAATCGACAACCGCGACCGTCTTGCCCTCTTTCTTGGAACTAAGAACATAGCCGTAACCGGCGGGCACCGAAATCGCGACCGGCTCGATCTCCGGCTTGCCAAGAAGCGTGTGCCAGTTGGACGCCTTGGGAAACGTTGTGCGGAGCATGGCGTCGATGTATTGCGTCACGTTGCCCGAAGGGAACGCGTAGTCCTTGAATATAGGCGAACGGAGCAACATCGCGACATCGGGTCCTGCGTCGAGCACGAACGGCTTCCCGTTCACCTGCTTCGACTCAAACGACAAAGTAATGGGCACGAGCACGGTAGGGATTGTCGTCGAAGCGTTAGAAGCGGGATCGCTGCCGGCAAGCGTGTAAGTGCGCCCGCCGGCGCTGAGTTGGAAAGTCGGTACGGCGGCCCGGACGAGACAAAACGGAAGGGAAGCAAGAACAAGGAAACCGATCGCTTTAATTCGCATAGTATTTTTCGGGGATAGCGCCCTACTTCGCGCGCTTGCGACTTCAGCGTAGTTCACTACTCGCGGTAAGCGCAAACAAGCGGCCGGCGGATCGCTGGCGGCTGATAGCCGGCCTTGCTATAGTGAACCCACAGGAGCGCGCAATGGTTCGTTTCATCCTTTGTCTTCTCGCCGCCGTGGCCCTGCGGGCGGCGGCGCCGGTTTATGAGGCTTCCTTCGATACACCCAACAACGGTTGGACGGTGGTGCGCGGTACGGCGGCGCCGGATGCCGCGGTGATGCACGACAACAAGGAAGCGCTGCGGCTCGAGGCGGCTGCAACCGGTACGGACGCTTGCGTGCGCCTCTCTCCCGTGTCGCTCACGATCGGCAAGCGCTACGAGCTAAGCGGCTGGGTGAAAACGGACAACCTTCACGTGCAGGATCTGCCGAACGAGCCGATCGCCTCGGGCGCCGCGCTGACCATGGCGTCGATGCCCTTCGATCTGCATTCGGCTTCTGTGGGCGGCACGCAGGGATGGACTCGCGTGACGCTGCGGTTTGTGGCGAGCCGTTCCCAGGACACGATCTTACTTACCGCTGGCAACGGCGGAACGCTGCATGGCAAGGCGTGGTTTGCGGGCGTAAACATCGACGAGGCATCCGCGCAGGACGCCTGGCCGGCCAGGGAAGCGGTGGAGACGTTCGGTCCGGCGTACCGCTATCCCAAGGGCGGCTGGATCTATCTGCACATTGAAGGCAAACCCTATGATCGCGGCTATCAACACGGCTATCTGATGGCCCGGGAAATCTCCGAGTATCTGGCGCGTTGTTCCTACTTACTCGGCGGCCGTACGGACGAGGACACCTGGGACACTTTCCGCACCTCGGCGAACGCCTTGTTCCTTCGCGGATTCGACAAGGAGATTCTCGAGGAGATGCGCGGCATCGTGGACGGCGCGAACGCCCACGGTGCGAAGTTCCTGAAGCGGAAGCTGGATTTGATCGACCTCGTCGTGGCGAACACGGCGGTCGAGATGGGTGAGTTGCAGGCAGCGGTTTTGATGACGCCGACGGGCCTCGAAGGGCTCCATTTCTCGCCTCCGGGTTACAGCCGGCCAGGACGCGACACCGCCACCGACCACTGCAGCTCGTTCGCGGCGACGGGCCCGGCGACACGCGACGGCAAGATGGTGATCGGCCATGTGACTTGGTGGTCGCAGACGCTGGGCGAACTGACCAACGTGATGCTCGACATCCAGCCCGACACCGGCCATCGTCTTCTGATGCAGAGCTATCCGGGCGGGATCGAAAGCGGTACGGACTGGTATCAAAACGATGCCGGCGTAGTGCTGACCGAAACGACGATCCGGCAGACGCCGTTCAACATCAACGGCACTCCGGTGGCATTCCGCGCGCGGCGGGCGATTCAGTACGCCGGCAACATCGACGAAGTCATCCACGAGCTTGGCACGCGCAACAACGGCCTCTACACAAACGAGTGGATCATCGGCGACGCCAAGACGAACGAGATCGCCATGTATGAGCTCGGAACAAACCACACTCACCTGTGGCGGAGTTCGAAGAACGAATGGTTTGGCGGCACGACGGGATTCTACTGGGGCGATAACAACGCCAAGGATCTGACGATCAACTTGGAATACGAGCCCGACCCGCAGGGTCCGCCCGCTTACGTGCCTTATGTTCCGATGGTGCGTGACCTCGCCTGGCAAAAGCTCTATCACGAGTACAAGGGCAAGATCGACGAACAGTTCGGCTTCCTGGCGTACCGCACGACCCCGCTCGTCGCCCGCAGCACGATCGACGCCAAGATCGCCACCGCCGGCATGGCGAACAACATGATGGTTTGGGCCGAGATGGGGCGCCCGAACCAGACCGTTGCGCCGGCGCCGGCCGTCAATCCGGGACTGGTGCAGGGACTCTATCCCGACGGCTACCACCTGTTCACGGCGAAAGCCTCGGACGCGCTGCGCAAGCTGATTCAGGAAAACGAACAGGAGCGGTTGGCTAAGAAGCCGGAGCAAACGAAGCCGGCGGAGGCGAAGAAAGTCAGCTACGAGGACCGTCTATGGAAGGGCTGGGTGCTGCCCGCCTCCGACGCCGACACTTGGTTCGTGGCCGGCTCGGCGGCCTACTATCGGCTGCTCGAAGGTAAGGATCCGGAAGCGGCAATCGCGGCGGAGACGATTCAATATCGCGGCTTGAAACTCGCTCCGGATACCCCGCTAAACCGGTTCCGGGTTGTGCAGGCCCGGGGCGCGCTGTTCCTCGACGCCCTGCGCCACAAGATGGGCGACGACGCATTCCTGAAGCTGATGAAGGACTACTTCGCGGCCAACACCACGAGGACCGTGACCGCGCAGTCCTTCCTTGACAAGGCGGGAACGACGTACGCATTCACCGAACCCGGCGACGGGCCGGCATACCTGCCGGGAAGTATCAGCGAGCGCCTCGCCACAGCGGTGATTGTCTACGGGACGCTGGACAACATCGCCACGAACCGCTACGCGGCCGAGCAGCTACAGAAGATGTATCGCGACCGCGGCCAGGAAGACGTCGAAATTCGCAAGGACTTCGAAGTAAGCGACGCGGACCTGAAGAATCACGACGTCGTCTTCGTGGGCCGTCCCTCGACCAACTCCGCGCTGGCGAACTGGGCCGGAAGACTCGGGCTCGACTATCACGCCGGCGTGCTGAAGCTCGACGGCAAGACATTCGCCTCCGAACGCGACTCGCTGGTGTACGCGGCTTCGAATCCGTTGAACGCGGCGCATATGGTGCTCGTCTATGCCGGGAACGATCCGCTGCACACAGTGAAGGCGCTGAACGATCACGGCGCGCTGACGCCGTATCTTGTGACCGAAGACGCAAAATTGCTCGCCGGCAAGCGCGAAGAAGGCCGCTGGCGGAGATAACGAGGGTGCGATGAAGAAGGTTCTGCTGTCGCTGTTGATCGCCGTTTGCGCCGGGCCGGGGTTATTCGCGCAGGGGGCGCCGCCGCACGGAGGGCTGGATGCGCCCTACGCGGTCGAGTATTACTACAAGGTGCAGTGGGGCCGCCAACAGGAGTTTCTGAACCTGTTCCTGAAGAACCACTATCCGCTGCTTAAGAAGATCCAGGAAACAG
>JAJYCN010000250.1 GCA_021778335.1 Acidobacteriota bacterium | reverse complement strand
GCCAGCTGTCGTTGAACTGTTGCTCGACCAGTTGCCCCTGATTGTTAAACAGCGGTCCGGCGTCGCCGCCAAACAGGATGTCTCCCTGGTACGCCGCGTCCCATTGCATCTCGGCGCCATGCCGCGCCGGCGGCAGGTGCGCCGGCGTCAATCGCGTCCAGGTCCAGTGCGCGGTATCCAGCTCCCAGCTCTCATTGCTGTCGGTGGCGCTGCCGTCCCAGCCGCCAAACAGCAGCATCTTGCCGGAATGGCCATCCCAGGCCAGCATGGCCGCCTGGCGGGCCGGCGGCCCGCCGGCCGCATGCCGCGTCCAGCTCCGTCCATCCCAGCTCCAAACGCCGCCGCGGCTGCCCGTGCCGCCCCAGAGCACCAGCAGCCGGGTGGTCGGGTCGTAGGCCAGGCTGGCCCAGGCGCGGGCCGCCGGGCCGTTGCCCGCCGCAGCCGGAGAGAGGCAATCGCGCGCGTCCGAAACCCAGAGCCCCGCCTGCGCCCCGCTGCTGTTCGTGGTGCGGCTGGGCTTCACGGCGGACAACTGGCACCGGGAGGGCCAGCAGGCCGAAGTTTCGATCGACGCTATTCCGGATAAGACATTTACCGGGCACGTGATCGAGATCGGCGACACGGCGATTCTGCGATCGAGCGGCGTGGCGGCGTCGCAAAGCAACACGTCGAGCCAGGAAGCGAAGGATTTCAAGGTGGTTGTGGCGCTCGATAATCCACCGGACGAGATTCGCCCCGGCTTGTCCTGCACGGCGAAAATCACGACCGCGACACGCCGCGACGTGATGGCGATTCCGATTCAGTCGCTGACGGTTCGCATGAAGAGGGATCTCGACAAGCCGAAGCCGGGCGACCCGGTTCAGCTTACTTCGGCGCAGGAGCGCGAAGGACGCAAGGAATTACAAGGTGTGTTCGTTGTAAATGCCGGCCGGGCTTTGTTCCGTAAGGTGGACACGGGCATTACCGGAACAACCGACATCGAAGTTCTGAACGGGCTGCAGCCCGGCGATCAGATCGTGACCGGGAGCTACCAGGTGATTCGCACTCTGCGCAACGACTCGAAAGTGAAGATCGATAACAAAGCCCCGGTCCAGACCACCGAAGCAAGCTGAGCCCGCGACACGAATGGCCACCGCTACACAAGAACTCATAGAGCGCGGCGAACAGCTCAGGCGCGACGGGATCGTCATACGCACGTACGATCTGTGGAAGACATACATCATGGGCGACCAGGAGATCCACGCGGTTTCCGGCGTGGACGTCCAGATCCGGCGCGGCGAGTATGTTGCGATCATGGGGCCGTCGGGGTCGGGCAAATCGACGCTGATGAATCTGATCGGCTGCCTGGATTCGCCGACGAAGGGTCTCTATTACTTGAACGGCAAACTCGCCAGCGACATGGACGACGACGAGTTGGCGCGGATCCGGAACAAAGAGATTGGCTTCGTTTTTCAGACTTTCAATCTGCTGCCGCGGGCGACGGCGCTGCACAACGTCGAATTGCCGCTGATATACGCGGGCTTGCCGGCCGAGGTGCGGGCGGAGAAGGCCCGGATGGCGCTGCGCGCGGTTGACCTTGAGCAGCGCATGTTCCATAAACCAAACGAGTTATCTGGTGGTCAGCGGCAGCGCGTCGCCATCGCGCGGGCGCTGGTGAACAATCCGTCCATCCTGCTGGCGGACGAGCCGACCGGTGCGCTTGATACGGCTACCGGTGGCGAGATCATGGCGCTTTTCGAGCGTCTCTATCAGCAGGGAAACACCATCGTCCTGGTGACGCACGAGCACGATATCGCGCTCCATGCGCACCGCGTCATCCACATCCGCGACGGCAAAGTCGAAAAAGACGAAGCCATCAAATAGGCCGTCACGCGAACGGCCATACCCTTTCGATCGTTTTGCTCAACATCCACGACTTGTCGCCGGCGTTGAGGAATTTCATGTCGTCTTGGACGACGGTCAGCGCCTGGCGGTAGCTGATTTTCGCGAGACAGATGGGCCAGTCCGTGGCCCACATCAGACGCTGAGGGCCAAAGCTTTCGTGGAGGCGCTGGACGTATTTCTGCGCGTCGAGGAACGGGTACGGCTGGCGGGAGATGGACCAGGTGTGGGAGATTTTCACGAAGAGCCTGGGGAAGCGATTGAGCGCGATGAGGTTGTCGAGTTCCTGAGGGTGGTCGATGGGGCAGTCGGCCATGTGGTCGATGACGATGGTGAGCTCGGGGAAGCGTTCGGCGAGGCGGGCGACATCGGGCATCCGGGTGATGGTGGTGAGCAGCGTCATGGGAACTTTGAGCTGCTCGCAGCGCTTCCAGAGAGGCGGCATGAGAGGGCCACGGATCCAATCGCCGGAGGCGTCGCCGGCGGGGCTCAAGCGCACGCCGCGGAAGCCTTGTTCCTCGGTGAGGCTTGAGAGGTGATCGGGGGCCGCGGGGTCGAGTGGATCGAGGCGGCAAACACCATGAAAATACCGCGGATACTGCCGCAGGACGCGGGCGAGGTAGCTGTTGTCGTAGCGGTAGTGGATGACCTGGATGATGACGGTTTTGGCCACGCCGTTGGCCTTCATGAGGTCGAGGAGCATCTCGGGCGTGCGGTCCTCGGCGGGCGGGTGCGTGGTTTCCTTTGCGAAGGGGTAGGCCCGGTCGTGCTTCCAGACGTGGACATGGGGGTCGAGGACGCGGTAGGCGGGCGGGACGGCGGAAGCACCGAGGCCGGCGCCGAGGCCGGCTAAAAGCAAATCTCTTCTTCCGGTTTCAAACATAAATGGGCTCAAGTGTCTTTGTAATGTAGGCTCCGCAGCGCTCGTAGCTGACCTTGGGCCCCTGGCGCGCGATGTCGAGGTCGACGCAGATCCAGCCCTGGTAGGACATCGACTTAAGCACGCGGTGGCAGGCAGGGAAGTCGATTTCGCCGTCGCCTAAGTCGAAGATGGCCTCGCGGAAGCCTTGGGGGAGCGCAGCCCGGCGGGCGTCTTTGTAATCGAGCAACGTGATGCGGGAGTGGTAGCGGGCCAGGATGGCGGCGACATCGCCTCCGGCGAGATGGATGTGGGCGGTATCGGGAGAGAAGTGGAAGCGGCGCGGGTCGGTTTGCGCCATGCAGCGGTCGATCTCTTCCGGCGTCTGGACCATCTGGCCCAGGTGGTTATGGAGTCCGGCGCGGAAGCCCATTACGCCGGCGATGTCTCCGAGTTGGTTGAAGCTTTCACACATGGTTTTGAACCCCTGTGGGGTGAGTGCGCCGGATGACTTGCGGCTGGGAGAGAAGACGACGAGATCCCGGGCGCCGAAATCGCGCAGGAATTCCATGGCGGCACGGGCACTGGCGAAGATGGCGGGGCGGGCGGAGGCGTCCTGAAACGCGCCGTTGAAGGAGATGGTGACGATGTGGAGGCCGCGCTTGTCGATTTCCTTGTGAAGCTGCGCGGGGGTGAGGTTGTAGGTGTCGAGGATGCGCGGAAACTGGGTGAGGCGGGCGCCGATGAAGCCCGTGTCGCGCATGCAGTCCAGGATGTCAGTGAAGGGTACGCGCGGGAAATAGTTCCACAGGTTGGTACCCAGCGCCCAGCGGACGTTTTTGTTTGCGGGGAGTTGGGCGGCGAGAGAGGCTTGGGCGGCGGCGAGGGCGGCCAGCCGGCGCAAGAAAACGCGGCGTTGCATATCTCGGGTGAGCATAGCGCAGTGGCGGGCGGGACGCGCGCGCCCTACGAAGGGGGTTCGGCGACGAAGCGATAGCCGACACCGCGGACGGTGACGACGTGGCGCGGATTCGAGGGGTCGTCTTCGAGATAGCGGCGGAGACGGACGATGAAGTTGTCAATGGCGCGGGTATCGGTGTCTTCGTGGAGCCCCCAGACGTCTTCGAGGAGGGCTTTACGGGAAACGGCCTGGCCTTCGTGTTCGATGAAATAGCGGAGTACGTTGACTTCCATCAGGGTGAGCGGAATCGACTCGCCGCGGGCGTGGAGTTCGAGCGTGGTGAAGTCGACCGATTTTCCGGCGAAGCGGTAGGACTGAGCTGGAGATGGCGCCGAGGCGAGGGAGCGGAGCCAGTCGCGGCGGCGGAGTAGTCCTTGGATACGGGCAAGGAGGATGGCGAGGTCGAAGGGCTTCGGGAGATAATCGTCCGCGCCGGAGGCGAAGCCGCGAAGAACGTCTTCGGGACGGCTGCGCGCGGTAAGCATGAGGGTGGGGACGTAGTGGCCGGCGCGGCGCATTTCGGTCATGACGGTGAAGCCATCGATGCCGGGGAGCATGAGATCGAGGACGACTACGTCGAGAGGAGCACCTGCGAGGCGGTGCAGGGCGGCTTCGCCGGTATCGGCGATTTCTACTTCGTAGCCTTCGGCCTCGAGATTGAACCGGAGGCCTTCGGCCAGATGCTGTTCGTCCTCGACGATCAGGATCCGGTTCATGAGGCAAGGGGAAGCTGAAGGACGAAGGTGCTTCCGCGGCCGGGGCCTTCACTTTCGGCCCAGGCCCGGCCACCGTGGCGTTTGGCGACGGAGCGGACGATATACAGGCCGAGACCGGTACCTTTGACACGGGCGGCCAGAGAGCCGGGAGAACGGTAGAAGCGGCGGAAGATGCGCTTGAGATCGGCCTTCGGGATGCCGATGCCGCGGTCCTGGACGCGAAGCGTAGCAAAACGGCCGTCGACGGCGGCGGTCTCGATAGTGACCTGGACGCCGGGCCCGGAGTATTTGACGGCGTTGTCGATCAGGTTCGTGACGGCAGCGCGGACTTCTTCCGGGTCGCCCAGTACGGCGAGCGCGGGTCCGGGTTGAAAAACGACCGATCCGGCCGGAACGTGATGGGCGTTGCGGACGCGCTCGAGGCATTCCTCGACCATGGGGCCGAGCTCGATGCGGGTGTGTTCCAGAGTTCGCGCCGCGGCGCCCAGGCGGCCTGTGCGCAGCACCTGTTCGATGGTCGAGAGCAGGCGGCTGCTGTCTTCGAGCATGATGCGGTAAAACTCCTGCCGGCGGGCCTCGTCGACGTTCCGGGTCTGAAGGGTTTCGAGATAAAGACGAATGGAGGCGACAGGGGTCTTCAGCTCGTGCGTAACGGCGTTGATGAAGGCGTCGTGTTGTTCGTTTCGGCGAATTTCGCGCACGAGAAAAATCGTGTTCAGGACTACGCCGCCGATGATGACGGCGAGCAGGAGTATGCCGAAGAAGAGAAGGATCCCGTGACGCCAGTTGAGAAAGACCCAACCGACGTAAAGCAGGATCGAAACGACGATGAGCCCGGCGCCGAGCGCGATAAAGAACGCGATCGACTTGCGGCGGCCCGCGACAACCATAGTTCCAGCTTACGCGACCGGTTCGAAGCGCCGCGGCGCGCGTTGGGACTACGCCGCTTCGCGCTCGGGAAGAACCAGTTTGGTGTCGGCGCGTGCGACCTGGACGCTATGCACGAGGCCGATGGCTCGGAACAACTTGAGCGTGATCCAGGACATGTCGAACTCGTACCAGGCCAGACCGTGGCGCGCCGAAACCGGGTGGGCGTGATGGTTGTTATGCCAGCCTTCGCCGAAGGTGATGAGAGCAACCCACCAGTTATTGCGGGAGTCGTCGCGTGTGGCGAAGCGGCGGCTACCCCACATATGCGTGGCGGAGTTGACGAGCCAGGTGGCGTGAAGGCCGACGACGATCCGCAGGCAGATCGCCCACAGGAAGAGCGGCAGGCCGCCGATGGCATAAACCAGCGCGGCGAGGGCCACGATCGGCACCCAGTGATAGTTGTTCAGCCAGACGTAGAAGCGGTGTTTGGCGAGGTCCGGAGCGTACTTCGACATGAGCCGCGTGTTGGAGTGCTTCGATTCGCCGACAAGGATCCAGCCGACGTGAGCCCACCAGGCGCCGTCGCGGGGGGAATGTGGGTCGCCGTCACGGTCGGATTTCTGGGGCGGAATTGGGTGGGTGGCTACCCAAAAAATCGGGCCGCCTTCGAGCGTGAGAGTGCCGCACACGGCGAAGAAGTATTCGACCAGCAGCGAGGTCTTGAACCCGCGGTGCGTATGAAGGCGATGATAGCCCAGGCTGATCCCGAAACCGACGGCGATCCAGTAGAGCAGCGCTGCTACTGCCAAGTTGCGCCAACTGAAGCAGAAAAGGGCCGCAACTGCGCCAATGTGGAGGAGCGTGAGAACGACGATGGTGAGCCAGTTCATCTTCTCGCGGTCAATGAAGTATGGGGTCTCGGTGGTCAATGGGTCTCCGTAATGAGAGAGAGAAACATCAAGTCCCAAAGTATCAAGGGAAGGCTAATGTTTTTGTAATAGTTGTGTAATATCAACGAGATAGAGGCTTATGCCGAGAACGGGAACTCAACCGACGTACTGGACTTCTTCTTCGAGCATGAGGCCGAAGTCTTTGAAAACACGATCCTTAAGCTCCGCGATCAGGATGCGGAGATCGTCCGAGGCGCCGGAACCAGTGTTGTAGATGAGGTTGGCGTGGTAAGGAGCTACTTCTATGTCACCGCGGCGCATGCCCTTGGCTCCGGCCTGTTCAAGAAACCAGGCGGACGGAACTTTGCCTTCGCGGACGACGGATGCGGGGACGCGGTCCTGGACGGCGGAGGGGAGTTCGGCGAGGATGAGATTTTTGAAGATGCTGCCGGCACATTTCATGTCGGGCGGATACTTCTGGTTCCGGGTGGTGAGAATGCCATCGGCGGTGGCGCGGAGGGCGGAAGCCTCGCCGGAAGGAAGGCGGAAGGTGGCGGAGAGGATGATCCAATCCTTGCGGCGCTTGAAGATGCTTTCGCGGTAGGCGAACTGGCAGGCGGCGTTGTCGAAGGTACGCATGCCGCCCGAGTCGAGAAAGGTGGCCGATTCGAGGGTTTCGGAGACGGAGTGGCCGTAGGCGCCGGCGTTGCCGTACACGGCGCCGCCCACCGTGCCCGGGATGCCGGTCATGGTATGGAGATTGGCGAGGCCGAGATCGATGCTGCGGTCTACGAGAGCCTGGAGATCGGCGCCGGCTTCGGCATGGAGCAGTCCGGGTTCGGGTTGGTGGATGCGAGAGGGGGTGTAGCGGAGAATGAGACCGTCGAAGCCGGAGTCGGAGACAATAAGATTCGAGCCGCCGCCGATGATGTTGACGGCGAGGCCGGACTGAGCCGCGGCGGCGAGAGCCAGTCGCAGGGTATCGGGCGTGGAGGCTTCGGCGTAGATGCGGGCCGGGCCGCCGATCGAGAAGCGGGTGTGGCGGGCGAGCGGCTCGTGCTCGCGGACGGCGAGGCCCGGAATCGACCGCAGCAGGGCGGCGCCAGAGACGGGAGCAGTCACAATTTCAAGGTATCAGGAGGGGAAGTTGAGTCCGCGATTCGAGGGGTTTCCGGCCGAAGGGCTGCAGTTTCTCAAGGCGCTGAAGCGAAATAACAGGCGAGAGTGGTTTCAGAAGCGGAAAGAGGTTTACGACACGAAGGTGAAGGCGCCGATGGTGACGCTGGTGGAGGCGCTGAACGCCGACCTGGCCAAGCACGCGCCGGATTACATCACCGATCCGAAGAAGGCCATTTTCCGCATTTATCGCGACACGCGGTTCGCGCACGATAAGACGCCGTACAAGACGCACGTGGCGGCGGCGTTCGGCACGCGCGGGATGAGCGGGCACACGGGAGGGATGCTTTACTTTCACGTTTCGCCGGAGGTGGTGGAGATCGCCGGAGGCATCTATCATCCCGATCCGCCGTCGCTGCGGCGCGTTAGGGAGCATCTTTCCGAACACCACGAAGAGTTGCGGGGGATTGTGGCGAACCGGCGCCTCCGGCAAGCGATGGGCGAAGTGCGGGGCGACGCGTTGACGCGCGTGCCGAAGGGGTTTGCGGCGGACCACCCGGCGGCGGAGTGGATCAAGATGAAAGACTGGATTTTCGATGTCGAACTCGACAACGCGATCGCCACGACGCCGAAGTTGTTTGAGGAAGTGCGCGTCCGGTTCCGGCTGATGATGCCGTTTGTGCGGTTTCTGAATCGCGCGTTCGGCTCGGAGCGAGGGCCGCTGGTGCGGGCCGAGGATCTGTTTTAGTCCTCAGATTGCCTGGGCGGCGCAGAACGCCGAGGACCAGGCCCATTGGAAGTTGAAGCCGCCGAGTTGGCCGGTGACGTCGACGACTTCGCCGATGAAGAAGAGACCGGGAACGCGGCGGGCTTCGAAGGTCCGGGAGGAGAGTTCGGCCGTGTCGATGCCACCGACGGTGACTTCGGCCTTGTCGAAGCCCTCGTCGCCGGCGGGCACGATCTGCCAGCGATGAATGCGGCGTTCGTAATCTTCGAGCGCCGCGTTCGTGAAACGCTGCGGAGGGTTGTGCTCGAACCAGCGCGTGGCAAGGCGTGTTGGGAGAATGGCGCGGAGAGCGGCGCGGGCGGAGTTGGCGTTACGCGGCAGGCGGTCTTCGAGGAGCGGGCGCATGACATCGGCGCCCGGCGCGAGGTCGATCGAGATGGCTTCGCCGGGCTGCCAGTAAGAGGAAATCTGCAGGATCGCCGGGCCGCTCAGGCCGCGGTGCGTGAAGAGCATTTTTTCGCGGAACGAGGTGGCGCCGAAGCTAGCGACGACTTCGGCCGAGACGCCGGCGAGATCGCCGTAGCGGGCGGCGTTCTCGGGGGAAAACGTCAGCGGGACGAGGGCGGGGCGCGGTGGAACGACGCGGAGGCCAAATTGCCGGGCGATGCCGTACCCCGCGCCGGTGGCGCCCATTTTCGGAATCGAGGCGCCGCCGGTAGCGACGACGACCGCCGGGGCGCGGTATTCGGAATCTTCCGTACGCACGAGGAAAGTGCCGTCGCGCCGGATTTCGCGGATGGCTTGATTGACCCGGATGGTGACGCCGAAAGAGGCGCAGTCCTGCTCGAACAGGCGGAGGATGTCGCCGGCCGAGCGGTCGCAGAAAAGCTGGCCCAGCGTTTTTTCGTGATAGGGAATGTGATGCGACTC
>JAJYCN010000249.1 GCA_021778335.1 Acidobacteriota bacterium | reverse complement strand
GAGGCAGGCTAGGGTCTTTGCAGATTGATGCAGTGGAGATTCGGGGATGCGGCGAGATCGGGTTGGCGGCGGAGGCCGATCCGGAAGCGATCCGTGTGTTCGGTTCGGCGGCGGTGGTAACGGCGGAGGAGTTGGCGGGCGGTTGGGCGCCCGAGCCGGGCGTGGAGTGGCACCGCTTGCCGGTGAAAGAAGGCCAGGCGCCGGACGAGCGGTTTGAGGATTTGTGGACGTACTCTGGGCTGCGCCTGCGCGGGCATTTGGCGCGAGGCCGGAAGGTTGTGATTTGCGGTCCGGCGCCGGTGGGGATGGTGGCGACGAAGCTGCTGGTGGAGTTTGGGGAGGACGCGGCGGAGGCGGTCCGGAGAATTCGCCGTGCGTGGCCGCGGGCGATTCAGACCGGGGCGCAGGAAGCCTATATTCGCGCGTGCAGCGAGGTGGTTTCGGCGCGGGCGGACCGGCCGTTCGAGGAACGCGCGTTGGCGTGCCTCGTGGGCGGGGCGGTGGGCGATGGGCTGGGCTACGCGGTAGAGTTCGAGAGACTGCACAGGATCCGCGAGCGGTTTGGCGAGGACGGGATACAGGCGCCGGTACTGCGCGGGGGCAAGCTGGTGGTTTCCGACGACACGCAGATGACGCTGTTCAGCCTGGAAGGGATGATTCGCGGGAAGGCGGCGGGCGCTGAGTTCGGGGAACCGGAGATGCTCGCGTCGATCCGGCGGGCGTATCTGGAATGGTATGAGACGCAGGTTGGGACGAAGCCGGCGCAAGAGGCGGAGGGCTGGCTGGTGCGCCAACCGGAGATGTGGACCGAGCGGGCGCCGGGCAACACGTGCCTTTCGGCGCTGGGCGTGGGCGGCGGAGGGACGATGGAGAGGCCGATCAACCACTCGAAAGGCTGTGGTGGCGTGATGCGGGCGGCGCCGTTCGGATTGATTGGCGAAAGCGAGGGTGCGCCGACGGCGTTTGAGATGGCGGCGGAGGCGGCGGCGCTGACCCATGGACATCCGAGCGGGTACTTGAGCGCGGGCGTGGTGGCGGCGATGGTGCATTTCGTCGCCGGCGGCGTGAGCTGGATTGGCACAGGCGAGCCGGGCGGGGAAGTGATTGCGCGAAGCAGCGGGATTCTTCGCGACTATCCGGGGCATGAGGAGACGCTGGGCGCGATTAAAAAGGCGGTGACGCGAGCGAGCGAAAGTCCGAGGCACGGCGGCGTTCCCGAACAGGTGGAGACGCTGGGCGGCGGATGGACGGGGGACGAGGCGCTGGCGATCGCTCTGTTTGCCTTTCTGCGGGCGCGTTCGTTTACCGAGGCTGTCTGCGCCGGGGCGAATCATAGCGGCGACAGCGACAGCACGGCGGCGATTGCGGGCCAGCTTTGGGGCGCTACGCACGGGCTGGAGGAAATTCCGCACGATTGGGTGATGGCGCTCGACGTGTTGAGGCCGCTGCTGCGTCTGGCGAGACGGATGTTCTCTCACTAGTAGAGATAGAATGCGAGAAGACTCGCCGATCTGGCTTCGGCGGGGAAAAACCTATGTCTTCTTGCTTTGTTCGATCGCTCGTAACTGTTGTGCTCGCCGGTGCGCTGCCTTGCGCGTTTGGCCAGACGATGAAAACGCCGGATATTACTAAGGAGCCGACGCTGTTCGTGGCGCCCTACGCGCACCTGGATACGCAGTGGCGGTGGGAGTTTCCGCAAGTAATCAGCGAGTATCTGCTGAAGACGATGCGGGTGAACTTCAATTACATCGATAAGTATCCGCACTATGTCTTCAACTGGACCGGTTCGAACCGCTACCGGCTAATGAAGGAGTACTTTCCGGGCGATTACGCAAAGATGAAGGAGTACATCGCGAAGGGGAACTGGTATCCGGCGGGATCCTCGGTGGAGGAGGGGGATGTTAATTTACCGGACGCTGAATCGATTTTCCGGCAGATTTTGTACGGGAACGATTATTACCTGCGGGAGTTCGGCAAGTCGAGCGCGGAGTACATGCTGCCGGACTGCTTCGGGTTCCCGGCTTCGCTGCCGTCGATACTGGCGCATTCGGGCGTGAAGGGATTTTCCACGCAGAAGCTGAATGCGGCCTGGCAGCCGGCGCCGCTGGTGGGCGGTCCGGATTCGCCCGAGAAGACGCCGGAAGGGATTCCGTTCAACGTGGGGTTGTGGGAGGGTCCGGACGGGTCGACTGTGATAGCGGCGGTGAACCCGGGAAGTTACAGCGAAGGAATTTACGGTGATTTGAGTAAGACGCCTCCGGCGGCGCCTCCGCTGCCCGCGGATGCGACGCGGATGCAGAGGATGATGGCGCGCCGGCGGCAGGGCGTGGACTGGGTGAGCCGGATAAACCTGGACGGGCAGGTGACGGGGTTGTTCACGGATTATCACTATGTCGGGACGGGGGACATCGGCGGCGCGGTGGATGAGGAGTCGGTGAAGTTACTCGAAGCGATGGTGACGCACGGCGAGGCGCAGTTGCCGGGACCGAACGGACAGCCGGCAGGCCCGGAAGTGGAGATGGGCGATGGGCCGGTGAAGGTGATTTCGGCGACGGCGGACCAGATGTTCAACGCGATTCAGCCGGACATGCAGGGGCGGCTGCCGAAATACAAGGGCGACCTGGAGTTGATCAACCATTCGGCGGGGTCGCTGACGAGCGAGGCGTATCACAAGCGGTGGAACCGGAAGAACGAGATTCTGGCGGACGAAGCGGAGAAGGCATCGATCGCGGCGGACTGGATGGGCGGATTGAAGTATCCGAAGCAGCGGCTGAACGACGCGTGGACGCTGGTTATGGGCGGGCAGTTCCATGACACCGGCGCGGGGACGGCGACACCGCGTTCGTATGAGTTCGCGCAGAACGACGATGTGATTGCGATGAACCAGTTCGCGGGCGTGGTAGAGAGCGCGAATCGCGTGGTGGGGTCGGCGATGGACACGCAGGGCGTGGGAGTGCCGCTGGTGATCTACAATCCGCTGAACGTGGCGCGGCAGGACGTGGTGGAGGCTGAGGTGAAGTTTGCGGGCCGGACGCCGGGCGGAGTGAAAGTGACGGGTCCGGATGGGCAGGCTGTGCCGGCGCAGATGGAGAACGGGAAAGTGCTGTTCGCGGCGAGGGCGCCGGCGGTGGGATACGCGGTGTACTTTGTCCAGCCGGGGAAGGCGGAGAAGGGAACGGGCGAGCTGAACGTAACTCCCACGTCGCTCGAGAACGCGCGGTACCGCGTGACGCTGGATGCGAACGGGGACGTGTCGAATATCTTCGATAAGCAGCTTGACAAGGAGTTACTGGACGCGCCGGTGCGGCTGGCGATTATGACAGACGCGCCGCAACAATGGCCGGCGTGGAACATGGATTTCGATCAGGAGCAGGCGTCGCCGCGGGCTTATGTTACGGGCCCGGCGACGGCGAAGATTGTTGAGAACGGGCCGGTGCGCGTGGCGCTCGAAGTGATGCGGCAGGCGGAGGGCTCGACGTTCGTACAGACGGTGCGGCTGGCGGCGGGCGATGCGGGGAACCGGGTGGAGTTTCACGAGTCGATCGACTGGCGTGGGCTGAAATCGAACGTGAAGGCGGTGTTCGCGCTGACGCCGAGTAACAAGATGGCGACTTACAACTGGGATGTGGGCACGATCGAGCGGCCGACGGCGTACGACCGGCAGTTCGAGGTGGGCTCGCACCAGTGGATCGACCTGACGGACGCCGCGGGAGCTTTCGGCGCGACGATTTTGACAGGCGAGAAGAACGGGTCGGACAAGCGGGACGACCATACGATCCGGCTGACGTTGATCCGGACGCCGGGCGCGCGCGATGGGGCGCGGCCGTCTTACAGCGACCAATACAACCAGGACTGGGGCCACCATGAGCTGACGTTCGGGCTGACCGGCCACAAGGGCGACTGGACGCAGGGCGGGACGGAGTGGGAAGCGTACCGGCTGGAGACGCCGCTGACGGCATTTCAGACGGAGAAGCACGCGGGGAAGTTGGGGAAGGAGTTTTCGCTGGTCAGCGTGAGCGATCCGGCGGTGCGGATGCTGGCGTTGAAGCGGGCGGAAGAGAGCGATGAGGTGGTGGTGCGGCTGGTGGAGATGCACGGGCGGCCGGCGGAGAACGTTCACGTGAAGTTCGCCGGGCCGGTTATGGCAGCGCGGGAAGTGAACGGGCAGGAACTACCGTTGGGTCCGGCGACGGTGGATAGCGGCGAGTTAGTAACTTCGTTCAAGGCGTACGAGCCTCGGACGTTTGCGTTGAAGTTAGGCGCGGCGCCGGCGCAGGCGGCTCCGGTGGAATCGAAAGCGGTGGGGTTGAAGTACGACGTGGCGGCTTCGAGCAACGACGATACCAAGACGGTGGGAGGGTTCGACGACAAGGGCGACGCGCTTCCGGCGGAGATGCTGCCGGGCGAGATCGACTTCCATGGAGTGAAGTTCCAGCTTGCTCCGTCAGGCACCGGGAAGATGGACGCGGTGGCGGCGAAGGGGCAGAAGATCGCGCTACCGGCGGGCGATTACAACACGGTGTATGTTCTGGCGGCGGCCGAGGATGGGGATCAGGCGGGGGCGTTCCGGGTTGGAAAGAAGACGGAGCAGGTTACGGTGGAGGACTGGGGCGGGTTCATCGGGCAGTGGGACACGCGGGCGTGGAAGGCGGCGCCGGACAAGGTGACGGTGCGGCGGTTCCGCGGGCCGGGGAGTCCACCGGAGGTTGAGGAAGTGGCGATGCGGAAGGATTGGGCGGTGTCGGCGAATCATGCGACGTGGGATTTGAGTTATCGCGGATCGCCGGATTGGTCGCCGAGTTATCCGGGCGACTATCTGGGACTGCGGCCGGGTTACATCAAGCGGGATCAACTGGCGTGGTACTGCTCGCATCATCACACGGCGGCGGGGTTGAACGAGCCGTATGAGTACAGTTATTTGTTCGCTTATGCGTTCCAGTTGCCGAAGGGGGCGAAGGAGCTGACGCTGCCGAACAACGTGAAGATCCGCGTGCTGGCGGTTTCGGTGGCGCGGATGGATCCGGCGGCGCGGCCGGCGCGGCCATTGTACGACACGCTGGGGCGGACTGCTCCGGGCGAGATGGAACCGGCGGCGAAGTAAACGTGAGGTCCGGCCGGCGTGACTGACGGTACAGTAAAGTTCTTCCGCACACAATGGGACGAGGAGGCCCGTTTCAAGGTGGAGCGAAGGCGAGCTTTGACTTCCGGCGGTCCATGCCTATGGTAGAGTCAAGACAGAAGCGATTGAAAATGTTTGGGTTATGGATATAGTCGAGGGTAGGCTCAAAGATCTGCCCGACTTTCGCAATCCGCCGCTAGCGGAAACGGTGTTGTCGCTTCAATTCGAGCCTATCGCAGGTCTGACGAGTGCCCATCTGGGTTTGCTGTGGCAGCGGTTCAGGGAGCGGCTTCCGCTCATCGAAGAACAGCCGCCGTTGCCGCCGATGCTCGAGACGTTTGGACCGCCTTCGCCGGCCCGGGTCGAGGTGACGGTCGAAGAGAAACCCCCCGTGCCGCGGTTATGGTTTCTCAATCAGGACAAGACCGAGCTGATTCAGGTTCAGGCAGACCGCTTCATCCACAACTGGCGCAAGATGGAAGGAATGGCGCCGTACCCTCGATTTGAGGCGATTCGGGACAAGTTCAGAGGTGAGGTTGCCACATTGGGTAAATTCCTGGAAGACGAGGAAATGAGGTCTCCGATCGTGAACCAGTGCGAAGTGACGTACGTCAATCATATCGAGCCTTCGGGAGTATGGGAGCGGCACGGGCAGATCGACAAGGTTCTGGCGGGCTGGGCGGCTACACCTGAGCGGCGATTCCTTCCCGAGGCGGAAGACGGCGGCGTGCGATTACGTTTCGTGATGCGCGACGATGGCGGCAAGCCGATGGGACGGCTCCATGTGATGTCCCAGGCGGCCTGGAAGAAGGCAGATAATGCACCAATTCTGATTCTGAATCTCACTGCCCGCGGCGAGCCGGCCGGGGAAGGCATCGAGGGTGCGTTTCGCTTCTTTGAAATTGGCAGACGATGGATCGTAAAAGGATTCGCAGAGTTGACGACGACTCAAATGCATAAAGCATGGGAGAGGATCGATGGCTAGTGCAGCGATGATGCCGAATATCGAGTACAGCCTTGCTGAGAGGGCTGTTCGGTCTGAAGGGCTGCTTTCCGCCTCAGCGCTGCCTGACGTTCTGGCCCGTCCCTCGGTCATCGCCGCAACAATTGAGCCGGTGCCACCGAGGCTCCAGAAAGTGACCCTTCGAAAACGTGGCTCCGAGATATTCGTTGTGGTTCAGGCGAGCGGCCAGTTACCCGGGCCCTTCCTAAAGAGCCTAGAAACAATCGCAGCGCTGCTGACTCTAGCGCCAAATTGGAACTCTTATTCGGCAAAGCCGATCGACCCCAGGAATGCTGTTTGTGCGATTCGCTTAGTTTGGGATCTCCTGCAGCCTGGCATTGCGCCCCCATTGGTGGTGCCAAGGGTTCGCGGCGGAATCCAACTTGAATGGCACACGGAGAACGGCGATATCGAGATCTACATCGACTCGCCGGATCAGATCACCTTTTTTGCCGAACACACCGAATCGGGTGAGAGCACGGAAGGGCCACTCGCCGGCCACCAGGAAGTGCTGAAGGCCTGGGTACAGCGCATCTCTGGAAAGTGAGCTCGGCGGCTTGAACACTCCGGAGGAATGCGCTCAGAAGTTTCCGGATGAGCCGACGGTCGCGGCTGCGACAGCGCTCCTACGTCGCGTTCCCCACTGGCATTTCTTCTTTGACAATAAGCTCGGGCGCATAAGACCCTCGTCTGCCGCCTTCGAGGACGACAATGACGGCGATCCGATGTCCGTCTACCGGCAGGATGTGATTGACTCGGAAGGGGGCGACGTGCTCCGAATCATGGCCGGTCACGACGGTTTTGGCCTCGCATCACTGATCGCCGGTCAAGTCCGGTCGAAAAATCAAACCGTTTCCCCCGACCCATTGCCGGAGGAATCCTCACACACGAAGATCTGCGGTCCCAAGACAGAGGGTGTCAGGCGCTGGTTCGCATCACAGTCGGTGTGGGTAATCCCACCGCCGACAAAGTAAATCCTCGCGCTGCTGGCATAGGAGCTTCTCGTTTGCATTCGCGAAGCAAAGAACCGAGGCGCGGCTGCGTATATTGTTCGACCGCCTTGCCCTAGTGTAGTCGCCAGCGTTCGAGTCCGCGCGACCGTTCCACTGTTCCCGGTACAGTAAAGTCATGCGGTTGGGAATCGATTTCGGCACGACGCGCACGGTGGTGGCGGCCGTGGACCGGGGGAATTACCCGGTAGTCGCGTTCGAGGCCGCCGACGGGTGCCATTACGACTGGGTTCCCACGCTTGCCGCGGTGCGGGGCGAGGAGCGTGTGTTCGGCTGGGAAGCGTGGACGAAGCAGACGGAGCCGGACTGGACGCCCGTGCGGTCGATCAAGCGGCTGCTGGACGACGCGGGGCCGAACACGGTGCTCGACCTCGATTCGGTTCATGTTCCGCTGGCCGAGCTGCTCGGCGGGATGGCGGCGGCGCTGCGGACGCTGATTCTCGAACATTCGAGTTTGAACCTGAAGGCGGGCGAGAAGCTCGAAGCGATGCTGGGCGTGCCGGCGAACGCCAACAGCAACCAGCGGTTCCTGACGGTGGAGGCGTTTCACGCGGCGGGGTTCGAGGTGCTTGGATTGTTGAACGAGCCTTCGGCGGCGAGCCTGGAATTCGGGCACAAGCACCAGATCGACGGACGGGTGCTGGTGTATGACCTGGGAGGCGGGACGTTCGACGCGTCGCTGGTGGACATGAGCGAGCGGCGGCATTACGTGGTGACGTCGGAAGGCATCACGACGCTGGGCGGAGACGACTTCGACGAGATCCTGGCGGCGATGGCGCTGGAGGCGGCGGGGGTGAAGGGCGGCATCGAGAAGTTCAGCCAGGCGGAGATTTTCCGGCTGCACGACGAGTGCCGCGTGAAGAAGGAAGGGTTGAACCCGAACTCGCGGCGCGTGACGGTGGATCTGGATCCGGTGCGCGAGGGGTTGGGCGCGGTGACGATTCCGGTGGCCGATTACTATGAGCGGTGCCGGCCGTTGATGGAAGAGACGGTACACGTGGTGGAAGACCTGCTGGCCGCGCACGGCGAAGACGGAATGGAGGCGCTGTATGTCACCGGGGGCGGGAGCGAGTTGCCGATGGTGGCGCGGGTGCTGCGGGAGACGTTCGGGCGGCGGGTGAAGCGGAGCGCGTACACGAGGTCGGCGACGGCGATCGGGCTGGCGATTCAGGCGGACGAGGAGTCCGGGTACGCGCTGCGGGAGAAGTTCACGCGATACTTTGGCGTTTGGCGGGAGGCGGACGCGGGGCGGCGGGTGATTTTCGATCCGTTGTTCGCCAAGGGAGTTATGCTGCCGCTGGCGGGCGGGTCGCCGGTGGAGATACGGCGGAGTTACAACCCGGTGCATAACATCGGGCATTTCCGGTATCTGGAGTGCAGCCACTTGGGGCCGGACGGGGAGCCGCGCGGGGACTTGACGGTGTGGGACGAGATTCTGTTTCCGTTCGAGCCGTCGCTGCGCACGCGGGAGGACCTGCCGATGCGGAACGTGGAGCAGTCACCGGGGGTGGTGCGGGAGCGGATTGAAGAGCGGTATGCGGCGGATGCGGGCGGCGGGGTGACGGTGTCGATCCGGAACCTGACGTCGGGTTATGGGCGGGAGTACCGCTTGGGACGGTGGGCGGTGCGGACCGAGCCGGTGAAGCCCGCGGGGCGGCGGCGGGCAGCGAGGCGCGCGGGCGAGTAAATTGGCCGCTATGGCGCGATAGCTCCCGTTGGCGTCTCAACAAGACCCGAGTGACGAACCGGGCGCGCGCTTCAATGTTTGAAGGAATTGAGCGCCGGTTTACTTCTGCTTGTGATCTCGCCCAGATGCCGGGAGTTAGATCGGAA
>JAJYCN010000248.1 GCA_021778335.1 Acidobacteriota bacterium | reverse complement strand
GTCGACTCTCAGGGCGATTCCCCGGTGGCGACCTTCATCTACGTGTCGCAATAGCGAACCCGGCCCCGGAAAATTTCGTCATCTACTTCCGGAGGGAAATACACTTCGATGGCATTCTGTACGTCGTGCGGGACGGCGATCGCCGCTGACGCCCGCTTCTGCCCGGGTTGCGGGCAATCGGTGGCCGGCGGGACCGTCCCCTCGGCGCCTTCCGGGCCGGCGGCGCCGAAGCTCGATTACGAAATCCAGGGTTTTCGGTCTCGAGCAACTGGGCTGCCGGCCACAGCACCACCAGCCGGCACTGACGCAATGGGCTGAGCACATCCATCGGCTCACGCTGGCAGGGCCGGGTGTGCCATGGGCCGCGCTCAGCGGCCGCGCCGCCCGTGAGCACGCGGTTCTCGCCGGCGCACTGCGAGACCGTGGTCTCGCGCGGTGGTAGCATCGCTGCGGCGCCTACTTCATGTATGGAGAACTGCCGCATCCAAATTGTTCGGGTGTAACGCCTGACGCCTTGAAGCGCTTGGAGAATCGTGCAGATCGTACACGACGTGAACCGTGCGGCGGCCTCTCACTGAGGTAAGCGGGAGATTTGTGGAAGGACCTACGGCTTAATGTTCTAGCTTTAGTGCGTAGAGCCGATCTGCAGTCCCGCTTGGCATCTTCACGAAAAGGCACAAGAACCCGGCCGCATTGACTGGTATTGACTCGGGCGTCACTTTATAAATTGAAGCGCTCACGTTCTCAATGTTCGCCCTGATGGCGGTAGGATTCCTTTTATCCTCGCCAGCGTACCATCTTGCACCGTTCGGATCTGCCAGCACGAAGACTTCGGATTCTGTGATTACCGCATCGGGGAGATTAACAAAGAAAGCCGTCGGCCTACCGCTCTGAGGGTCTGTGTCCGGAAATTGGAACGCAACGCTAATACCATCCATGAGTGAATCCTGGGCCTGCGCAACACCAAAGCTGGTGAGTTCCATGATCCCGGAAGCAGTCTGTGCGTAGACGCCGAGGTGTTTCATTTGTTCCGCAAGGGCCTGAGACGAGTTCCGATTGCAAGCGCTGCAAGCTACTAACAGGAAAACAGCAATAACGACCCGAGCTCTCATCATGTAATCCTCTGACGCTCTGTCAGGACGCCAGAGCCCCATTGCGACAGCAGGTTAAAGGAACGCCGGACAGCACGCAGCTTAGCACATTTCAGCACCTAGCAATTGCGGACCTTCTACCCTCATCGCACGTCTCCAGTGGACTAAAGCCCCGCGTCCGCCACTGCTTTGCTTACTTCGCGTAACAGAGGCGAAACTTCGGCCACCGGCATTCGATGAATCGCCGTCTCGTGGTGCACGGCTGCCAACATCGGCGATAGCCGATCTGGCATGTCCGCCAGTCTATCCCTCACAATGGCCGGGAAAGTCGCCGCGTATTCGGAAGCGCGCGCCGGTACCCCGCGACCGGATCTCCGGCCACTGACGACGAAGTGGTCTCCGGTGGTGGCGGCGCTGGTCCAGGGCGCCCGGTTCAGCGGGTGCCAGGCGAAGGTAGTCTTCGCCCATTTCTGGCCGGTCTTTGCTGGATCGATGTTTCCATCCGGCAGCGTTGTGATCCGCTTGGTCTTGATCGTTTTCTCAACCCCCGCCTTGGCGCAGCCGCGCATCCTGGCGTAGGCGCGAATCGAGATAACCATAAGCTGGTCCCCGCCTTCGCCGTACATTCGGGAAGCGCGCTTTTCTCCGACAAACTCAAACATTCCGCTTGATGTTCGTTGTGAGCTGAGTGATGAATCGAGGTGCCAGAGAGAAACGGGACGTACAGATCGGATCGACGTGCATCGCGAAGGTGAGTGGCGTACTGGCCAGGCTGCGCATCACTCGCGAGTCGCCCTATGGCGGCCGGTACTGCACCAACCCGGCAACCGGACGAGAGGTTCGCATCCGAGGGTTGGCCGCTTGCGCCTCCCCGCAAGCGAGCAATAGAAAGGAAACGACCATGACGGCTTTTGCGATTAGCACCTTCAACAACATCGCCCCGTTTGTCAGGCCCGAGGCAGCCCAGGACACGCTGACATTCGGCGCGACGGCATTCATCAGCCAGAAGGACCTGATGAAGCTCACCGCCGGCCGGTCCACTGGACGGCTGGTTGAGTTCTGGAACCGCTTCTCAGGAGTGGCTCTCTTTGGCGGCCTCAAGCCGGTCAAGAAGTTCACGGATCGCAAGACGGCGCTCGGCCGAATCTGGCATGCGGTATAGAAACTCGCGCCTGCTACGCCCCTGGCGGCCGACGTTGCGCCGAAGGCCAAACGGTCGGGCAAGGGCCACGGAGTCCGCGCCCACGGCGCCCGAGGGCAGCAACAAGGCTATCGTCCTGGACCTGCTTCGCCGCGAGCGAGGTGCGACCCTGGTCGAGATCGCGAAGGCCACCGGTTGGCAGAACCACAGCATGCGCGGCTTCGTCAGAGGGACGACTACCAAGAAGATGGGGCTCACGGTCGACAACACCAAGCCCGCGAACGGTGCAGACCACACATACCGGGTCGCGAACTAGCGAGCGCTTGCCTCCAACCGCCGCCTGGAACGGGCGGCGGTTTTCGTTCTATACGCTTGACACCTATATGCGTTTAGCGCATGATCGTAAGCGAATGGCGGCGACGCCGATGACCGTAGTTGAGACGGACACCTTCCTGGAGCGCGCCCGTGCCATCCTGACTGAATCCGAACGAGCCGGGATGGTCGCCTACCTCGCCAGCAACCCGGAAGCCGGCCGGGTGATCCCTGGAACCGGCGGCGCGCGGAAAGCACGGTGGGCGATCGCCGGCACAGGAAAACGTGGTGGCGCACGAACGATCTACTACTACCACAACGATTCTGTCCCTTTGTTCCTGCTGGACATTTACGCAAAGAACGAGAAAGGGAACCTGTCGGAAGCCGATAAACGGAGCCTGAAGCGATTGCTTCCGATCCTGGTTTCGCGATGCAAGAAAAGGAGTTGATCCCGAATATGTCGAGGCCAAGTAACAAACGTGTGAAACGCCCGGCGGCTCAGCAAAGTGTTGCTGGCCGCAGGCTCATTCGGAGCGTGAAGCAGGCGATCGCCTGGGCCAATGGAGAGAACGTCCCTGTTCGAGTCACCATGGTGGAAGTTCACCGTGCGCCGGCAATCGACGTTCGGTCCCTTCGTCAAAAACTCGGCCTCAGCCAGTCCCAGTTTTCTGCTCGCTTCGGCTTCACACCGGCGACGGTGCGAAACTGGGAGCAAGGCCGAACGCAGCCGGACGGGCCAGCCCGCGTACTCCTCGCTGTCATTGCTCTCCATCCCGACGCCGTCGAGGATGCATTGCGAAAGGCAAGTTAGCCGGCGTCAACCCCATTCAACGGCGCTATGCCGGCGAATGCACTTCCGGACGCCCAATGCCGCCGTCACCACACAGGTCTACGCCGGCCGCACCTCGACGATCCCGCAGTCCGACGTCGAGTACTCGGGCTTGGCGCCCGGCTTCGTGGGCCTGTGGCAGATCAACTTCAAGGTGCCGGCCAATGCCGCCCCGGGCACTTTGCCGGTGATCGTGATCTACAACGGCAACAATACGCGCGTCGACTCTCAGGGCGATTCCCCGGTGGCGACCTTCATCTACGTGTCGCAATAGCGAACCCGGCCCCGGAAAATTTCGTCATCTACTTCCGGAGGGAAATACATTTCGATGGCATTCTGGACGTCGTGCGGGACCGCGATCGCCGCTGACGCCCGCTTCTGCCCCGGTTGCGGGCAATCGGTGGCCGGCGGGACCGCCCCCTCGGCGCCCTCCGGGCCGGCGGCGCCGAAGCTCGATTACGAAATCCAGGGCAGCAACCTGCAGATCGCGCGCATCAAGCTGCAGCCGGGCCAGGAAGTCTACGCCGAAGCCGGCAAGATGATCTACAAAACAGCGAACGTGCAGTGGGACACGCGGATGGGCGGCCAGACGCTCGGCCAGAAGATCTGGGGCGCGTTGCAGCGCAAACTCATGGGCGAGTCGCTGTTCATGACCTACTTCTACTCGACCATGCCGGGTGAGGCGGGCTTCGCGGGCAGCTATCCCGGTAAGATTCAGGCCTACGAACTTGCCCCCGGCCAGACGCTGTTCGCCCAGCGCGATGCTTTCCTGCTCGCGCAAGCGAGCGTTTCCCCGCAGATCGCGCTCGTCAAGAAACTCGGCGCGGGCCTGTTCGGCGGCGAGGGCTTCATCCTCGAACAACTCACCGGCCCCGGCACGGTCTTCATCCACGCCGGCGGGGATCACGTCGAGTTCAACCTCAAAGCCGGCGAGACGATTCAGGTCGAAACCGGCTGCATCGTCGCCTTCGACGGCGCCGTGAACTACGACATTCAATTGATCGGCAGCATTCGCACCATGATCTTCGGCGGAGAGGGCATCTTCCTGGCGACGCTCGCCGGCCCCGGCCGCGTCGTCGTGCAAAGCATGACGCTGAGCAAACTTCGCCGTGAACTCGCGCCGCACCTTACCGGCGGCGACGAGCACAAAGGGCTCGACGTGCTCAGCGGCATCTTTTCGAGCGACGATTAGTTCTTCGCGGGCAGGGCGAACGTGAAAATCATGTCGCCCGTGGCGTACAGCACGTACTGCCGGCCGTCGAGTAAGTAGGTCATCGGCGAGTTATCCGAACCCGCTCCGGTGTTCACGTGCCACAGCGTTTTGCCCGTGGCCGCATCGAGCGCCAACAGGTTGTCCGAGTTGTCCCCGCTGAACAGGACGCCGCCCGCGGTGGTCAGAATCCCCGTGCGCCCTTCGCCCTTTCCGATGTCATGCGACCAGCGGATCGCGCCCGTCTTGTAGTCGATGGCGCGGATCTGCGATTCGGCCCACAGGTTCTGATCTCGCCCGCCCCAGCCTTCCGCCTTGCCTTCCGCCGTTAGATAGAAAATGCTCCACAGCCGCCGCGAACTGACGTAGAACAGGCCAGTCTGCGGCGAATAACTCGGCGCCAGCCAGTTCGTCGCCCCATCCGAACCCGGCGAAACCAGCGCTCCGTCCGGCGCCGGATCCTTCTTCGTATTCCGGATCGGTTCGCCGCGGGAATCGATCCCGAGCGCCCAGTTCGTCTCGATGAACGGCTTGGTGAGAAGGTGTTTCCCGGTCTCGCGGTCCAGGAGGAAAAAATATCCATTACGGCTCGCCTGCGCGATGAGGCGCCGCGGCTTGCCTTCGAATTCGCCGTCAAAAACTATCGGCGTCTGCACCGCGTCCCAGTCGTGGTCGTCATGCGGGGAAGGCTGGAAGTACCAAACCAGCTTTCCGGTGTCCGGGTTGAGCGCCACAATCGAGCACGTGAACAGGTTGTCGCCCGGACGTCCGGCGCCCGCCAGCACCGGGTTCGGATTTCCGATGCCCCAATAGAGCAGGTTCAACTTCGGGTCGAAGGTGCCGGTCATCCACGTCATGCCGCCGCCGTGCGTGATGGCGTCGCTGTGCGCGGGCCAGGTTTCCGAGCCCGGTTCGCCCGGCTTCGGTTCGGTGTACCAGCGCCACTGCGGCTTGCCGGTCTCCGGATCGCGCGCGTCCAGAAACCCGGGGATGTCGGTGACGTCGCCGCTCACGCCCACGATCACGTGATCGCCGATGACCAGAGGGCTCATCGTGGAAAAGTAGCCCAGCTTCGCATCGGCAAGCTGAACCTTCCAGCGCACGCTGCCGTCCTTGGCGTTCAGGCTCACCAGGTGGCAGTCCGGCGTCTCGAAGTACAGCCAGTCCCCGTACATGCCCACGCCCCGGTTTCCGATGTGGTCGCCGCCGTCCGAGACGTAGTGGTAGTGCCAGATCATCCTTCCGCTGCGCGCATCCACCGCCCAGACGTTGTCCGGCACCGTGAAATACAGAATGCCGTCCACCAGCAGCGGCGTGCTCTTGATCGGCACTGAATGAGCCCGGAACGCCCACGCCAAAGCCAGAGACCCCACGTTCGACGTCTTGATCTGATCCAGCGTGCTGTAGCGTTTGCCCGAGTAGTCGCCGTTGTAGGTCGGCCACGTCGTGGTCGGGCCCTTCATCAGGTCCTTAAGGTGCAGCCCTCCGGCCGAAGCCAGCGTGGCAATGGAAAGCAGAAGGGGTAAGGCGCGGCGCATGGGATTAAAGCGTCTCCAGGTAGGCAAAAATATTGTGTACGTCGGCATCGGTCAGCTTGGGCATCAGTTCCCGGTGGGCGGCAAGCGGGTCGTTCACCTCCACGTTCTTCACCCGGTCGCGGGACCAGGAGCGGTACCAGCCGTCGGCGTCCCGCAGCGCCACTTCAAACTCATCGAGATGGGCTAGCGTTCCCTTCACCTCGTCGCCCGACAGCAGGGTTACCGTCACCGTGGAAGCCGGGCCGTGCGGCGAAAGCATATTGTGCTGCAGAATCAGCGGCGTGTACTTGTGTGAGATACCTTTCAGATCGCCCGCCGGCGAGTGGCACTGCGCGCAGCCGCCGGCGCCGTTGAAGAACGCCTTGCCCGCCTCGGCATTCCCTGTGAGCAGTTTCGCCAAAGGATAGTCGCGCGGCACCCGCGCGCTCATCAGCCCCTCCCGCGTCCGAGCGTGCAGGAAGGCAGCCACATCGGCGATCTGCGCGTCGGTGAACGGAAACCCGGGCATGCCTTTGTCCGGGCGCCCCGCGCGGATCACCGGTCCAAGCTGATCGCCGCCGACATCGTGATTCACCAGCGCCGAACGCACCAGGTCCGGCGCGCGGTTGCCGGTAGCGTCATCCCCGTGACAGAAGCCGCATGAGGAAACGAACTGCTTCCGGCCTCGTTCAACCGCCGCCGGGTCCGGGGACTCCGCCGCGTGAAGAAAAAGCAAAGGAAAAGTAAGCGTAACTAATCTCAAGAAAACAGATGGGGATTTCATTTTGAGGAGACCTATCCAGAATAACCGCATCGGGGCCCCTGGCGCATGGCTTCAGTACGCTCAGTACGCTGAGCCTATTGATCTAAGGCAAGTCTGCCGTTAACATAAGGATCACGATTAGCAAAGAGTCCCTTGAGGCGAATCGGCTTTTTCGCGAAAGGGGTCGGAGAGAGGAACTAATGAACAAGCTTCGGATTCTCGGGCTAGCGGGCGTCCTCGGCATGGTCGCCTCGGCGGGCACGATTACGTTGCCGGGAACGGGCCAGAACGTCGTCGGCGGGCTGGACCAAAACTATCAGATCACAAGCGATACGACGGGGCTGTACACAGGCACGGTGCCAGGCGATGCGGTCATAGTGACAAACCTGCCGGCCGTGAACAACACCGTCGTGTGGGACACCCTGCCGGGGACGCAGTGGATCGGTCCTGCCGCCAACCAATACTTCACTTCATCTGGGTTTGTCGGCGCCACCATGTACCAGACCACATTTTCGGTGACGAATACTGCCAACGCCAGCCTGGACTTTTTTGTTCTGGTCGATAACGCCGTAAATATCTTTCTGAACGGGACGGAGGTTGCTAATGTGGGTGCGGGGAACGATCAGTATAAGGGCTTCTTGACTCCCACCTTCATATCTATCGGCACGAACTTCGTTTCCGGCACAAACTTCTTAGACTTCCAGGTTCTCAACGGAGGCAACGCAACGGGATTGGACATCAGCAACACGCCCGAGCCCTCCACGCTGACTCTGGCCGGAGTTGCTTTGGCGGCTGTCGGGTTGCTCCGCTTCCGCAAGCGCCGGGCGGCCTGAACTCAGGCGCTGGTTCCGGCGCGCAGTGTAGGAGAAGTGCTACTCTGGGCGGCGCGTGTGCCCGATGAGCCACCCCGAGCCTCTTGCCATCGTCTGTCTGGCCAGCTACGAAAAGGGCCACGAGTTTCTCCGCGAAGCGAAACGCCAAGGCTGCCGTGTCTTCCTGGTTACCTCTCTCAGCCTGAAGGACACAGCTGCCTGGCCGCGCGAAGCCCTCGACGACATCTTCTACATGCAGGACGAGGAGAAGAAATGGGACCGCTCCGGTACCCTCCTCGGCATCAGCTATCTCGCCCGCTCGCATAAACTCGACCGTATCGTCCCCCTCGACGACTTTGACCTCGAAATGGCCGCCGCGGTGCGCGAACACCTCCGCGTCCCCGGCATGGGCGAAACCACCACGCGCTACTTCCGCGACAAACTCGCCATGCGGGTCCGCGCGCGGGAAGCCGGCCTCAACATTCCCGAGTTCGTCCACGTCCTGAACGACAGCGCGATCAACGAATTCCTCGGCCGAATTCCTCCGCCCTGGGTGCTTAAGCCGCGCATGCTCGCCGGCGCCATCGGCATCAAGAAAGTGCACGATGCGGAGGAAGCCTGGCGCTTGATCGAAACCCTCGGCGACCAGCGCTCCTTCTATCTGCTGGAACGCTTCATCCCCGGCAGCGTCTTCCACGTCGACTCGATCGTCAGCCAACGCGAGATCCGCTTCGCCATCTCGAGCGGCTACGGCGCTCCGCCGATGGACGTCTCCCACGGCGGCGGCGTGTTCTCTTCCCGCACGCTCGAACGCGATACCGAGATCGAAGCCGCGCTGCTCGATAAGAACCGCCGGGTGCTTGACGCGCTCGGCCTCGTGCGCGGCGTCTCGCACACCGAATTCATCCGCGGCCACGAAGACGGGCGCGTGTATTTCCTCGAAACATCGGCGCGCGTTGGCGGCGCCCACATCGCCGAGATGCTCGAGGCCGCCACTGGCATCAACTTCTGGGCCGAGTGGGCCAAGGTCGAAATCGACGGCGGCCGCGGCGCCTACGCTCCTCCCACGCCCCGCGCCGATCACGCCGGCATCCTCGTCACCCTCGCCCGCCAGGAATGGCCCGGCCTGTCCGGCTTCGATGCGCCAGAAGTCGTCTGGCGCATGGAAAAGCAGCATCACGCCGGGCTGATCGTCCGCTCGCCCCACTCGGCCCGCGTGGACGAACTCATGCGCGATTATGCCGCGCGGCTCCGCGCCGATTACTCCGCCACCGCCCCGGCAAGGGAGCGGCCAACGAGCTGAACTTAAGAAACAAGGAGACC
>JAJYCN010000247.1 GCA_021778335.1 Acidobacteriota bacterium | reverse complement strand
AGGCACGGACCGTTCATCTTTCCGGCTGGGAGGCGCGGATTTACCGGCTGTAGGGAGTTTGGTTTCTGGCTTGTCTCAGCGCTCTTGCCCACCAGGCGAGCTGATCGAGCATGGCGCGAGCGGCTTTTTCGCTGCCGTCCGGGTCGATGAGCGTTCCGTCTTCCGCCAGGCGCGCCCAGACGCCGTGGAGGCTCACCGTGTTCCGCACGGTCACCGCGTGAAGTTCGGCGAAAACCTGGCGGAGTTGTTCCACGGCGCGAAGCCCGCCCGAGATGCCGCCATAGGAGACGAAACCGACGGGTTTGGCCTGCCACTCGGCACTGTACCAGTCGATGGCCGTTTTGAGGGGCGCCGGGAAGCTGTGGTTATACTCCGGCGTAACGATGACGAAAGCATCGGCTCTGTCGAGACGATTGGCGAGAGCGGTCACTTCGGGCGGGCGTGAGTTAGTAAGTACGTCGGGCAGACCGGCGGCGGCGAGGTCGATCACATCGAGGTCCATGTTTCCCCGCTGCTGGGCTGCGGTCCGGAACCACTCGGCGATGGCGGGGCCGCGGCGTCCTTCTCTGGTGCTGCCGATTACAATTGCCAAGGAGAGCCGCTCCTCTGCCGAGGTCATGCCCGTTCCTCCTGGGCATAGCTTGCGAGGAGGCGGTATCGCCGGAATCCGCTCGTGACTACTCCGGGGAAGTTCCGGACGGCAAGCCAGCGCTCTCCTCTGCCGACCGTTTCCTGGCCGGAGGCTTCGAGCGCCTGGCGGTGCGCCTGTTCGCTGGTCCACTCCGCGTAGTTCAGCACGTGTTTGCCGTCTCGACTGAGGTGGAAGTAGCCCGACAGGCCGCCTGCGGGCAGTTCCGGTTCGCGTTCCAGGGCGTCCAGTACGGCGTTGGCCCAACCGCCTTGCCGGTCCGCGTCAGGTGAGTCGAACTCTACTCTTACGATGACAAGGCATTCCGGCTCGTGCCCGTTCTCCCAATGGCGTTCGCGGTATAGGCGGTACGCGATGGCAGGAGTGGGCTGGACACCTGGGACGGCAGCGGCGATCCTTTCTCGCCGGGCCGGCAGTACGTGGCGGGCGAAGGCGCGATAGGAGTCTTCGTCCTCCCACTGCGCGTAGGTCAGGACGGTGTATCCGTCTGTGGCAGCGAATAGGGTGACGGAGATCAAGCCACGCGGCCACTCTTCGCCTTGCCAGGACGAACGGAACGCTTCCGCGAAAGCCTGTTGCCTTTGCACGGCTCCGACGTTCGCCTCGCTTACCAAGACAAGCCCGACGCCGGGGCGGGCGATCACCGGCCATTGCCGCGTTGTGGCGGAATTCATTTGGTGTCTCCTGTTGATCCGGTTTGGACCGGAACAGTTCCATACTAAAAGTTCAAGTGAACTTGAAGTCAAGAGCCCGCCGTGATATTTTTTGAGCCATGGCTGAGTTGTTGACGATCAGCGCGGTGGCGCGGCGCAGCGGTGTTGCGACGTCGGCATTGCGTTTCTATGAAGAGAAAGGACTGATCGCCTCCGTGCGGACTGCGTCCGGGCACCGCCGCTATTTCCGCGCGGTTCTCCGCCGCGTTGCTTTTGTCGTCTTCGCCCAGCGGATGGGGATGTCGCTCGAGGAGATCGCGGGGGAGCTGGCCAAGCTTCCGGAGAATCGTGTTCCGGAACGGGCCGACTGGGCTCAGCTTTCCACGTCGTGGACGCAGCGCATCAACCAGCGCATTGCCGAGCTCGAGCGGTTGCGCGACCGTCTTTCCGGGTGCATTGGTTGCGGGTGCCTGTCGCTCGATGCCTGCCAATTCGCGAACCCGGCGGACCGGGCCGCGCGGCGGGGTCCGGGAGCGCGGTTTATCCTCGGGGATCCGGCGGGCTGAAGCGCGGGCATCAGACGGTTTGGTCGTTGAACATTTCCAGTTGGCCGCCGGGCTCGGGCTTCCTTGAGCGCTTTCGGGCGGCTCCGCCGATAACGCCGAGGACGTGCATTTCGGAGATGGCGGCGCGGGGGACGAAGAGGCGCTGATTCTGGTAGTTGGGGTCGGGCGGAACGAGGGAAAAGCCTTCAGGTTCCCAACCGAGTGGGTCATTGGTCATGACGCCTTCCAGGGACTCGCCGTCGCGCAGGCGGAGGCGGACCCAGAGCCCGCTCATCTTCGGCCGGGCAAGGAAGACTCGCATCTCGCGGCGAGGCTCCGGTTGGTCGAAGTCCCGGACGAAGCAGACATAGCGCACCTCTACGTATGGCACCCGGGTGAGGGACCCCTCCGGGGTGAGGACCTCGATTCCGTCCTTGCCGAGCCATGTCTGGGGATTGATGAAGCCCTTCACGGCGGCGCGGTCAAATCGAGCGACCAGCACACGCTTGCTCGTCGACCCCGCCACGAAAAACCTCCTCCGAAGAGTCCCGGCCTGGCTTAGGGCGGCCGGCGATACTGCGGCGCCCGGCTGTGGAGAGGGGGAAAAGCACGAAAATCCCCTCTGGCCGCTCCGCGGTTCTTCCAAACAATTTCGCCGATATTGTATCATTGGCTCAATGCGGACTGCGGCAAGCGAATCCGCCCGGCTTCGGTCGTTTCTCGATTTCTGCCGCGTCGAAAAGGGGCTGTCGGCGAACACAATCTTCTCATATCGCACTGATCTCAAAAGGTTTACTAAGTTTCTTGAGAAATCAGAGGGCCGTGCCGACGCGGACTTTTCCGCCACCACCCTGGCCGGGTACGTGAATTCGCTGTACCGCGAAGGGCTTGCGGCGCGGTCGATTGCGCGCCATATCACGACCCTTCGTACGTTTTCGTCGTTTCTGGTCGAGGAGGGGCATCTTGGCGCGGATCCGGCGGCGACGCTGACGCTGCCGAAAATCGGCCAGCCGCTTCCAAGATTCCTCAACAGAGGGCAGGTGGAGGATCTGCTGGTTGCTCCGGATACGTCGAAACCTTCCGGAGTTCGAGACCGGGCGATGCTTGAGCTGCTTTATGCCACCGGGCTTCGTGTGTCGGAGCTTTGCCATGTACGCACGGCGAACCTGGACGCCAAGCTTGGAGTGCTGAGCGTGGTGGGAAAGGGCAACAAGCAGAGGCTGGTTCCGGTTGGCCGATCCGCGCTTCAGGCGGTGGAGGAGTATGGCCGGACGGCGCGGCCGGCGCTGCTCAAAGGGCGCATGAGTCCTTATCTGTTCGTCACGGCCCGGGGCGGTCCTCTAACGCGGCAGGCGTTTTGGAAACTGCTGGTGGGATTGGGGAAAAAGGCTGGGATTTTCCACGATCTGACGCCGCACGTTCTGCGTCACAGCTTCGCGACCCATCTACTGGAAGGCGGCGCGGGGCTGCGGGGGGTTCAGACGATGCTCGGTCACAGCGACATCGCTACCACGCAGATTTATACTCACGTCCTCCGTTCCCGCCTCCGCCAGACGGTGGATGAGCATCACCCGAGGGCTTAGCGCGATGCGATCCCCGTCTTCGATGGTCTTAAGAGCGGTCCACGCAACCATCCTCCGCCGGCGCTGCCGATCGGCCGGCCATATGACAACCAGTCCATGCCCCCCGGCGCCGAGCCGCGTCCGTCCAAGGAGACGCTTGCGATGAGCGATTACATGTTCATGCTGGACAACCATCTGAGTTCCGAGCAGAGCCGGATGGTGGAAGAGATTCAAGCGGTGACGCAGAACGCCAACGTGAATCTGTATCTCACGGGCGGCGCGCTCCGCGACATGCTCGGCGGCTTTCCACTGCATGAGATTGACTTTACGGTGGAAGCCCAGCCCGCGAAGCTGGCGCGGACTCTCGAGGCCAAGGCTGGATGCAAGATCCTCGCGTCCGACGATCACCGCAAGATCATTTGGATCGAGTTTTCCGGCGGTGTCCGCACAAGCCTGGCGATGGCGCGGACGGAGAAGTACACCAAGCCGGGAGCGAAACCACAGGTGCAAGCCGCTACGATTCATGAGGACCTGCGCGGCCGCGATTTTACGGTGAACGCAATAGCGCTGTCGTTGTCGCGCGCCTCCCGCGGCCTGCTGATCGATCCAACGAACGGGGCTGGAGACCTCGAGCGCAAGGAGTTGCGTGCCGTGAGCAACTACACGCTCTACGACGATCCTTCGCGGATTCTGCGGATGTTCCGGCTGCAGGTGCGGCTGGGGTTTGCGATTGAAGAGCGGACGCGGATGCAGTACCAGAACGTCCGGGAGGCGCAACTGGAGACGCGGATCCCCCCCGCGCTTCTGCGCGACGAACTGCAGCGCATCGCACAAGAACCCGATCCCGGCCACGTGCTCCAGGTGCTTCAGCAGGAGAATCTGCTCGGGTTGTTCTCTCCGGCGCTGGCCGGCGGCAATGTCAACCTCTCGTCGTTTGAGAAACTGCATCGGGTACGGCAACTGATTGTGTTCGGCGTGCCATTTTCTTTCGAGCCAACGCCGCTTTTCTTTAACCTGCTTACGGAGAAGTTCAGCCCGAAGGAGCGGACTGCGCTGGTGAAGGATCTTGAAATTCCGAAGGCGGTTGTGACCGGGTGGCAGGCGCTGGAGACGCGCGCCAAGGCGCTGGAGAAAGAATTGAAGTCGGCCAAGCTGAACAAACCATCCCGCGTCTGGGCCGTGGCTTCGAAATCCCCGGGCGATCAATTGCTGTTTTTGTTGCTTAAATCGAGCGAACGCCTGGTACAGGACCGCATCAAGCATTACCTGCAAAAGTATCTGCCCACTGCGCACGAGATCACGGAACGGGACGTGCTCGCCGCCGGGGCGGAACCTGGAACGGCTAAGGGCGAGCGTGTTCGGGAGCATCTCATCCTCACACATTTGGATGCGCGCCCCAAGAAAGCCGAGCCGGCCCCTCCGGTTGAAACGGCTGCCCCGCCACTGCCTTCGCCGGCAGCACCGGCCCGACGCTGATCCTGCTCGCGAAATAGGCCGATGAATCCGAAGCCTGCCTTGCGTGCGCCCACGCCCGTGGTCATTTTCGCCAAAGCACCACCTTTCATAAGTGCCGGGCAAGTTTTACTATGAAGGACATGGCACAATGGGCCGCCGATCTCCGGCATGCGGTCCGTCTTTTGTACAAATCGCCCGCATTTACGGCGGCGGCGCTACTGACGCTTGTCGTAGCCATCGCTGCAAATACAGCCATTTTCTCGCTCGTCAACGCCATTTTGATCCGCCCGCTGCCGTATCCAGCTCCGGACCGCATTGCCGGGGTGCTGACGACGTTTGGTCCCCGGGCGGTGAAGTCGGTTTCCGATCCGGTGTTTACGGGCATCCGGACGAGGTCGCCTCTGCTGGAATTGGCGGCTGCCTACAGCGCCTCGGGCCCTGGCGTGAATCTGACCGGGGCGGGAGAGCCTATGCACGTAAATGCAGCCTATGTGTCGCGCGACTATTTTGAGCTTTTCGGCGCGACGGCTGCGTTGGGCCGCACGTTTACCGAGGAGGAGGATCGGCCGGGTGCTCCGAACGTTGTGATTCTCGGCGCGATGCTCTGGGCGCGGCGGTTTCAAGCGGATCCACACATAATTGGCCGGAAGATCGACCTGAACGGCGAGCCTTACACGGTGATTGGGGTGTTGAGCCGGACGCCGCTGCCGGAACCGCCCGCGGATGCGTGGATGCCGCTCCGCGTGAACCCGTCGTCGACGAACTCGGTTAACTACATCCGCATGGTGGTGAGGCTCAAACCGGGAGTCGGCATCGACGCGGCCAACGGTGAGCTGGCGGGAATTCTTTCGGCCTTGCACGAAGAGTATCCGGACCTTGTTCACGACACGCAAGGGGTCCGGCTGGTGAGCTTGCAGTCGGAGATCACCGGCGATTCGCGCGAGGCGCTATACATTCTACTTGGCGCCGTAACGTTTGTCCTTCTAATCGCGTGCGCCAACATCGCGAACCTTCTATTGGCTCGAGCGGTAGCCCGGCGGAAGGAGTTCGCAATTCGCGCGGCGATGGGGGCCAGCCAGACGCGCCTGATCGTTCAGTTGTTGATCGAGAGCCTCGTGCTCGCGGTGGTGGGCGGCGCCGTCGGTTTGTGGCTTGGCCGGGTGGCGCTTGGCGCCGCCGTGTCGCTCTATGCGGGGCCACTGCCTCGCTCGACTGAGTTTCTCCACGGAGTTCCGCTGGATGGGGCGGTGGCAGGATTTACGGTGGCGGTGTCGATCGCGACGGGGATATTGTTCGGCCTTCTTCCCGCGTTCGCCGCGGCGCGGACCGACCTTAACACGTCGCTCAAGCAGACGGCGGCGCGGGGCTCAACGAGTTTCCAGCAGAGATCCTCGCGCGCCGCGCTGATTATCGCGGAAACCGCGCTGGCGGTGGTGCTTCTGGCCAGCGCGGGGCTTCTGGTTCGAAGTTTTGTGTCACTTCGGGGGGCGCGGCTTGGCTTTGACCCGGAACATATCGCCACGATGACGACCTCCATGGTCGGCGCCGGGTTTGCTTCGACTGGGCAGGTGAGCCAGCTTGCCGACCGTGTGCTGCCCACGCTCGCCTCGATTCCTGGCGGGGGCGGAGCGGCGCTTTCCCTGTCGGTGCCGATCGCGAGTCTTGCGACGGACGTGCCCTTCGACATCGAAGGCTTACCGCATCCGAAACCCAACGAAGTGGACGGCGATGCGGAGTTTCGCTTTGTGAGCCCGGGCTTCTTCGATCTTTTCCGCATCCCGATTGTGCGCGGGCGGGGATTCCAGGATTCCGACCGGTTGAACTCGGTTCCTGTGGCGGTTGTGAATCGCGCCTGGGAGCGGAAGTTCTGGCCGAAGGGCGAGGTCCTCGGCGTGCGTATCCTGTTGGGCAAGCTTATGGGGCCGGTATTTGAGAACCCGACGCGAACGATCGTGGGCGTGGCCGGAGACGTGGCCGAGAAGGGTCCACGGGCGGGCGCGGTCCCGATCGTCTACATTCCGGCCGCGCAGGTGCCGGACAGCATGATGGCATTCACGCTACAGGTGATGCCATTGCACTGGTCGGTGCGATACAGCGGTTCGTTGGGTGCGGCGGAGGCGGCGGAGCGGCGGGCGTTTCTTGAGGCCGATCCGGACTTGCCGATATCGAACTTCGAGTCGATGGATGAGATAGTCCGCGAATCGTCGGCGCCGGACAGTTTCAACACGGCGCTGCTGAGCGCATTCGCGGCGATCGCCTTGATCCTTGCCTCGATTGGTATTTATGGCGTAGTGAGTTACAGCGTGGAGCAGCGGCGCCAGGAACTGGGGATCCGGGCCGCGCTTGGCGCGACGCCCGCCGACGCCTGGCGATTGATCACCGCGGATGGGATGAAACTCGTCGTCGCCGGCCTGTCCATCGGACTGGGCCTCGCATTTGTGCTGACGCGTCTGTTGAAGAACCTGCTATACGGTGTGGCTGCGTGGGATCCCGTGGCTTTTCTGGCGATAGCTTTGGTTCTGGCGCTCTCCGGATTCGCCGCGTGCACGATTCCGGCGTATCGGGCCACACGAGCGAATCCGGTAACGGCACTGCGGCACGAATGATCTGAGTTGTAAAGATTTCGTTAAACCCGACGCGCCGGGTTTACAGCGTCTCGCGCAGTCACCTACGATAGGGAGAGCGCGCCGAATTGGCGGCAGCGTAAATCGACCCGTGTTACCGAGATCCAGGACCGGCTTCGTTGCAAAGCATGCGCACACTGCCGAATCTTGCCTTGCCGGCATTGCTGGCGATGGCGCGGTTGTGCGCGCAAACGCAAACGGATCCGTGTCTGGCGCAGCCTGAAGCGCAGCGCTGGAGCGTTTATTTTCAATCCACCGGAATCGGGGACCTGCATCCGGGTTTTCCGGCACAGTACTCGGGTCCAAACAGTCTTCCCGACTACATGGAGAAGCGCGTGTCGTGGACCGGCACGATCTTCGCCGATCTTCGGCTGACGGACGATCTCGATGTCGTCATCAACCCAGAGATCGCGGCCGGACGGGGTTTTGGGACGGTGACGGGTTTGGCGGGCTTCCCCAACGGCGAGATTCCGCGGGTTGGGGCGGCGACGCCGACGCTGTACCTGGCGCGGGGCTATTTTCGTTACGTGGCGCCACTCGGCGGAGATGCGGAGATGGTCGAGACCGGCCCGAATCAGCTTGCGGGAAGTCAAGCGAGGGACAGGTTTACGTTCGTGGCTGGTAAGTTCGCGGCGACCGATTTTTTCGATAACAACACTTACAGCCACGACCCGCGGACGCAATTCATTAACTGGTCGATCATGGACGATGGCGCGTGGGATTATCCGGCCGACGTGCGCGGCTACACGGTGGGCGTTTACGAGGAGTTGACGCTCGGGCAGTGGTCGGTACGCAACGCGACGATGATGGAGCCGTCGGTGGCAAACGGCCCGCTGCTGGACACCCATGTGACAAAGAATCGCGGCGAAGCTGTCGAGGTAGAGCGGCGCTATACGATCGGTTCCCATCCGGGCACGGTCCGGACAATGGGATATCTGAACCGCGACGGTGGCGGAAGTTTTCTCGAGGCGCTTCATAACGCGGAGTTGACGGGCACGACGCCGACGCTCGACGGGACGCGCCGCGACGGAGCGGTGAAGTACGGATTTGGCGTGAACGTTGAGCAGGAACTGACGCGCGACATTGGCGTATTCGGCCGGTACGGCTGGGCGGACGGAAAGACTGAAGCGTGGGCGTTCACTCAGATCGACCGTTCGTTGAGCGAAGGGGTATCTCTTGGCGGAAGGTTTTGGCGCCGGCCGCAGGACCACGTGGGCGCGGCGTTTGCGCGCAATTACTTGTCCGGCGACCAGCGGGCGTTCCTGGCGGCTGGAGGATTGGGGTTCATCATCGGCGACGGGGCGCTCGATTACGCGCCGGAGCAGATTTTCGAAACGTATTACGCCGTGCCGTTGAGTTACGGCTTTACGGCGTCGCTCGACTATCAGCACTTTGTAGATCCGGCATACAACCAGGCGCGAGGTCCGGTATCGGTGTACAGTCTGAGGCTTCATTGGGAGGCGAGTTGGCGTCCTCATTAAGTCCGGAGCGGCTTAGCATGGAAGTATGAAGTTT
>JAJYCN010000011.1 GCA_021778335.1 Acidobacteriota bacterium | reverse complement strand
GTTCCCCTCGGTGTGCAAATATCACGAGTCACTCTTGTCCAACGCATCATAACCGAGGATCTTCGTCCAGAGTATGCTGAATTGACGGTTTGACTCGGGAGGAAGAGGATGCGACGCAGAACATTTCTTTCCGCTTCCGGCCTTTCGGCTTCGGCGATGGCCGGGTTGGCTTTGGAAGGCCCCGAAGGCCGCGCGGCGGCCGCGGAGATCCCGCGGCGCGTGTTCGGAAAGACGGGCGAGAAGCTGACGATCATCGGACAGGCCGGCGGCCGTTTCCCTCTGTGCAGTTTTGAAGACGCCAAAGCCGTTACGCTGCGCGCGTATGAACTGGGAATCAACTATTTCGACTGCGCGCGGATTTATTGGGACGGCAAGTCGGAAGAGGTTTACGGCGCGGTTTTGCCGCCGTTTCGGAAGCATATTTTTCTGACGACGAAATCGCCGCGGCGCAGCCGGGCCGGCGCGCAAGCTGACCTGGAGAAGTCTCTGCGGGCGTTGAAAACGGATTACGTCGACCTCTGGCAGATCCACCAGGTGAGCACGATGGAGGAAGTGCACCAGATCTTCGCTCCAGGCGGCGCGATCGAAGCCTTTGAATCGGCCAAGAAAGCGGGGAAATGCCGTTTCATCGGTTTCACGGGGCATCATGACCCGGAAGTTCATCTGGCGATGCTGAAGAGCTACGGCAAATACGACACGATCCTGATGCCGCTGAATCCCGCCGACCCGGCCTATCTGAGTTTCGAAAAGATGGTTCTGCCGGTGGCGGTGGAGCGCGGGCTGGGGATTCAGGCGATGAAGAGTACAGCCAACGCGGGACTGCTGTCCAATCTTCATGTGAAAGACTGCCTGACGTATGTGCTTAGTTTGCCGGTTCACTGCCTGGCGCTGGGCTGCACGACGGTGGGCCAGATTGAGGACGATGTGCGCATCGCGCGGCAGTTCCGTCCGATCCCGGAGGAGCAGATGGCGGAGATCCGGAAGCGCGCCAGCGGGTTGGCCGGGCCGCGGTTGGAGAACTGGAAACGCGATGTGAGCCAGAGGGCTTCCGGTGGCCGGTATTGCGATGGGGCGCCGGCTTAGCCGGTGTCGGAAGGGCGACGATGCTTTCTCGTAGAAATTTGCTTCGGTCGGGGGCCGGCGCCGGTTTGCTCGGTCTTCCAACGCAGGCCCGGCCGAGTGAAAAGCGCGCGCTGGCGCTTATCGGCGACCGCTATCACAATGCGGACTACATTCGTGTGGCGCTCGACCGCACGTTCGAGGGTCTCGATGTGAAGGTCGACTACACGATTAACTACGAACAGCTTTCCCGCAGCCTGCTGAGTAATTATCAACTGTTCGTTTGTCTGCGCGATGGCATGATCTGGCCGGACGGATATAGCGGCCCGGACGCATACCCTTACGAGCAAGATTTGGAGAATCGCGGTACATTTCCGGAGCCTCAGCCGCGGAAATGGCTTCGGGAAGAGCAGGCCGAAGCACTCAAGGAATTCGTGGAAGGCGGAAACGGATTTTACTCGATGCACAACAGCAGCCATGTATCGCTCGCGTCGAAGACGTGGCGCGATGTGATGGGCGGCGCCTACATTGGCCATCCTCCGCTGCGGCCGTTCCGGGTGCGGGTGGTGAACGCGACGCATCCGATTACGCAGGGAATCCAGGACTTCACGGTGAATGACGAACAGCACTATGTGGAGTACGACAAGGACAAGAAGAACATCCTGCTGGAGGCCGAGAATCTCGATGGCTTGACGTTCCAGGGATTGGGCGCAAAGTCGATTGCCGGCTGGGCGTACGACTACGGGCGCGGCCGGGTGGTGTTCACGTCGCCCGGACACACGATCCACGCGCTTTGGAATCCCGAGTATGTGAACTTGCAGAAGCGAGCGGTGCGCTGGCTGCTGAAGGAGATTTGAGGGGAAATGCTCAAGAGGGGAATGTCGCGCCGCGGGTTTCTTGCGGCTTCGGGCGCATCGGCCGCTATCGCAAACCCCGGTCTGGCCGCGGCGCAGGCGGTAGGAGTCACGCCGGCCGATCTGCCGGACCTCACCATTAGCGAAGTTCGCGTTTACCAGCTTGATTTGAGCCGGGCGGGCGGAAGCGGGCACGAACGTCTGGCCGGTATCGTCACCAAGAGCGGCATCGAAGGCAACTACACGCTGGGGGAACGGTACTGGCATCCCAACTGGAGCAACCTCGGATGGCTGGAGTACGCCAAGCCCGCCTTGACGGGAAAGAGTGTGCTGGACCTTCCCGCGCTCACTTCGCAATGGAAGCCGGAGCTGCGCCGGCTGGGCCAACTGTCGTACGCGTCGGCGATCGACAACTGCCTTTGGGACGTTCTGGGCAAAGCGGTGAACCTGCCGGTGTACCGCATTCTGGGGGCGTACCGGGACAAGGTGAAAGGTTACGCGAGTTCGCAGCACCACGCTGGGATTGAAGATTTTGTCAATGAAGTCCGGCAGGTGAAGACGCAGGGATTTTCGGCGTATAAGATTCACCCGCCCAGCCCGAATGACGGCCACGATTATGAGTTGGATATCGAGGTCGCCAAGGCGGTGCGGAAGGCCGCGGGCGACGAGTTTACGCTACTGTTCGATCCGGTTGGCGTCTACACGCGCGCGGAAGCTTTCCGAGTGGGCCGCGTCCTTCAGGAGCTGAATTACATTTGCTACGAGGATCCGATTCCGACCAGCGACATCGATGGGCTGGCGCAGCTTAACCAGGCGCTCGACATTCCGATTCATATCGGCGAATTCATTTTCTCGCCCTACAATTACGCGGAGTACATCCGGCGCGGCGCGATGGACGTGGTGCGATTTATCGTGGACAACGTGGGTGGCATCAGCGGCGGGATGAAGGTGGCTCGGCTGGCGGAGTTGTTCGGCATGGAGTGCGCACCGCACAACTGGGGCAACGGGTTCGACCATGCGGTGCATTTTCATTGCGAACTGGCGATGCCGAATAACATCTGGTTTGAGATGACTGTCCCGCAGGGGTCGAGCGACAGGCCGTATGTGAAGACGCGTTTTCGCGTGGCGAGCGATGGGTATGTCCATGCGCTGCCGGGGCCGGGACTGGGTTTGGAACTCGACCGCGGTGTGCTCGAGCGATTGACGGTGAAGATCGAGCGGTGAGGGAAGAAGGAGCGAGAAGCCAGGAGCAAGGAGCGAGAAGCCAGGAGCAAGGAGCAAGAAGCCAGGAGCAAGGAGCAAGAAGCCCGAAGCAGGGAGCGAGAAGCCGGAAGCAAGGAGCGAGAAGCTTGGCTCAGAACTGCAGGGCTCGGAGGTAGTCGATGCTTCTGCGGAGGCTGGCGATGGGGTCGCCGGGGGTCTGGTCCTGTTCGACGAAGTAGTGTTTGACGTGGGTGGACTGGGCGGCTTTCAGGATGGCGGGGAAGTCGAGAGAGCCGTGGCCGACTTCGCGGAAGGTGGAGGGAGGGACGTTCTCGTTGTACTGGACGGGGAAGCCTTGGGCTTTGTCCTTGAGGTGGAGGAGGGCGACGCGCTTGGAGTATTTGTGGAGCATTTCGACCGGGTTGTGGCCGGCGACGCTGACCCAGAAGACGTCCATTTCGAGCGAGACGAGGGTGGGATCGGTTTCCTTCATCATGATTTCGAGCGGCATGGTTCCGTCCATGGGCTGAAACTCGAAGGCGTGGTTGTGATAGCAGAGGTGCAGGCCGGCGGCGCTGACTTTACGGCCGGCGGCGTTGAGGGTTTGGGCGAGTTTGTGATAGACGGCGGCGCCGCCGCGCTGGTTCGGGGGCAGGTAGGGGAAGACGATGTATTCGAAGCCGTGGGATTTGGCGAGGGCGATGGCGTCGTCGAGTTCCTTTTCCTTACCGGGGAAAAAGATGGCGGTATCGGCGTGCATGCTGACGGGTTTGAGATTGGAGGCCTGGAGGGCGGACCAGATCTTGGGGATGGTGCCGGCGATGACTTCGGCCTCGTGGTAGCCGAGGGCGGCGATGGCGTTGAGGGTGGCGGCGGGGTCCTTCAGAATCACATTGCGGACGGTGTAGATCTGGACGCCGATCGAAGAAAGCGAGTGGGCGGCGAACGCGGGGAGGGAGGCGACGGGCGACAGGGCGGCCGCGCGCAACAGGGACCTGCGAGAGAGACGTGTCATCGAAGCTATTATGCCCCGGTTCGACGCGGGGCGCGCGGTGGGCGATAATGCGGATGGAGGAGTATGGGATGAGAAGCGCGATCATCTGTTTCTTATTGGCCGGGGCCGCGGTGCTTTGGGCCGCCGACAAATCTCTCCCGCTGGAAGAGTTTTCCAACGACACGGTGGACATTACGGGGCATCTGATTCTGGGCCAGGACAACGTGGCGCAGGCGCTTGGGGTCCAGTCGCTGCCGAAGACGGCGGAGAATCTGGTGCTGGTTCGGGTGACGGTTCGTCCGGTGTCGGAGAAACCGGTGCCGATCAGCGTGGACGACTTCACGCTGATTTGCTTCAAGGACGGGCAGCGTTCGGTGGCCTTCGAGCCGACCGAGGTGGCAGGCGATACGGAGCTGGTTCTGAAACAAATCACGAGCAAGCAGGGAGGGCTGCTGGCCCAGGCGGGCGTGCCGCAGTGGGGCTCGATGGCCGGCATTGGCGCGACACCGGCGGCGGTGAACATCGGTTCGAAGATGGAGACGGACAAGAACAAGCAGGATGAGGCGTTCGTGAGCGTGCTGAAGCGGCAGATGGTGCCGGAGAAGCCGACCACGAAGACGGTGACGGGTTTTCTGTATTTCGAGATCGATGGGAAGGTGAAGCCGAAGGACCTGACCATGATCTACAAGACCGACGATGATAAGCTCGAAATGCGCTTCGCGCCTTGAGCCATGACCGTCGCCGAACTTGAGACTCCCGCGTTACTGATCGACCTGGACATCATGGAAGCCAACCTGGCGCGGATGGCGGAATACGCCGGCGCGCACGGGCTGCGCTTACGCCCGCACACCAAGACGCACAAGATTCCCGAGTTGGGGGCGCGGCAGATGGCGCTGGGAGCGGCGGGTTTGACGGTGGCCAAGACGACCGAAGCGGAGGTGATGGTGCGCTCCGGGACGAAGGACCTGCTGATTGCGTATCCGGTGCTGGGGAGGAAGAAGCTGGACCGGCTGATGAAGGTGGCCGGGGAGACGCGGGTGACGGTGGCGCTTGACAGCGAGTATGCGGCGCGCGAGTTGTCGGGGGCGGCGCAGAAGGCGGGGCGCGAGATCGCGGTGCTGGCGGAGTTCGACGCCGGGCTGGGACGCGTGGGCGTGAAGCCGGAGGAAGTGGTGGGGCTGGCGAGGGTGGTCAGTTCCCTGCCCTCGTTGAAGTTCGACGGCATTACGTTTTATCCGGGGCACATCAAGCAGTGGGACTCGGCGGGAGAGGTGGCGTTTCAGGAGTTGGGCAAGCTGCTCAAGAAGGTGTGCGGGGAGTCGCGGGCGGCGGGACTCGAGCCGCGGATTGTGAGCGGAGGGTCGACGCCGACGTGGTTCCGGTCCCATGAGCTGCCGGAGTTGAACGAGATCCGGCCGGGCACTTACATTTTCAACGACCGGAACACGATGAAGTCCGGGGCGTGCACGCTGGATCAGTGCGCGGCGTCGATGCTGGTGACGGTGGTTTCGACGGCGGTCGAGGGGCAAGTGATTATCGACGGCGGATCGAAGACGTTTTCCTCGGACTTGTGCGTGGGCGGAGGCGTGGGGCACGGGTGCATTCCGGAGGCTCCGGGCTCGGTTTTCCGGCGGATGAACGAAGAGCACGGGTACGTGGACATCGCGGGGACGGAGACGGCGTTCGAGATCGGGCAGCGGCTGCGGGTGATTCCGAACCACATCTGCGTGGCGATGAACCTGCACGAGAACGTATTCGGCATCCGGGGGGATCAAGTGGAGAAGTGCTGGCGGGTGGAAGGGCGCGGGAAGCTGCAATAGGAAATCAGGCCGCGGAGGAAGCGGCGAGCTTCACGCCTTCCCAACGGGCGACTACGGCGGAGGCCAGGCAGTTGCCAAGAACGTTTACCGAAGTGCGGACCATGTCGAGGAGGACGTCCGCGCCGAGGAGGACGGCGACGCCTTCGGCGGGGAGTTGGAACGAGGCGAGGGTTCCGGCGAGGATGACGAGCGCGGCGCGGGGCACGCCGCCTACGCCTTTGCTGGTGAGCATGAGCGTGACCATCAGGGCGAGTTGGCGGCCGAGGGGCATGGGCGCGTTGGCGGCCTGGGCGACGAACATGGCGGCGAGGGCGAGATAGAGCGTGCTTCCGTCGAGGTTGAAGCTGTAGCCGGCGGGGATGACGAAGGCGGCGATGTGATTGGGCACGCCGAGGGTTTCCATGTTTTCGAGCGCGAGGGGGAGCGCGGCTTCGCTGGCTGAAGTGGAGAAGGCGATGAGGAAGGGCTCGCGGACGGCGTGGATGAACGGGCGCAAGGGGACGCGGGCGAGCAGGGCGGCGGGGAGCAGGACGCAGAGGACGAAGACGGCGAGCGCGACGTAGAGGGTGAGGAGGAGCTTGCCGAGTCCGATCAGCACGCCGGGGCCGTTCTTGCCGATGGCCGCGGCCATGGCGCCGAAGACACCGAAGGGCGCGGTGTACATGACGTAGCGCGTGTAGCGGAACATCGTTTCGGCGAGTGCGGCGCAGAAGTCGACGACGGGGCGGGCTTTGGCTCCGGCGGCGGAGGCGGCGGCTCCGAACAGCAGCGCGAAGACGACTATTTCGAGCACGTCGCCGCGAGCCCAGGCGTCGGCGATGCTTGCGGGGAAGGCGTGCTCGACCAGCGAGGGGAACGAGATGGGCGCGGGCGCGGCGGTGGTTGCGGCGGCGCTTTGGATTTGCACGCCGGCGCCGGGGCGGGCGATGTTGACGGCGGCGAGGCCGACGGCGAGGGCGAATGTGGTGACGACTTCAAAGTAGACGAGCGCTTTCAGGCCGACGCGGCCCATGGTTTTGAGGCTGCCGCTGCCGGCGAGGCCGGCGACGAGGGAACCGAAGAGCAGGGGCGCGATGATGGAGCGGATGAGGCGGAGGAAGACCGTGGCGAGGAGGCTCATCCAGGCGCCGCGGGAGGCGTTGGGGAAGAAGACGCCGGTGAGGATGCCGGCGGCCATGGCGAAGACGATCCAGAATGTCAGCGAGGGGCGCTTCACCGCTCGCCCCATTTGAGCTTCTGGCGGAGGACGTCGAAGAAAAGCTGTCGGGGCGGGCGGACGAGATGGACGGAGTGTTCGGAGCGGCGGCAGAGGACGAGGTCGTCGCGTTTGAGCGGGCCGCCGATCTGGCCGTCGATGGTGAGGAAGGCGGATTCGTCCTCGGCGAGGTTGCGCATCTGGATGACGGAGGTGTCGGGGACAATGACGGGGCGATTGGTGAGGGTGTGGGGGCAGATGGGGGTGATGCCGAGGCTGGCGACGGCGGGGTAGATGATGGGTCCGCCGGCGGAGAGCGAGTAGGCGGTGGAACCGGTAGGGGTGCTGACGATGAGGCCGTCGGCTTTGTAGGTGCAGACGTAGTGGGAGTCGACGTGGGTTTCGACGTCGATCATGCGGGCGATGGAGGCCTTGGTGATGACGATGTCGTTCAAGGCTTCGTAAGAGGCGAGGAGGTGGCCGCCGCGGAGGACCTGGCAGGTGAGCATGCGGTGGGCGGCGGTGCGCTGTTCGTTGTTGATGGCGCGTTCGAGTTCGGGGTAGAGGTCCTCGACGGGGATGGTGGTGAGGAAGCCGAGGCCGCCGAGGTTGACGGCGAAGATGGGGGTTTCGCGGCCGCCGACGGCGCGGGCGGCGCTGAGGAGGGTGCCGTCGCCGCCGAGGACGACGACCAAGTCGGCGCCTTCGACGATTTGTTCGCGGGGCTCGCCGAGGGTGCTGCGGAGATACTGGGCGGTCTGATCGTCGTAGCGGACCTGGACGCCGTGGTGCGCGAAGAACTCGATGAGCTTGGGCAGCAGGACGTAGGCGGCGGGCGCGCCCGGCTTGGTCATGAGGGCGGCGGACTTAACACGCGCCATATAAGAGAAACTCCTGGTTGCCCTCGGCGCCGAGGACGGGGCTGGGGATGATGGCGCATTGGCAGCCGAGCGCGGAGACGGCTTCGGCGACGCGGCGGCAGGCGCGTTCGTGGAGGGCGGGGTCGCGGACGATGCCGCCCGGGCCGACGGATTTTCGCTCGAGCTCGAACTGAGGTTTGACTAAGATGACCAACTCGCTCTTTCCCCCCTGCCGCTCGCGCGAGGCGCGCAGAATTCCATCTAAAGCGGGAAGGATCATTGTTACGGAAATGAAGCTCACGTCGCAAACGGCGAGATCGGGAAGCTGGGGAAAATCGGACGGGGACAGATAGCGCGCGTTGGTGCGTTCGCGGACGACGACGCGGGGGTCGTTGCGGAGTTTCCAGTCGAGCTGGCCGGTTCCGGTGTCGATCGAGTAGACGAGTTTGGCGCCGCGCTGGAGGAGGCAGTCGGTGAAGCCGCCGGTGGAGGAGCCGATGTCGATGCAAATGCGGCCGGCGGGGGAGATGTGGAAGTGGTCGAGGGCGGCTTCGAGTTTGGCGCCGGCGCGGCTGACGTAGGGGAGCGGGCGGAGGAGTTCGATGACGGACTCCGCGTCGATTTCGTGGCCGGGTTTGCCGGCGGGTTGGCCGTTGACGAGGACCTGGCGGGCGAGGATGAGGGCCTTGGCTTTTTCGCGGGTGGGGGCGAGGGAGCGATCGACCAGGAGTTGGTCGAGCCTGCGCCGCGCGGGCATTTTGGTTCAGGCCTTGCGCCGGACGATGAAGTCGGCGAGCTCGCGGAGGCGCTCGGCGCGTTCGTCGAAGGGGCGAAGCGCGAGGTGCGCTTCGAGGCGTTCTTCCTCGGCCATGGCGTGGGAGCGTTCGATGCCGTAGACGGCGGGGAAGGTGACTTTGCCCTGGGCGGCGTCCTTGCCGGCGGTTTTGCCGAGGGCGGCGGTGGATTCTTCGACATCGAGGAGGTCGTCGACGATCTGGAAGGCGAGGCCGATGTGGGCGCCGAAGCTGGAGAGGGCTTCGAGTTGCTCCTCGCTTGCGCTCGACTGGACGGCTCCGAAGCGGAGGCTGGCGCGGAGGAGGGCTCCGGTTTTGGCGTGGTGGATGGAGGCGAGGAGAGGGGCGGAGGGCTCGGCGCCTTCGCTTTCGATGTCGAGGACCTGGCCGGCGATCATGCCATCGACGGTTCCGGAGGCGCGGGCGAGTTCGCCCACCAGGCGGGCACGGCGGGTGTCGTCACCGGGCGAGTTTGCCAGGACTTCGAAGGCGAGGGTGAGGAGGGAATCGCCGGCGAGGATGGCCATGGCTTCGCCGAAGACTTTGTGGCAGGTGGGGCGGCCGCGGCGGAGGTCGTCGTTATCGAGGGCGGGCAGATCGTCGTGGATGAGCGAGTAGGTGTGAATTAGTTCGAGCGAGGAGGCGACTTCTTCGATGCCGGGGGTGAAATCGGCGACGGCTTCGGAGGCGGCGAGACACAGGAGCGGGCGGATGCGCTTGCCTCCGGCGAAGAGGGAGTAGCGCATCGCCTTGTGGATGGTTTCGGGCGGCGTGGATTCGGCCGGAACGAGGCGGTCGAGAGTATGGTCGATGCGGCGCTGCTGCGCGGTGAGGTATTCGGCTAGGGTCATGCGGAACGGGGCTCGAAGGGTTCGGGTTGCACCTTGTCGCCCTTTTTAAGGAGGATCTCGACTTTGGTTTCGGCCTCTTCGAGTTGCTTGCGGCAGCGCTCGCTGAGGCGGATGCCTTTTTCGAACAGCTCGATGGACTTTTCGAGCGGGAGGTCGCCCGACTCCATTTCCTTGACGATGGCCTCGAGTTGCTTGAGGCCCGCTTCGAAATTTTCCCGCAGAGGTTCGGGCTCGGGCATCGCCTTATTTTAGCTGGCGGGCGAGGGCAAGGGCACGTTGAGGGAAGCGGCTGCTTCGCAGAGGGCTTTCCAGGCTCCGTCGGAGAGCGGGATACCGTCGCGGCGGCGTTGTTCTTCGATGCGCCATTCGGGGTCGCCGGCGACCATCACTTCGTCGAAGCCTTCGGCGGGGGCGGAGGACTTCATCATCGCGACGAGTTGCGTCATGCGCTCGGCGAGAGAGTCCATGGGGAGGAACCGGGTGGGGTCGATCGCGAGGAACATCTGCGAGGTGCGCATGGGTTTGGCGCGGTTGTAGACGCCGCCGACTTCGGTGCTCATGGCGCCGCTGCTTAAGACGGCGCAGAGGATTTCGACCATCATGGCGAGACCGCTGCCTTTATAGCCGCCGAGTGGCATGAGGAGGCCTTTAATGGCGACGGGGGTGGAGGTAGTCGGGTTGCCTTCGGCATCCATGGCCCAGCCGGACGGGATGGTTTCGCGGCCGGAGAGGGAGGCGTTGACGATTTTGTTCATGGCGACGGTGGTGGTGGCCATGTCGAGGAGCCAGCGGCGCGGGCCGGGGATGGCGACGCTGATGGGGTTGGTGCCGAGACGCGGCTGCTTGCCCTGCCAGGGAGCGACGAGGGAGCTTGCGTTGCAGACGGTGATGCCGATGCAGCCGGCATCGGCGATGCGCTGGCTCCAGAAGGCGGCGGCGCCGTAGTGGTTGGACTCGCGGGCGACGGCCATGCCGAGTCCGTGGGCCTGGCTTAGGCGAACGGCGTGGTCGGAACAGACAGCGGCGACGTGTTGGCCGAAGGCGCGCTCGCCGTCGAAGAGGAGACAGGCTCCGCTTTCGGAGAGGATGCGGCCGCCGGATTCGGGTTGGATGTTGCCGGCTTTGATCTGCTCGAGATATTGGGGCAGAAGCTGGAGGCCGTGGGAGTCGACGCCGCGGAGGTTGGAGGCGGTGAGAGAGACGGCTACGAGATTGGCTTTGTCGGTGGGGACGCCGGAGCGTTCGAGCAGCTCCTGGGCGAAGGCGGCGAGGGCCGCGTAGGGGAAAGTCATCGCAGGCACCAATATAGCGGACGGGGTTGGCGGGGTTGAAAGTCATGGTTGGGGCTCCGGTGAAGTAGGCGAGAGGGAGGAGACGCTCCCTCGCGGTCGCGGCTCGGTTGCGGTCCGGGTTGGTAGCAGCGAGTCGCCCATTGCGAAAATAACCGACTCCCTTGCGGGCGTTGCGTTATTTCGGGATTGGGTCGCCGCGTTTGAGGTAGTAGGGGTCGTCGTAGATGGCTTTGAGGGCGTTGCCGGGGCCGGGTTCGAGGCGGTCGGCGATGCGGCGGAGCAGGTCGGGGGTGGCGGCGGCGGGGATGGGATAGAACGGCGGGTGGTAGGGGCCGGGGGTTTGCTGCTCGAGTTGCTGGATGATGGCGCGGAGTTGATCGGGCGTGGCGTTGGCGGGGATGGGGATGGGATGAGGCTCGGGATCGGGGGAGTCGCCGCCGGGGGCGGCGCGGCGGAACGGCGGCGTGGCGCCGGACATGCCGGCCCAGGTCATGTAGAAGGCCCACTTGGGTTGGGCGGCGAGGAGTTCGGGCGGCGGGGGCGTGCCGACTTCACCGAGGGCGATGGGTTTGCCGTTTGCGATGGTGAGGATCTCCTGGTAGTAGCGATCGTCGAGGGTGCGGTAGTTGTCGTAGCTGACGATGTCGCAATACTGGGGGCCGGGGAAAAAATCGTAGAACTGGCCGCCGGGCGCGGGTCCGTTCTGGTTCCAGACCCAGACGAGGTTGTCGAGGTGATGGACGTTCACCATGCGGTTGTAGACTTCGCGGTAGAGTTCGGCCGTGCCGTAGGGGCCGGGACGGCCGCCCCACCAGAAGAACGAGCCGTTATTTTCGTGCATGGGCCGGAAGAGGACGGGGATGTGTGCGTCCTGAAGCTGCTTCAGGTATCCGGCGGCGGTGTCCATGTATTTTTCCCAGCGCTGGTGGAGGGGCGAGTCGGAGGTGATGAGTTCGAGCCACTGATCGTCGGTGAGTTTGGCTTGCACGCTGCCGGACCAGCTTGCGCCGGGCTGGCCGGGTTCGTCGTCGGTGGGACGCATCATGTGCCAGCAGAGGTAGACGATGGAGCCGGCGGCGTATTGGCGCCTGGCTTCCTGGATCATGAGGTCGCGGTGGGTGATCGCGTCCTGGTCTTCACCGGAAGTGAAGCCGAAATCGGAGCCCCAGATGGCGGGGTATTTGCCGGTGAGGGTGTGGATGGCTTCGGTGTCGAGGTTCCGCTCGTTGGGGTAGTTGTGCTGTCCGGTGAGGATGGCTTTGCCCGAGACGTCGCAGATCTTCTGAAGGACGGCGCGGGCTTCGGGGGTGGCGTTGGGATTAACGGGGACGCAGGGCGGCGGCGCGATAGGGCTGGGGCGAGAGGAGATCGGGCGGCCGGTGAATGGAGGCGCGGGGCCGAGTTGATCGAGTTGCTGCTGGAGCTGGTCGATGCGCTGCTGGATTTGGTCCGGCGGGAGGTCGCTCGCGTAGTGGGCGGCGAGACGCTGTTTGAGGGTGCGCAGTTCTTCCTGGATTTGGCGGCGTTGGGCGGGGTTCGGAGTTTGCGAGTAGAGTGCTCCGGCGGCGATGAGCAGAAGCAGCGGCGCGAAGCTGAGGAAACGCGACATGCCTGGGCGCGGGTCAGGCGGCGCCGAGTTCTTTGAGCGTTTTGCCGACGGGGCCGGGACCGAAGTCGATACGGGCGCCGGCGAGTTTGAGGCCGCGGATGTCGATGCGGTTGAGGTCGGTTGAGCCGAGACCGGCTTCTTCGGCGAGTTTGAGCGGGTTGTCGCCGCGGACGAAGGGGGCCTGGCCGCGAGTGGCTTGCGGGGAGTAACTCATGACACCCATACCGACGGAGTCGACGCAGACGGGGTTGCGGCCGGCGAGGATGACGTGGGGGTGCATCCGGTCGAGTCCTTTGAGCCAGGGGCCTTCCCCGCCCCGGACGGTGTCGACGCCGTCGACGATGGCGAGGTCGATAGGGCGGATGGCGGCCTGCTCGACGGCGATGCGGGGGACGCGGTAGCCGGGGTCGCGGGGCGAGGCGGGGTCGATTTCAGCGTCGACGCCGGCGGGGGGTTTGGTTGTGCCGTTGTGGCAGACGGGGCCGCGCTCCTTGGTGGGGTTTTCGTTGCCGTCGGGGCCGCAGTCGCCGCCATAGAGGGAGCAGGGCGTGTCACCGAAGTTGTTTTTGATGGACATGGTGACGCCGGCGAGCCAGTGGTTTTTGAGTTTCGAGAGGGAGGCGTAGACGTCGCACTCGGTGAAGGCCTGGTTGATGTGATAGGCGGGGAAGACGTAGCCGCCGAAGGGGACTTTGAGGCGGGCGTAGTTTTTGTAGGGGCCGCGGTTCTGGACGTTGATCCATTCGACGGGGACGCCGAGGTTGCCGATGGCGTTAACGTCGAGGCCGTAGCGGGCCCAGAGGGCGAGGTCCTGGGAGGCGGGGAAGAAGCTTTCGATGATGCGGACGCGGCGGGCTCCGTTGCGGGCGAGCAGGTGGACGGTGGCGGCGACGGTGCGGGCGTCGGTGCGATAGGGGATGTCGGGGGTGAGCGGGAAGCGGGCGGGGTTGCCGGTGAGGTTGAGTTTCAAGGCGACGGTTTTGCCGCGGACGAGGGTGCCGATGCCGCCGATTTTGTCGAAGGCGGTGGCGAGGGGGGTGGAGAAGTCGTCGTAGGAGGTGCAGCGGATGAGCGAGACGGGGCTGACCGGGGCGCTGGCGCGGGCGACGGAGGGAACGGCGAGCGCGGCGGCGGCGGCGAGAATATCGCGGCGGGAGGGTGAGGCGAATGGCTGCATGTGACGGCTCCTTTGCGGCCTATCTTATCGCCGATTGGGGGTGGGATGGGATGTGGGGGCGGGAAAAGCAAAGAGCATGGAGCGAGAAGCAAGGAGCAAGAAGAAATAAGCAAGGAGCCTGAAGGGGGATGCGGGAGTGGACATGGGAGGGGGTGGAATTGCCCGGCCCGCAACATGATTGACAGGGCGGACCGCTCCTTTGCAGTCGCGGCTCGGTAACGGTGTCGGGGCTCGGAGGCTGTGGATTGGTATGAGGCGGGTTGGGTGGCGCGGGGCGGGCGTGAGCCGGGCGGGGCGGGAATTTCGCTTAGGAGAGGAGTAGATTAGGACGATAGCGGGTCCACGGTTGTAACGGACCGGGGGCCGATTCACGAATGGGGGATGGAGACGATGAGACTTCTTGTTGCGATTACGGCGCTGGCCGTCTGCCCGGCGCTTGTGCGGGCCGACTACAGTTATCACGAAGTGACGCGGATCACGGGCGGAGCGATGGCCGGGATGATGAAGTTCGCGGGCGCATTCAATAAGCGGGCCAACGAGCCGGTGCAGACCGACGTTTATGTGAAGGGAAATAAGATGGCGCGGATCAGTCAGTATAACGGCCAGATCATCGACCTGGACGCGAAGACGATCACGCAAGTCGATTTTCAAAAGAAGACGTACTCGGTAATGACGTTCGAGCAGATGCGGCAGATGATGGACCAGATGGCGCAGAGCATGAAGAAGCAGAAGCAAGACCCGCAGGCTCAGAACGTCCAGATGAAGTTCAAGGTGAACTCGAAGGAAACGGGAGAAAAGAAGACGATCGGCGGGATGGACGCCAAGGAAGTGCTGGTGACGGTGGAGATGGATGCGCAGGACCAGCAGCACGGCCAGCAGGCGGCGATGAACCTGATGAGCCATGTGTGGATCGCGCCGCCGGCGTCCGGCTACGCGGAAGTGCGGGACTTTGAGAAGCGGATGGCGGAGGAAGGCGGGTTCTTTTCGTCGCAACAGGCGGAACAGATGCAGCAGAACACGCAGGGCATGGCGCAGATGAACGGCGCGATGGCTTCGCTTAACGGGATGCCGGTGGAGACTGTGATGGACATGATGATGGCGAGCCCGAACGGGAGCGCCGCGCAGCAGCAACAGCAGCAGCAGGCGCAGAGGCAGCAGCAGGAGCAGTCCTCCAACGACGAGGGGGGCCTTGCGGGGATGGCGGCGCGGGGGATTCTGGGCGGATTCGGGCGGAAGAAGAAGAACGCGGATTCCGAACAAGGGCAGGCGTCGCAGGCGCCTCCGGGCACGCTGATGCAGATTACGACGGACTATTCGGGATTTTCGGATGGATCGGTGGATGCGTCGAAATTGCAGGTGCCGGCGGGGTTCCAGCAGGTGGAGCCGGCGATGGACCCGCGGGCGCGGCGGTAGGTGAGGGGCCAGGCAAAAAGCGGGCCTGCTAGAATTCAGGGATGATCCGGAGTATTCTTGCAGCCGTGCTGTGCGCCGGCTCGCTGCTTGCCGCCGACAGCGCGAAGACGGCGCTCGACAAGACGACGCTCGAGGCTTACCTGCGCCACATGCTTCCGTTTGCGCCCCAGGTGAAGATGGAGATCGGCGATCCGCAGCCTTCGGCGGTGCAGGGGCTGAAGAAGATTACGGTGCGCTACACGTACCGGGAGTTCAGCGAGACTTCGACGCTGTATGTGTCCAACGACGGGCAGCATATTCTTTCCGGGGATTTGTTCAACATCGCAAAGAGTCCGTTTCAAGCGCAGCTTGATAAGTTGAGCACGGCGGGAGCGCCGAGTTTCGGGCCGGCGGATGCGCCGGTGACGCTGGTTGTGTTCGGCGACTTCGAGTGCCCGCTTTGCAAGGATGAAGCGAAGGCGATGCGGGCTAACATCCCGAAGGACTACCCAAAGCAGGTGCGGGTGTTTTTCCGGGATTTCCCGCTGGTGCAGATCCATCCGTGGGCGATGACGGCGGCGGTTGCCGGGCGGTGTATCTATCAGGAGAAGCCGGCGGCGTTCTGGGACTACTACGACTGGATCTACGATCATCAAAGTGACATCACGACCGACAATGTGAAGAGCAAAATCGGCGAATTCGCCGGCGCGCACAATCTTCAGTCGATGGAGTTCGGGCGGTGTGTGGATACGCAGGCGACGGAGAAGGAAGTGGAAGCGTCGCTGGCCGAGGGGAAGTCGATACCGGGGCTGCAGTTGGCCGGGCAGCGGATGAATGGCGTGGATTCGACGCCGACGACTTATATCGACGGGCTGCCGGTGGTGGGCAACGTTCCGTGGGATAGCCTGAAGGCGCTAATCGACAAGGAACTGGATTATCAGAAGACCGCCAAGCAGCAAGCGGAGAAGTGCTGCACGGTGGGGATCCCTTCGCCGCTGAAGCAGTAAGGGGGAGTAACAGATGCGCACGCCGGGCCGGGTATTTGCGTTAGCCGTTACGCTGGTTCTGGCGGGCTCCGCGGTGGCCTCGCGGCTGGACACGGCGGACTACATGGGCCATGTGAAGTATCTTGCCTCGGACGAGTTACAAGGCCGGGGCAACGGTTCTCCGGGGCTGGAGAAGGCGGCCGAGTATCTGGAGCGGCAGTTCCGGATTTACGGTATTCAGACGGTTCCCGGGCACGGGTACTTCCAGGATTTCCCGATCACGACGAGCGCGAAGCTGGGCGCGAAGAACGAACTCGAGTACGAACTGCCTTCGGGGAAGGGATGGGAGGCGGGCGTGTTGAATTCCACCTTCGTGCCGCTGAATCTTTCTGCGAGCGGGGAGGCGGAGGCGACGGTAGTGTTTGCCGGCTACGGGATCACGGCGCCGGAGTACGGCTACGACGATTACGCGGGGCTGGACGTGCGCGGCAAGGTGGTGCTGGTGCTGCGGCATGAGCCGCGGGAGTCCGACGCCAAGAGCAAGTTCGAGGGGAAAGACCTGACGGTACACTCGCAGTTTTTCAGCAAGGCGTCGAACGCGAAGATGCACGGGGCGGCGGCGGCGCTGATGGTGAACGACGTTGGGGCGCACCCGAACACGGCGGACAAGCTGGAGCCGTTCGGGGAAACGGAAGGGCCGGAGAACGCGGGCATCGAGTTCGCGCAGGTTTCGGCGGCGATGGCGGATGCGATGCTCGAGACGGCGCACAGCACGGTGCGGCAGGCGGAGGAGGCGATCGACGCGCAGGAGCAGCCACATTCGTTCGCGCTGCCGGAGGGAGTGCGCTTGAAGCTGCGGGTGGATCTGGACCGCGAGGTGAAGACGGTTCACAACGTGGCGGCGTACCTGCCGGGGGAGCAATCGAACGAGTATGTGATCGTGGGCGCGCACTACGATCATCTGGGGCTGGGCGGGCGGTATTCGCTGGCGCCTTCGCAGACGGGGACGATACATCCGGGGGCGGACGATAACGCGTCGGGCGCGGCGGGAGTGCTGGAGATTGCGCGGCTGCTGAAGGATTCGCGGCCGCCGCGGCGTGGCGTGTTGTTTCTGGAGTTCGCCGGCGAGGAACTGGGGCTGTTGGGGTCGAGTTATTACGTGAATCATCCCGAGCTGCCGCTGAAGGACGCGGTGGCGATGATCAACATGGACATGATCGGGCGGATCCGGGACCACAAGGTGTACGTGGGCGGGTCGGGGACGGGGACGACGTTCGGGGCGTTGCTCAAGAGCGAAGAAGGGGCGGACGGGATTGCGACGGATCTGACGGAGCGGGCGGGGTATGGGGCGAGCGACCACACGTCGTTTACGTCGAAGCAGATTCCGACGCTGTTCTTTTTCTCCGGGCTGCATGCGGATTATCATCGGCCGAGCGACACGTGGGACAAGATCAACGGGCCGGAGACGATTCATCTGCTGGCATACGTCAGCGACGTGGTGGACAAGCTGGCGGCGAGCGAAGAGCGGCCGAAATTTGTGGCGGTGGCCGTACCGCGGAATCCGCATTCGGGATCGGGGACGGGCGGAGGGCCGGGCTATGGGCCGTATTTCGGGAGCGTGCCGGATTTTACGGAGCTGCCGAACGGAGTGAGGTTCGCCGACATCACGCCGGGGTCGCCGGCGGCGAAAGCGGGGTTCAAGGCGGGCGACATCCTAACGGAATTCGACGGGAAGCCGATACAGAACTTGTATGACTTCACCTATGCGTTGCGGGCGAAGAAGCCCGGCGATGAAGTCGTGGTCAAGGTTCTTCGCGGCGGACAGACGGTTGTGGCCCGGGTTATGCTTACCCAGAGGCGATAAGCGGCGATGACATCCCCCGAGACGAGCGTCCCCGGCGAGCGCACCGCGGTTAAGCTGCCGCCGTTGATTCTGCATCCGTTCGCCGACGCGGCGTCGCAGAGCAAACTGGTGGAGAGTTCGAAGGCGGGCATGGTGATCGAGGGGTTGCTGCCCGATGCCGGCCGGACGCGCCGGGAACTGGACCGCGCGCTGATTGAAGGACGTTACTGCGAACTGCGGATGCTGTTTTACGTGGGCCGGGACCTGCGGCGCTGGGTCGAGCAGTGCCTGGAGATGGCGGAGCGTCACGTGGGGATGTTCCCCGAAGGGGTGTGCCGGCAATCGTTCGCCGGCTACCTGGTTCACGCAGCGCCGGCGCACGTGCTGGAGAAACTGGACCGTTGGGGCGTGAAGGGGCATCAGCGCATTTTCGCGCGGGCTTTGGCGATGAATCTGGTGTTCAGCGAAGCGCCGGAGGCGGAGATGTTGACCGAGGAGTTTATCCGGCATCACCATCAGTACGCGGACCAGATTTTCGCGCTGGATCAGAGCCGGACGTATCCGGTGCTTCAGAGCGCCGATTACGATTTTGATTTATACGCCTCGGGCGAGTACTCCCGGATTCTTGAGCGGCAATGGGAGGAGTAATCCGGCTGTAACGGGGCGGAGCGGATAAAGCGGGCGAAGCCTTGATTCATGGCCGGAGGCTGTTTATACTAGCCTTTTTTGGACCTCATTCGTCATGATGTTGCGAGAAGAATTCGACCCGCTGGCCCCACAACGCGAGGCGGCACTGTTCTACGGTCTGTTTCTTCGCGGACACTCGGCCGAGGCCTTGCGCAGGGACATCGACGTGCCGAAGCCGGTATTAGCGAAGTGGCTTCGCGGGCAGAGGTTTGAGGGCGACTTTCAGCAGTCGCTGCGCCGGGTGTATTCCTACCGAAAGCGCGTGCTGGCGATCTTCGACGAGTTGGTGACGAACGAGCGCCGGCGTCCGCGCGTGCATTAGAAGAAAAAGCAGAACGATCTGTCGAGAGTTGTGGATCGGCGAGGGGGAGGACTGCTCCCCTTGGTCGCGGTTCCGTTACGGCGGGGCGGGTTAGCGGAAGACTACTCCGATGGTCGGGACGAAGTCGTGCATCCAGCCGCCTACGGAGACGCCGGGAGAAGGTGTGATGGAACCGGTGGGGAACGGGGTTGTGTAGTCGCGGAGGTCGAGGCGGACGGCCCAGCGGTGGGTGAAGGAGTATTCCAGGCCGCCGCCGTAGGTCATTAAGGGTTCTGCGACGAAGCCGTCGTGGAAGATGGCGAACTGCTCGAGCGGGCGCGGGCTGGGGGTTTCGGTTCCGTGATAGAGTTTGGCGCCGACGCTTCCGACCAGGTAGGGACGCAGACGGTTGGAGGAGGAGCGGAGGTAGTAGAGCAAGCCGGCGTGGAAGGCGTCGGAGTCGGCGTCGAAGGCGGTCTTGGTGGGGCCGGACATGATCTGGAAGTCGCCGTCCTGATAGGTCCAGCCCGCCTCGACGGTGAAGCGGTCCGTCAAGCGGCGGCCGACGAAGGCGCCGAGCACGATGCGGGAACCGGGCGCGGCGGTGGCGCCGCCGGACGGGGAGGTAAGCGAAACCGGGTGATAAAGACCGAAGCCGCCGAAAGCGGTGACGGACCAGTTCTGTGAGTCCTGCGCGGCCAGCGGGAGCGCGGCGAAGGCGCAACCGGCGGCCAAAACAAAAACCGACAATCTGTTGTGTTTCATGTGCGTGTACTTCTTATGTGGTTACTGCGTTTCCGCGCGGCCGAAGAAACGGATCCGGAGCACGCCGTGCCGTCCTTCGTCGCCGAGAAACTGGAGAAATTGCGGCGAACCGATGGTGTTGTAGACGGCTGTCGGATTCGCCTGATCGGTGATGTTATCCATGCCGAGACGGAGGGCGAAGCGGTAGCCGCGCAACGTGAACATACGCTCAATGGCGATATTGAGGTCGAGGTTAAACGGATAGCGGAATGAGTTGTAGGGTCCGGAGAGCAGCCCGGTCTGCTGCTGGATGGAGAACGGGTAGCCGGAGCGGGCGTCGGCGAGCACGGAGAGCGCCCAGTTCTTGAAGGGTAGCGGCATGTAGGCCCATCCGAGGAAACGGTTGGGCGAATCCCAGGGCATGGGGGCCATGGTCTGGGCCAATTGAAGCGGTTCGGCGGCGTTGTAGTCGAGAACGGCGTTGGTGAGCGCGCGGGAGCGGGTGTAGGAGGCCATCCATTCGAACTGACCGCCGAAGGTTTGGCGGACGGAGAATTCGACCGAATCGTAGTCGTCGCGGCGGAGGTTTGTCAGTTGGTAGTTGCCGGGAAGGGTTCCGTTTGGCAGCGGCAGGATTGAAGGTGTGCCGTAGGGATCGAGTAAGTTCTGATAGGCGAAGGCGTCGTTGCCGCGGCGGCGGTTGTATTGGACGCTGGCGATGATGCTGGAAGTAATCTCGCGTTCGGCGCCGAGGGTCCAGTTCGTGGCTCCGGGGAGGGAGAGGCCGGTTTTGGGGACGGTGAAGTAAGAGGGCGCGGGCGGGCCTGTTATCACGCCGTTGGGGCCGTACTCGGTGGTGTAGGCGGTTTGATCGAGCGGCATGCCGAGTAAGTTGAGCGGTACGGCGTCATGGGTGATGGAGTAGCCGCCGGAGATACGGGTGCGGGAGGTTCCGAACGGGTCCCAGGCGAAGGCGATGTGCGGCGACAGGGCGTTGGCGCCGATGGCGGTGTCCCAATCCTGGCGCAGACCGGCGTCGATGTGGAAGTTAGAAGTTATGCGCCAGACGTCGCGCAAGTAATAAGACATTTCGGTGTCTTGTAAATGGAAGATACCGGAACCCTGGAAGTAAGTATCGGAGAGGATCTGGCTTTGAAGTCCGAGAACCTGATAGGAAGTACGGCTGAAGTTGCCGCTGTATGGCATGGTGTCGCCGTCGACTCCGGCCTGAATCTGGTGGGTGCCGAAGAAATTAAACTGCGGGAAGTAGGCCTGGGCCATGCCCTCGTTGCGGGAGACGGTTTCGGTGGAGTTGATGAAGTAATTGCCGCCGCGGCCGAGGGGGGAGAAGACGTAGGGGGCCTGGCCCTGCGGGCTTTGGGCGTTGGAGAAGTAGTTGCGGGCGAAGCCGAACTCGAGGAGGGTGCCGTGGCCGAGATAGACCTGGTCCTTGAAGCTGGTGAAGTATTCGTGGGCGTGGAGCGTGGTGGTGGTGGAGACCGGGTCGAGCGGGCTGAGGCCGAGGCGGTTCTCGTAGTCGAGATTGACGAGGAAATCGGCGAAGAGGATGTTGGAGGAGTTGAGGTTCACCTGGGCGTGGAGGACGTTGCTGCCGGCCCAGCCGCCGCGGGTGTCGGCGCCTTTGGGGAGGCCGGTGACCAACTGCTCGTTGTAGTCGGAGAAGAACATGTCGGAGAACCAGGCGCGGCCGCGTACGATGGGTCCGGAGACTCCGAAGCGGGGATACCAGTTGCCGATGCGGACGCCCTGCTGGAGATCGAGGCCGGGAATGAAATCGGTGGCGGTGAAGTGGAAGGCGTCGGTTCCGGATTCGGTGCGAATGGCGAGCGCGCCGGCGGAGCCTTTGCCGTATTCGGGGGAAAACTGACCGGAGTTGTAGTTCATGGAGCGGACGCCTTCGACGGCGAGGACGGACTGGAAACGGCCGGAGACGGGATCGGTGATGTTGAAGCCGTTGAGGACGTACTCGACCTGGTTTTCCGAAGAGCCGTTGAAGTGAAGGGCGCCGGTGGGATCTTCGAGGACGCCGGGCATGAGCTTCATGGAGTCCCGCAGGCTGTGGCTGTTGGGATACATGATGTCGTTCACTTCGGTACCGGTGAGGGTGGTTTGGTTGGCGGTCTGTTCGATGTCGACGGGCGAGGGGGACGCGTTGACGTCGACCGACTGGAAGACCTCTTTGACGTGGCTGATGGCGATGGAGATTTCCTGGCCGGGCTCAACGTGGATCTTTTCGTCCTTGACGGCATAAAAGCCCTGGCGCTCGACGGCGACCAGGTAGTCGCCGGGCTCGGGCAGGGTGACGTTGAAGTTCCCGGTGGCGTCGGTTTCGGCCTCAAAAACGCGAACGGGGGAGACGAGGGCGCCGATTTTGAGATACGCGTTTTGCACCGGAGCGCCGTTTTCATCGACGACGCGGCCGGTCAAGTCGACGGGAGCGGCATGGATATTGAGAGATAAAAGGGCGAGGAAGAAGGAAGCCGCCCGAGGCAGGCGGCCAAGATACTGCCGTAAATTCACTCGATAATCCCGTTCCGCTGAAGTTCTCGACCACAAGAGACTTCAAGTGTGATTCTAGCGGCTTTGGTTTCGTTTCAGGGATCTCGGCGTTTCATTCGATCGCGCAAAACGGAGCCAAGATCTATTTCCTCGCTACTGAATGTAGCGATTCAGCGGTCACGTTGACGGGTGCGATCGAGAATGAGCGGAGTGAGCGCTCCACCGCGGTCGTCGTGGGGCGTGCGGTAAGCTGAGCGGATGGAACTGGTTCTCTTCCAGGTGGATGCGTTTACGCGGCGGTTGTTCGGGGGGAATCCGGCGGCGGTGTGTCCGCTGGATTTGTGGCTGCCCTACTCGACGATGCAGGCGATTGCGGCGGAAAACAACCTGTCGGAGACGGCATTCTTTGTGCCGGAGGGCGAGAGATATGGGCTGCGGTGGTTCACGCCGGCGGTGGAAGTGGACCTGTGCGGGCACGCGACGCTCGGGTCGGCATACGTGATTTTCGAGCGACTGCGACCGGAGGCCGGGGAGGTTCGGTTTCTGACGCGGTCCGGGGAACTGGTGGTAGTGCGGGACGGGGAGCGGCTGCGAATGAATTTTCCCGCGCGGCCTCCGCAGGCTTGTGAAGCGCATCCGGACCTGGTTGCGGCGCTGGGGGGCGAGCCGCGGGTGGTGCTGGGGGCGCGCGACTACCTGGTTGTGTATGAGACAGCGGAGGAGGTGGCGGCGCTGCGGCCGGACATGGAGAGGTTGAAGCGGGTGGACCGGTTCGCGACGATTGTGACGGCGCCGGGGGACGATTGCGATTTTGTTTCGCGGTTTTTCGCGCCCTCGAAGGGCGTGCCGGAGGATCCGGTGACGGGTTCGGCGCACTGTACGCTGATTCCGTACTGGTCGGGGCGGCTTGGCAAGCGGAGCTTGTATGCGCGTCAGATTTCGGCTCGCGGGGGAGAGTTGTGGTGCGAGGACGCGGGCGAGCGGGTATCGATGGCGGGCGAGGCGGTGCTGTACCTGGAGGGACGGATTCAGGTTCCGGAGGCGGGGTAGTTGGTTGGGGTACAAATAAAGGATCCTGCGCGGCGCGTTCCCTATAGGCAATCGTGACGCGATAGGCTAGAATTGAGCATTCGTGGAGCGCATTGGGCGGTATCAAGTCATAGGGGAAGTGGGCCGCGGCGCGATGGGCGTCGTGTACCGGGGCCAGGATCCGGCGATCGGGCGCGTCGTTGCGATCAAGACGATCCGGTTGGCGGAGCTGACTGACGGCAACGAGCGGCAGCGCATGCGCGACCGTTTGTTTCGCGAGGCGCAGTCGGCGGGCATGCTTTCGCATCCCAACATCGTCACGATATACGACATCGCGGAAGAGAACGGGCTGGCGTACATCTTCATGGAGTTCGTCAACGGGCCATCGCTCGAGCGGCTTCTGGAGCAGCCCGAGCCGGTAGCGCGGGAGAAGTTTCTGACGATTCTGAAGCAGACGGCGTTCGCGCTGGACTACGCGCACAGCAAGGGAATTGTGCACCGGGACATCAAGCCGGCCAACATCATGGTGCACGACGACGGGCAGGCGAAGATCACGGATTTCGGCGTGGCCAAGATCGTGTCACAGCAGATGACGCAGACGGGCGCGATGATGGGCACACCGAGCTACATGTCGCCGGAGCAGGTGCAAGGGCAAACGGTAGACGGGAGGGCGGACCAGTTTGCGCTGGCGGTGATCGCCTACGAAGTGTTCACGGGCGAGAAGCCATTTGCGGCGGATTATCTTCCGACGCTGCTGTACCGGATTGTGAGCGAGCAGCCGACGGCGCCGCACCGGTTGAATCCGGCGATCGGCCCGGATGTGGAAGCGGTACTGACGCGGGCGCTGGCGAAAGATCCCCGGGAGCGCTTTCCGACGTGCGGGGAGTTTAGCAACGCATTGATGGACGCGGTGGCCGCGAGTCCGGCGTGGAAGCCGTTGCGCAGCGGCGCCAGCCAGGGGATTGAGACGATCGCGGCGACGGAGTTGGACGCGCGGGGTATATTGCCGGCGGACCTGATTGAGGACAGCGCGACGGTGATGGAGCGCGCGGCGCCGGTTTCCGCGGTTGCGACGGCGACGGGGACGGGCGGTTCGACGCGCGACCAGCCGACGCCGCCGTTGGCGCCACCGGTGAATCTGCCGCCGCCGGCGCGGCAAGCGGTACTGGACGATTCCGACAGCAACCCGCTATTCAAGAACGTGGCGAAGGTAAGCGCCATCGTAGTGGCAGCGGGGGCGATTTACATCGGCGTGCATTTTTATATGCAGAATCAGGGGAGATCCGCGCCGGCCCCGACGGCTCCGCCGGCGGCCGCATCGAAGACGTCCCCAACAGGCGCAACGACGGCGCCTGCTCCGAGCGCATCGGCGGCGCCGAAGCCTCAGGAGCCGGTAGCGGCGCCGGAGAAAGCGACCCAGCCGAAGGCTACGCCAAAGGAAGAGCCCGCGGTGGCGGAGAGGCGAAGCGAGCCAGCGGCGACGCCCGCCGCGCGCACTTCGCAGGTACAGTTTGTATCGAGTCCGGCGGGGGCGACGATTACGGTGGATGGCGACGTGACGAAGCAGTGCCAGGCTCCCTGCGCGATCGCTTTGCCCGCGGGGCGGCACACGATGATGGCGGAGTTGGGCGGACGCCGGCCGAGCCGGAAGATTTTTCAGTCGCCCAAAGAGTCGGAGATCTTCACGCAGCTTGATTCGGCGGGCGGCATGCTATTGGTGACGTCTACGCCGCCGGGCGGATCGATTTTCGTGGATGGGAAGGAGTCGGGCAAGAGCACGCCGGCTTCGGTTCAGCTCCCGGTGGGACGGCATCAGATTGTGGTGCTGCTCGAAGGGCGGCGCGCCCAGAACAGCGTCGACATGCAGGACGGCGGCGTCGGGCACATGGATCTGAAGCTGCAATAGCAAGAGACACAGGCCGCGGGCGTTACAGTGGAAGTAGGAGGTCACGGAAGGCCGTGCGCCACCGGTACGCGACGCTAGCAGTTGTTTTTTTGTTTGTCTTTATCCTTCCGGCCGCCGCGGCGATCCGGCTGTACCTGAAAGACGGCACTTACCAGGATGTTCGGGAGTATCAGGTCACAGGCGACCGGGTAAAGTTCTACAGCACCGAACGGAGCGACTGGGAGGAGATCCCGCTGTCGCTGGCAGACATTTCCAAGACAGAGGCGGAGCAGGCGAAGCGCAAGGCGGAGACCGCTGCCGAGGCGAAGAGTCAGGACTCGGAGGAGAAGGCCGATCGGGCGCTGCGGCGCGAGGCGGACTTGATTCCACAGAACCCAGGAGCGTACTTCATCCGGGACGGCGCGGTGGTGGCGATTCCGCAAGGACAGTCGAAGGTGGTCGCCGATAAGGGACGAAGCGTGTTAAAGGCGCTTTCACCGGTGCCGATCAGCGGCAAGGCGACGCTGCAGATGGCGGGAGAGCACGCGCCGACGGTGTTGACGAACAACGAGCCGGAGCTTTATCTGCGGCTGGATCAGCCGGAGCGGTTCGGGATCATCCGTTTGACGCCACGCAAAGGGATGCGGATCGCGGAAAAGGTGACGATCGTTCCGGTGGCGGATGTGGCGCTGGAGGATCCGAACCTAGTGGACACGGTGCAGCAGCAGGTGGGGGACGGGTTGTACAAGGTATCGCCGATGAAGCCGCTCACGCCGGGCGAGTATGCCGTGGTGGAATATACGGCGGACCAGTTGGACATGCAGATCTGGGATTTCTCTTACGCCGCAACCGGGACGTCGCCGAGTGCGTCGGTAAAGCAGTAGCCGGAGGGGAAGATTTCTGAACAAATGGAGGGATTGTGTTCGTTAAGGCGACTGGCTTAATTGTGCTGTTGGGTGCGCTCGCGTTTGCCGATACTCTGACTCTGCGGGACGGGACGACGGTGGAGGGGAGTTACGTGGGCGGGGACTCGCGCCATGTGCAGATGCTCGTCGGCTCCGGCGTTCAGACGTTTGAGTTATCGCGCGTCAGGAGCCTTCAGTTTGGCGATTCGAAGGCGAGCGCGGCTCCGGATGCGGCGGCGGACGCAAGTCCTGCCGCGGTGGCGAGCGAAGATGGCGCTCCGCCGCGGATGAAGCGGCCGCACGTGGATGAGACAACGAGCGATGTTGCGGCGACGGCGGCAACGGCCGCGTCGGCGCAGAATTCGGGCGGCGGGTTTGTACCAGCGAAGGGGGCGGCGCAGGGTCCGGTGACGCAGGCCGCGGCGCCGGCACCGGCGCAGGCCGGGGATGGTACGGCGCAGCAGGCGGCGTCGGTGCCAACCGGGACGGAGCTTGCCGTGCGGCTGGACGACGCGGTGGATTCTCAGAAGGACAAGGTGGGGCAGACGTACCGGGCAACGCTCACCCAGGACGTGACGGTGAACGGGCAGACGCTGATTCCGAGCGGGGCAGACGTCACGGCGAAGCTGCTGGACGATCAGCAGTCCGGGAAGATCACGGGCAAGACGGTGCTGACGCTGGCGCTGACACAGATTCAGGTGAACGGCAAGACGTATGACATCGACACGACGGCGGTGAACCAGTCGAGCAACGGACGGGGTAAGCAGAGCGCGGAGCGGATCGGCGGGTTGGGCGCGCTGGGAGCGATCATCGGGGCGATTGCCGGCGGCGGGGCGGGAGCGGCGATCGGCGCGGGTGCCGGCGCGGCGGCGGGAACGGGCGTGCAGGTTCTCACCAAGGGCCAGCGGGTGAAGGTGCCGGCGGAGACCAAGCTGGTGTTCAGCCTGCAGGAACCGCTGCAACTGTAGAAACACCTCCTTCGCGCGCGCGTGGCGGCTTGCGGTAGTCTAGCCTTTACGCGCGCGATGCGAAAACTTTTCTACGGCTGGCTCATCACGGCGGCGGCGTTCTTCACGTTCGGCCTGTCCACCGGGGTTCCTTACTACAACATCGGTTTTTTCTACGACTATTTCGAACGGACGTTCGGATGGAGCCGTTCTCAGATCACACTCGGATTCCCGCTGGCGGCGCTGCTGACGATCTGGGCGGGGCCGCTGATTGTTCCGAAGTTCAGCCCGCGGAAGCTGATCCTGGTTGGCCTGACGCTGACGACGATCGCTCTGGCGGGGTTTTCGCGGATGGGCGGCTCGCTTTCGCTGTATTACACGCTGTGGGTCGTGTACACGGTGGGCTACATCGCTGCCGGGCCGATTCCGCACCAGATCATCGTTTCGCACTGGTTCCGAAAGAAGCGCGGGACGGCGATGGGGATTGTGTATGTCGGCGTGGGGCTGCTGGGGTCTGTGGGGTCGCTGATGGTGAAGCCGCTGACGGCAACGCTCGGGTTCCGCAATGCCCTGCTCTGCCTGGCGGTGATGTTATTCGCGGCGTGGCCCGTGGTGCTGTTTGTGCTGCGGGACCGGCCGGCGGACATGGGTCTGTTTCCGGACGGCGATGCGGCGGCGCCGGCGGAGGCGGCGCTCGAACCGGAGAGCTTCGGCAAGCTGTTCAAAAGTTATGCGTTCTGGCTGCTGCTGATCGGGAGCTTTTGCTCGATCGGGTCGATTGGCGCGGTGAACTTCCACATGAAGTTCGTGTTTCTCGACCAGGGATTCCGAGCGGGCGACCAGCTTGATTCGACGTGGCGGACGGCTTCGGTGCTGATTTTATGGTCAAGCATCATCGGGCGGCTGTCGATCGGGTTTCTGGCGGATAAGTTCCCGAAGAAGTACGTGATGCTGGCGACGTATTTCATCGTGGCGGCGACGATTCCGCTGCTCAGGGGGGCGCACCCGCCGGGACAGCCCTATGCGTTCGCGGTTTTGTTTGGCCTGGCGATGGGCGCCGACTACATGCTGATTCCGCTGATGGCGGCCGAGGAATTTGGCGTGAATACACTGGGGCGGGCGATGGCGGTGATTCTTCCGGTGAACACGATCGGGCAGACGTGGTTTCCGTATTTCGTGTCGGTGGTGCGGGACCGCTCGCCGAACTACACGATCGCGATGGGGCTGGTGTTTATGGTGGCGATCGCAGGGGCGCTGTTGGTTGCGCTGTTGCCGCGCAAGCCTGGTTTGGTAGATTGAACCTCATGCTCCGGCTTACGATTCTTGCGGCACTGCTGGTTCCTTTTTCCTGGGCGGCGACGAAACCCGTGGTGGTTCGCGCGGCGCGGATGTTCGATTCGGTGCATGGGCGCATCGTGTCGCCAGGCGTGGTGGTGGTGAGCGATGGGAAGATCGCGGGCGTGGGAGCGGACGCCAAGATTCCGGCCGGGGCCGAGACGGTGGACCTGGGCGACGCGACGCTGATGCCCGGCTTCATCGACGCGCACACGCACCTGTCAATGATGTACAGCGACGACTGGAAGCAGAGTTTCATCGATGAGCTAAGAAAGCCGGTGGCGGAGCAGACGCTGGACGCGATCGCGAACCTGCGGGTGACGCTGATGGCGGGGTTTACGACGGTGCGCGATGTCGGGTCGGCGCATGAGATGGACGTGTCTTTGCGCGACGCGGCGAGGGAGGGGCTGATTCCCGGGCCGAGGATGCTGGTGGCCGTTCATGCGATCGGATCGACCGGCGGGCACTGCGACGACACGGCGGGATTCCGGCAGGGGCTGTTTGCGGAGCCGGGGCCTTCCGACGGGGTGATCAACGGTCCGGATGACGCGCGGAAGGCGGTGCGGATTGCGGTGAAGTACGGCGCGGATGTGATCAAGACGTGCGCGACGGGCGGGGTGCTGTCGCTGACGGATGAAGTGGACACGGCGCAGCTTAGCCAGGAGGAGTTGAATGCGCTGGTGAGCGAGGCGCACTCGCTGCACCGGAAGACAGCGGCGCACGCGCATGGAGCGACGGGCGCGAAGCGGGCGATTCGCGCGGGGATCGATTCGATTGAGCACGGGTCGTTCCTCGACGACGAGGCGCTGCACATGATGAAGGAGCGGGGGACGTATTTTGTGCCGACGCTGATGGCGCCGTGGTGGATCGGCGACCGGCTGGAGCATGGGATTTACTATCCGCCGGCGATCGCCGAGAAAGCGCGGGCGGCGATTCGCGCGGTGAATCAGACGTTCCAGAAGGCGCTCGAGATGGGGATCCAGATCGGGCTGGGCACGGACGCGGCGGTGTACCCGCACGGGCGGAACGCGCATGAGTTTGTATTGATGTCGGGGCTGGGGATGCGTCCGGAGGCGGCGCTGCAGGCGGGGACGATTGTGGATGCGAACCTGTTGGGCATCGCCAATCAGATTGGGTCGCTCGAGGCGGGCAAGAGCGCCGATGTGGTGGCGGTGCCGGGGAATCCGGTGGAAGACATCATGCGTGTGGAGCACGTTTTCTTCGTGATGAAGCAGGGCGTGGTTTACCGCAACGACATGGAGACGGCTACGGCTCGGTAGGGGCGAAGTGATTCAGGGGTCCGGCGCCGTGGCCTAGGCCGGGGTTGGTTTCGATGGCTCGGGTGATCCAGCGCTTGGCTTGTTCGACGGCGGGGACGAGGGGGACACCGCGGGCGAGAAGCGCGGTGATGGCGGCGGAATAGGTGCAGCCGGTGCCGTGAGTGTGGGGCGTCGCGATGCGCGGGGCCGGCAGTTCGAGGAAGCGGCCGTCCGTGAAGAGGACGTCGACGGCGGCGCCTGCGAGATGGCCGCCTTTGACGAGGACGTTTTTCGCGCCGGCATCGGCGAGTGCGCGGGCGGCTTCCCGCATGGCGTCGACGGTTGAAACCTGGCGGCCGATGAGCGCGGCGGCTTCGGCGAGGTTGGGCGTGAGAAGTGTGGCAAAGGGAACCAGGGACTGCTTCAGCACGCGGACGGCGGAGGCGTCGAGCAGCGGGGCGCCGTGCTTGCCGATCATGACGGGGTCGACGACGAGGGGGAAGAGGAAGGACGCCGCGGCGTGGGCGACGGCTACGATGAGGGCGGCGTTGCCGAGCGCGCCGGTTTTGGCGGCTTGGGGAGGGATGTCGGAGACGACGGCCTGAATCTGGGCGGCGACGAGTTCGGGACGTAAAAGCTCGACGGCCGTCACGGCGGCCGTGTTCTGCACGGTGACCAGGGTGACGGCCGCTTCGCCGTAAACGCCGAACTGATGAAATGTTTTGAGGTCGGCCTGCAGTCCCGCTCCGCCGCTCGGGTCCGAGCCGGCGATGGTGAGAGCCGCGGGCCGCGCCGCCACGGTTACTTCACCGGCGAGAGCAGGGAGGGCGTCGAGGGGGCTTTGCCGAAGAAGTCGTCGTTCAGTGTGGTGGAAACGGCTTCACGAAGCTGGTCGGTTTCCTTCCGCGCTTCGTCGTTTTTGAGCTGGGACTCAATCGAGCCCTGAACCTCGGTCAGCGGCTTGAACTTGACCTCCTCGACTTCGATGATGTGATAGCCGAAGGGGGTCTTGACGGGATCGCTGATCTTGCCGACCGGAAGGGCGAAGGCCGCGTTGGCGAAGTCCGGCACGTACTGGCTCTTGGCGGCGAAGCCGAGTTCCCCGCCCTTGGGGCCGGTTTGGGTGTCGTCGGATTCGGACTTGGCTTCGGCGGCGAAATCGGCGCCGGCGTCGAGCTTCTTCTTGATGTCCTGGGCCTTGGCAAGCGCCTCTTCCGGCGTCAGGTCCTTGGCGCCCGCGCGGAGCGGCACGCGAGAGCCCTTGTAGCGGACGAGGATGTGGCGGATGCGATCTTCCTGGTATTCGGACTTGTGGGCGTCGTAGTAGGCCTGAACCTGGGCGGCGTCAACCTTGGCGGTGTCGCGCAGTTCCTGGACGAGGAAACCGGCGAGCATCTGGTTGACCTGCAACTGGGTGATTTCCTGGACTTCGGGACGGCCGTCAATCTTGCGTTTCCTGGCTTCCTGGGCCAGGGCTTCGATTTCGGCGATCTGGGTGGCGACCTGGCGCTTGGCGGGACCCATGGCCTGATTGCGCACGTTTTCCGGCATGGCCTTCAGGAGGTCTTCGTACTGCTTCCGGGTCATTTGAATCGAGCCGACGGAGAGAACGACAGCGCTCTCCGCGACATTCGAGGCCGGCAGAGGCTGAACCGCCTGAGTGGGAGGCGCTGAAGTGCCGGGGGCCGGACGGTCAGCCGGCGCGGACTGCGCGAACAACTGGCCCACAAGGAGTGCGGGCGCAACTAGGGAGAGAAAACGGGACGTCATGGGGTATCGTTTCAAGCATAGCGCGATCGGGTGGGGCTATGCCGAGTCGAAGGATGGCCGCGAGGCGTGGGGGATCGTTGCCGGGACGCTGGTAACTAGCGGCCGGTGGCGGGAGTGCGAGAGGCGGTCGCTCTGTTGAAAGACGTGGCTTGGGCTCCGGTCGGGGTGGGGTGTGGTAGGGGAAGGCCGCTTCCTTGCGCGCGCAGCTCGGAATCGGGCCGGTCCGGTCGAAGGGAAAAGTGTCTGGCCGGTCGAGTGTCGAGTGGTTTCATTCCTTGTGGGGGCGGGGTGGATCGAAAATCGGAAAGGCGGACTTCTCGACGAGCGCCTCGTGGGCGAGGCTTCCGATTTCGACTTCGACGATGCGGTTGGCGGGCCTGGGGTGGGCCAGGCGGACGGGGAGAAAGTTTGCCGTGATGGCGCCGTCGCGGAGCGTGACGACGGGGAGGCGGCGGCCGACCATGCGTTGGCGGAAGGCGTGGTTCTTCGCGGCGCCCAATTCGCGGAGACGGCGGGCACGCTCACGCTTTACAGGCACCGGGACCTGATCCGGACTTTCCGAGGCGGGTGTGCCGGGACGCCCGGAATAGGGGAAGACGTGGAGATAGGTGAATGGGAGGCTGTCGATGAAGCGGAGGCTTTCCTCGAATTCGGCGTCGGTTTCGCCGGGAAAGCCGGCCATGACGTCGGCTCCGAAGGCGGCATCTGGAAGAAGAGAGTGGGCGCGGCGGATGCGCTGCTCGTAGTGGCGCGCGCGATAGCGCCGGCGCATGCGGCGGAGGACGGTGTCGGCGCCCGACTGCAGCGGGGCGTGGACGTGGGGCGCGATGCGCGGCGTGGAGGCCATGAGGTCGAGGAGGGCGTCGCTGAAGTCCATTGGTTCGACGGAACTGAGGCGGAGAAGGCGGACGGGGGTTTCGTCGAGGAGGCGGCGGAGGAGGCCGGCGAGGCGGAGGCTCGAGCCGCGCTCGCGTCCCCAGCGGCCGAGGTTGATGCCGCTGAGGACGATTTCGGGGTGGCCGGCGGCGAGGCCGCGGACGCGCGCGACGACGTCATCGGGCGCGGCGCCGCGGCTCGGTCCGCGGACGGTGGGGATGATGCAGAAGGAGCAGAGGTTGTTGCAGCCGTCCTGGATTTTGAGAGTTGGGCGGGTGCGGCCCGTGGCGGCGTCGTGGGCGAGGAGTTCGAATGGGCCGAAGGCGCCCGTAATGTGGATCTGGCCGTGGTAGGGGGTTGCGGGGGCGGGTGGGGCGGCGATTTCGGGGATGCGGGATTTGGCGTCGTTGCCGACGACCCAGGCGACGCCCTCGAGCGCGGCGATTTCCCGGGGGGAGCGCTGGGCGAAGCAACCGGTGACCAGGATGCGGGCCGAGGGGTTTTCACGGTGGGTGCGGCGGACGGCGTGGCGGAGATCGTCGTCGGCGGAACTGGTTACGGTGCAGGAGTTCAGGATGACGAGGCCGGCTTCGGCGGCGGTGGCGGCTGGGGTGAGGCCACGGGTTTCGAGAGCGGAGCCGATTTCGGCGCCGTCGGCCTGGGAGGCGCGGCAGCCGAAGCTTTGGATGAAAAAGCTTTCCAAGACATTGATTGTAAAGGAAGCGATCAGCGGCTGACTGTGGCTAAAGTTTGTTGGGGGTGGCGCCGATAATCCGGAAGATGGTGGAACGCGTACTTTCGCAGGAAGAGATCGACTCGGCGTTTCGGGCTCTGCGGGACGGCGGGAGCCAGCAGGACCTGAGTCAGCGGGCGCGGCCTTATGATTTCCGGCGGCCGGACCGGATTGCCAAGGATCAGCTACGGGCGATTCATGTGCTGCACGAGAATTTCGCGCGGTCGATTGCTTCGAGTCTTTCGGCGTATCTGCGCGCGTACATGATGGCGAACCTGGTGTCGGTAGAGCAGCTTTCCTTCATGGAGTTCACGCACTGCCTGCCGTCGCCGAGTTTTCTGGTGGCGCTGGGGATGAAGCCGTATGAAGGCAGCGCGGTGCTGGAGATCAACCCGGCGCTGGCCTTTCCGATTCTCGAGATGCTGCTGGGGGGCAGCGGGAAGACCGGCACGCGGATGACGCGGGAGGTGACCGAGATCGAGCAGAGCATTCTCGAGGGGGTGCTGCGGCTGATTTTGCACGACCTGCGGCAGGCGTGGCAGAGCGTGGCGTCGCTGGATTTCTCGATCCAGAACTACGAAACCGAGCCGCAGTTGCTGCAGATCCTGGCGCCGAACGAAGCGGTGGTGGCGATTTCGATCGAAGTACGGCTGGGCGATGTGTCGGGGATGATGAACCTGGGCATTCCGTCGATCATCGTGAAGATGCTGCGGCAGAAGTTCGATCAGCAGTGGTCGGTGCGGAAGTCTGGCAGCAACGAAGACGAGCAGGCGAGGCTGCTGCGGTTGATCAAGCCGGCGAAGATGCGGCTGGACGCAAGACTGCAGGGGCCGACGCTTCGCGCTTCCGATCTGCTGGATCTGCAACCGGGGGATCTGCTCGAGTTCGACCATGGGGTCGAGAGGCCGATCGACCTTCTCATCAACGGCAAGCTGAAGTACAAGGGGTCGCTGGCGGCTTCCGGGCAGAAGAAGGCTTTCGCGATCGAGAAGCAGTATCACCCTTGCGAGTGATTCCGGCCCATGCGCGCGATGAGGCGCGCGCCGCGGTTGACGAGCGTCAGACCGACGGGATGCGCAGCGGCCGTGTTGTTCACATGAGGCCTCAAGTTCCACTTTCCGGCAAGGCGGACACGGGGGGGGCCAAAGTTTCCTATCCTGTGAATTGCTCATCATGAACTACCGCAAACTTGGCAGGACGAATTGGGAAGTCAGTGAAATCGGATATGGCGCCTGGGGCATTGGGGGAACGCAGTGGCTCGGCGGGACGGACGACGAATCGGTGCGGGCGGTGCGCCGCGCGCTGGAGCTGGGGCTGAATTTTATCGACACGGCGCTGGCGTACGGCGACGGGCACAGCGAGCGGCTGGTGGGGCAGATTGTGCGCGAGTCGGGCCGGAAGGTGACGATTGCGACGAAGGCGCCGCCGAAGAACCGCGTTTGGCCGGCGCAACCCGGCGTCGGGATTAAGGAGGTTTTCCCGTACGACTACATCGTGGAGGCGACGGAGCAGAGCCTGCGGAATCTAGGTGTCGAGACCATCGACCTGCAGCAGTTGCACGTGTGGAACCCGGAGTGGGTTGAGCGCGAGGAATGGAAGCGGGCGTTTGAGGATTTGAAGCGGTCCGGGAAGGTGCGGGCCGTGGGCATTTCGATCAACGATCATCAGCCGGACTCGGCGCTCGCCGCCATCCGTACCGGACTGATCGACTCGGTTCAGGTGATTTACAACATCTTCGACCAGAGTCCTGAGGAGAATCTGTTCCCGCTGTGCCGCGAGAGGAACGTCGGCGTGATCGCGCGGGTGCCGCTGGATGAGGGGAGCCTGACGGGTTCGATCACCGAGAAGACGGTTTTCGAGCCGGGCGAATTCCGGGCGTGGTATTTCCGGGGCGACCGGAAGAAGCAGGTGGTGGAGCACGTGGAGGCACTGCGGAAGGACCTGGCAGGAGTCGAAGGCGAACTGGCTCAGACGGCACTGCGCTTCTGCCTGAGCCATCCGGCGGTCACGAGCGTGATTCCGGGGATGCGGCGGGTGAAGACGGTGGAAAGCAGCATGCAAGCTTCGGCGCTGGGTCCGCTTAGCGATGATGTGCTGGCAATTGTCCGGCGCCATCGGTGGCAGCGGAATTTCTACGACTAGGAAGCGCTACTGCCGTGTCGTGATCTCGACGCCTCCGAGCACGCCGCGCTGGGGCATGACGACGCCGGGGATGTCGTAGTAGACGGTGTCAGTGAGGTTGGTGAGTTGGAGGAAGGGGCGGACGCGGCCGCGGGCCCAGGCCAAGCTTGCGTCCCAGACGGCGTAGGCGTAGCTGTCGTAGCGCTCGAGGACGCCGATGCGGGTGCGGGCGACGAGCCAGTCGCTCAGAGTTCCGCGCCAGGCGACGACGCCGCTGTGCATGGGGTAGTTGAAGACATATTTGGAAACGAACAGAGGGTTGGCGGCTTTGTTGCCCGAGAGGCCGGTGTATTCGAAGTCGAGAGTTTGCGAGGGGAGCGGCTGCCACTCGAGCTGTGCTTCGCCGCCGGTGAAGACGATGCGGTCGAAGTTCGTCGCTTGAAAGAAATTGGCGTTGACGGCGCGGACGTAGTCGATCAGGTTCGAGTCGCGCCGCTCGAAGACGCCGAGGCTGGCGCGGAGGTTGCGGCCGGGGTGGATGTCGAGGCCGGCTTCGTAGTTCCAGTCGCTTTCCGGTTTCAGGTTGGGATTGCCGTGATTGGCGGGGTCGAAGTAGTAGAGATCCGTGTAGCTGGGCAGGCGGAAGCCGCGGCTGACGGAGGCGCGGAGCTTGAAAACGGGTGTGAGGAAGTAGCCTGCGCTGACGGTGGGGTCGACCTGGGTGTTGTAGCCGCCGTAGACGTCGGTGCGGAGGCCGGCGTTGAACGAGAAGCGGTGGAACGAGGGCAGGTCCCAGCCGGCGTAGGCGCCGCCGTAGACGCGGGAGTGGATGCCGAGGTTGTTGCTGTCGATCCAATCGGAAAACATTTCGGCCCCGTAATGTAGCTGCGAATTTCCGGGCAGGCCGTCGGTGCGGCGGAGGTCGCCTTCCCAGCTATCGGTGATGTGGCGGTTGGTGTAGATCCGCGGGTCGTCTCGGAAGAGAACGAAGAGGTCGGTCTGGCGGCGATAGGTTAGGTCGGCTTCGGTGTTTTTGCCGAGTTCCTGGCGGACGCTGGCGAACCACTCCTTGGTGCGCTCCCAGGAGGGGAAGTTGCCGTAGAACTGATCGGCGCCGAAGGGGCGGTCGCTTCCGGCGAGGAGGATGCCGGTGGCTCCGAGACCGGTGCGGATGTGGGTGAGGGAGGCGAGGGAGAGGAGGCGGTAGTCGCGGTCCGGCATGAAGCCGCTGGAAAAATCGCGTGAGAAGGAGATTTCTTCCGCGATGCGGTTCCAGGCACCGCCGAGCGAGCCGTCCTCTTCGTTGCGGCCGAAGTTGCCGAGTGCGGTGCGGAGGGTGATTTCGGGGGATGTGGGAGGCTCGGCGATGAGGTTGACGACGCCGGTCATGGCGTCAGGGCCGTACTGCGAGGAGCCGGAGCCTTGCAGGACCTGAATCTGGGAGAGAGCGTCGAGGGGGACGGGGAGGTCCATGTTGTTGTGGGCGGTTTGGGCGTCGTTCAGGCGGATGCCGTTCAGAAGGACGAGGGATTGGGCGAAGGTGCCGCCGCGGATGGAGAGGTCGGCGGAGACGCCGGCGGGGGCGCGCTCCTGGAGATCGACGGACGAGTCGAGTTTGAGGAAGTCGGCGTAGGAGTTATAGAGCAGACCGCCGTCCTGGCGTACGTCGAAAACCTGGACGGTGCGATTGACTTCGTCCAGCGGAGCGGGCTCGAACGTACCGGTGACCACCACCTTCTCGTAGAGCGGCTTTTTTTCACCAGGCTGGGCCGGGGGGACGGGATTCTGCTGCGCGAGGGCAGAGGTAGCGTACAACAAAATTGCGAAACTGGCTCTTTTCATCCTTGAAGTTTTGGTGTAAAAACAAAAGCAGGTAGTATTGGTTTAGGATTTCCTGTGAACGGCGCGCACAGACCGTTGATTCTAGCGGAGATATCCGAAGGACCGCGCGCGTCTGTTTTGCACAGAGATTGTCACAGGGTAACCCGAAGTGCGGACACAGTGCATTTGGCTCTTGCCGGACTCCCGTTCCTCCCGTTAAGGTAAAACGGTTGGCGATGATTTCACGCGACCTCATCAGCGAGAAGGGACTTCCGGCGAACGTCGATGCGGAGCGGTTCGTGCTTGGCGCGATTCTGCTCGACGATTCGCAGTTTGTGCAGGTGGCGGGTGCGCTGGAGGCTAACGACTTCAGCATCGAGAAGCATCGCAAGATTTTCCTGCGCATGCTGGATCTGCATGACCGGGGCGAATCGATCGACCGCATCACGCTGACGAATGAACTGATCCGGCAGAATCAGCTTGACCAGGTCGACGGGCTTGGGTATATCGTCTCGCTCGACGACGGTCTTCCGAAGATCGTCAACCTGGAAAGCTACGTCCGCATTGTGAAGGAGAAGGCGGTGCTGCGGGATCTGATCGCGGCGTCGCAGCGGACGATCAACCAGTGCCTGCTGGGGACCGACGAGCCGGCCGAGATTCTGGCGGACGCCGAGGAGAGCCTGCTGCGGCTGGGCGAGGCCGGCGCGAAGAACGACCTGCTGAGTCCGAGCCAGATTCTCGAGCAGTTCGACGGCGGCATCAACAGTTTTCTCGATCCGAGCAAACGGGTGAAGGGGCTGGGCACGCCGTTCAGCCGCTTCAACGAGATGACGGGCGGACTGCACAAGGGCGAGTTGTTCATCCTGGCGGCGCGTCCGTCGATGGGGAAGACGGCGCTGGCTCTGAATATGGCGCAATATGCGGCGTGCCAGCAGGAGAAGACCGTGGCGGTGTTTTCGCTGGAAATGTCGAAGGAGTCTCTGCTGACACGTATGTTGTGCGCCGGGGCGTATGTGGACCAGCAGCGGTTCCGGGCCGGGTATCTGAACCAGGACGAGCGCATGAAGTTGAGCGCGACGGCTTCGGAGATGATGCGGGCGCCGCTGTACATCGACGACACTTCGGGATCAAACCTGATGGACATTCACTCGAAGCTGCGCCGGCTGAAAAGCCAGCAGGGCCTGGACCTGGTGGTGATCGACTATCTGCAGTTGATGAACGGCGGAGGCAAGCGTTACGAGAACCGGAACCAGGAAGTCAGCGCGCTTTCGCGGGGCCTGAAACTGCTGGCCAAGGAACTCGACGTGCCTATGGTGGTGCTGTCGCAGTTGAGCCGCGCGCCAGAGACACGCCAAGGCGACCACCGGCCGCAGATGAGCGACCTTCGGGAATCGGGCTCGATTGAGCAGGATGCGGACCTGGTAGGTTTCATCTTCCGCGAGGAAGTGTACAAGCCGGACCGGGAGGACCTGAAGGGCGCGGCGGAGTTGATCATCGCCAAGCAGCGCAACGGACCGATCGGCCGCGTAAAACTGGTGTTTCTGCGCGAGAGCACGCGCTTTGTCGACGCCGCGGACGGCGGCGCGGGCGACGACGGCGAGTAGCCGCTTTCCTTGACTACGTTCTCACTGTGTCCTACCTTGAAGGTTCTATGAGGAAGAAAGTGACGGTTGTGGGCGCCGGCAATGTCGGCGCATCTTGCGCATTGCGCATTGCGGATAAGGAACTTGCGGACGTCGTGCTGGTGGACGTGGCGGAAGGAGTTCCACAAGGCAAGGGTCTTGACCTGCTGCAGTCCGGGCCGGTCGAAGGGTACAACTCGAGTGTGATCGGCGCGAACGACTATACGCCGACGGCGGGCTCGGACGTCGTTGTTATTACGGCGGGCCTGGCGCGCAAGCCGGGCATGAGCCGCGACGATCTGCTGATGGCCAACTACGAGGTGGTGAAGTCGGTCACCAAGCAGGTTGCGGCGCATTCGCCGAACGCGATTCTGGTTCTGGTAACGAATCCGCTCGATGCGATGTGCTGGACGGCGATGCAGGTTTC
>JAJYCN010000246.1:1949-9057 GCA_021778335.1 Acidobacteriota bacterium | reverse complement strand
CAGGACCTCCGAAGACAGCACATGAATCCGCTGCGCGATCGCATACCCATGCAGCGCGCCGGACCGCAGCACGCGCAGAATCATGAGGGCCAGCGCCCCGGAAGGCATTTCTTCAGTAGGCATAACGGTAATAGGTATAGTATACGTAGGGATCCGGCAGTAGTCAACAGCCAATTCAGTTACACTTGACCCCATCAAACGGACCATCTGCCTGCTGTCGTTGTTAGCCGCGCTCGCCGGGCCATCCCGGGCCCAGGCGCTGGAACTCCGCAACTCCGCCGGGATCGAGATCTCGGTCGACGCCGCCGACACCGATCCCGCTCTGCTCGTTACCGTGCCGGACGGCCTGCGAACCGCGCCCAGCGGGAAGATCCTCTTCCCCGAACACCTCACCGTTCGCGCCCACGGCCACGCCGATGCGCAGCACCTCTACCTCTACCGGCCCGGACGCCACGGCAATCCGCCCCACTGGAGCGAACACGGGAACTCGCTCGAATACGAGTCGGAGTTCAACGGCATCCACTTCCTCGCCCGCGCGTCGCTCGCCGCCGACGGCATCGTGTTCCGCTACGAATTCGCCAATCGCTCCAGCGTCGACTACGACATGATCACGGCAATCACGGACCCGCGATTCCACGCCATCTTCTACGATCCCCGCCTCGAGCGAACTTACGTTCACCACAAAGACGGCTTCGCTCTCCTCGCTTCTGAAACTCCGGCCCGCCTGACGATGCCTCTGGCGAACTGGTTCCCTCTGCGCTACCTCGCCTCATTTGCGGCCCCGATTCCAACGGAGCGCGCCCAGCACCGCGCCGACGGCCTTACTTACTACTACAACTCCCGCGCCGTCGACCTGCCGATGCTCTCGACGCTCTCCTCGGATCGCGCCTGGGTTGAAGCCAGCTTCTCGCGCAACTCCGCCAACGTCTGGAGCAACCCCGAACTAACCTGCCAGCACGCCGACCCCGAACGGGCGCTCGCCCACGGGGCGCGCGCCGCCTACGAGGTCAAAATACTGATCTTCCGAGGCTCCCTCGGCGAGGCCCTGAGTAAAGTTCGGGCCCGGCGCGAGGCCCTGCAATAAGCCACTACGGGACTGTGACTTACGGGCGTCCACATCTTGGCGAGCGTGAGCGACGCCAATTCATGTGTTCACAGTTTCCGCCGGGCCGCGACTAAGAGGTGCACAAAAATCTTGCTGCTGTCCCCGCCGAGCGAAGGCCCCTGCCTTCGTTGCAATGGCCGAGCTAAGTACGAAGAGCGCGACTTCGACCGCCGCTTGTTCCTTGTAAAGTGCGAGTGTTGCGACCCGTATCTTGCCTCTTGGTCGGAACTCGACGACGCACAAAGCGCGCAAGCCGTCCAGAGGCCTGAATTATGAGCGAACATGTCGTCTGGCTCTTCGGCCGCGGACTCTCCCTCGACTGTGGGCTTGACTGGGATGAACCCTCCGAACTGCGACTCCAGCCACGGGAGGTGAGGATCGCGCGGATTCGTAAGGATCTAGGTGCAGCCACTGACGGACTCGTAAGCCGCAACGGAACGCCTGTGCTTGACCGGTTCCTTCGCAGACTTGAGGAGAGAACGCCTCCCGGCTGCCGGCATACGTTCGTCACTACGAACTGGGACGACTTGCTCGAGCGTGCAATCGAGGCCGGGTGGCCAAGGGAGGTGCCTGCGTGTATGCGGGAAACGCACGTGTTTCACATCAACGGTACGATCGAGCCCGGTGACGGCCGGCCGTTTCGAACCGAAATTGTCCTGCCGGAGGATCCCCCGGCCGCGCGCAAACCGGCAAGCGAGGCGAACCAAGCCTTTAACACACTCACTGGGGGACGACGCGTCCTGGTGGTTGGGATGTCCTTCGAGTGCCGCCCTGATAGATTCCTGCTTCGCTGCTTGAATCAAATTCAGGACGATGTGCCGGTCGGCGAGTCTTCCTGGATGATCCTGAACGCTGACGCGTCGGGGCTGGAGCGCGTTCGCGGGCTCATTCAGGAATGCCTGCCGGGCGCTGCCATTCGGACACGTGGCTTCAGCTTTTCACAATGGCTCGACACAGGAATCCCCGAGGTGTTTGACCCGCTCTGAGGCGCCGCCTCGATGAGCTTTTCCCGTGCGGGCACAAACACCGCCAGCACTGCCTCACCCGACCAACCGAACCAGCGGACCCACCGCCAAATGCTCATCAATCAGAGGCCAATGGATGCCGTAGCCGGAGGGTGAACGTTCGGCTAGTTCCCGCTCGGCCTGAGACGCCCGCGCCAGCCGCCCCGAACACCTGTCCCAAGGAATCGACACCGTCCCGCCCTCGACCACAACCACGAGCGCCTCCGGCGTCGCCCAGATCGCGGTCGCCCTCACGTCACCTTCTTCGCCACCACGCGGAGCCGGCGGTAATCGATCTGCCAGGCCCCGTCGCGGTACATCGCCGGTGACAGCAGCGTCTCCATCCGCACAAACAAGCTCTCCCGCGCGTGCGAGGAAAGCCCTTCCAGAAACGTCGCCGCGAACATCTGGAGCCAGTCCCGGAGCCCGCCCTCGCCCTCCACCGGAGTCGGACGGTCGAACAGCGAAGCCGCCGTCACTTCGAGCCCGGCCTGCTCCAGCAGGGTCGCATACTCGCCGATCGAAGGAAAATACCAAGGGCTCCGCGCCGCGGCCCGTGTGATCCCCAAACAAGTCCGCAGGCTTTCGGCCACCGCCTCCACGTTCCCCCGCCCGCCGAACTCCGCCACAAACCGCCCGCCGGCCTTCAACGCCCGGGCAATTGCCCTCGCCACCGCCTCCGGCGGCTTCATCCAATGCAGCGCCGCGTTGGAAAACACCGCGTCAAACGGCGCCTCCGCGCGGTATGCCGCCGCATCCGTGAGCACAAACGTCAAATTCGGAAAATTGATCCGCGCCTGCGCGATCATGTTGGGCGAAGCGTCGATGCCCACCACCGACGCGCCCGCCTCCGCGATGCGCGACGTTAGCTGCCCGCTCCCGCAGCCCACATCCAGCACCCGCTCGCCCGGCCCCGCCTCCAGCAGATCCAGCAGCGCCGCCCCGTAGTCCCACACATAACCGTGCGAGGCCTCGTAGCGCTCCACGTCCCAAGCCATCCGCGGACCGGGCATCGCGCAGCCCCCTAAAACTGCACCTTCGGAGCGTTCCGCGCTCCCGGCTCCGTCTTGAAATAGGCGTCGTTGTGCTGGAAATTGAAGATCCCCGCAATGATGTTCGCCGGGAACAAGGCAATGCCGGTGTTGTACCGCTGCACCGCTTCGTTGTACTTCCGGCGCTCCACCGCGATCCGGTTCTCGGTCCCCGCCAACTCGTCCTGCAGCCGAAGGAAGTTCTCGTTCGATTTCAACTGCGGATAATTCTCCTGCAACAGCAGCAGCCGTCCCAGCGTCTGGTCCAGCCGCCCGTTCGCCGCAATTTTCTCCTGCGGCGACCTCGCCCCGAGAAGGGCCGACCTGGCGTCGGCGATGTCCTTAAACACCGTCTCTTCGTGCTTGGCGAACCCCTTCACTGTTTCCACCAGGTTCGGGATCAAATCCGACCGCCGCTGCAGCGCAACGTCCACCTGGGCCCACTGCGCGTTAATCGCCTCCCGCTCCGTGGCCAGGTTGTTGTAAGTGCTCTTCACCGTGCCGAAAACAATCAGCCCACCGAACAACAACAGGACGAGAACCACAATCGCGATAAGTTTCATGTCTCCCTCAAGTCTATTCTTATTGTCCTACGCCGCGGGAGACTCGCAAGTTCGCCCGCCCCGCAACGCCGTCTCGCGCTGGCTCTTGGGCGGCGGCCGGCTCGATGAAACCCCGGAAGAGGAACACACCTATCCGTGGCTCTCGGTCATGTGGCTCGCCGGTGTCGACTACTTCTCCTCGCTGGTCTACCAGGCCGGCATCGCTCTCATCGCCGCCGCCACGCTCGGACCCGTCGCCACCCTGATCCTCGTCGCGGCCACCCTTCTCGGAGCCCTCCCCGTCTATCGCAGAGTCGCCGGCTATTCCTACGCCGGCCAAGGCTCCATCGCCATGCTCGAGAACCTGCTCTCCGGCTGGGCCTCCAAAATCTTCGTCCTCGTCCTTATCGGCTTCGCCGGCACAGACTTCGTCATTACCATGACGCTGTCAGCCGCCGACGCCACCACCCACGCCGTCCACAATGCCTTCCTTCACCGCTTCCTGGGCAACGCGCAAATGAGCCTCACCCTCGGCCACCTCATCGTCCTCGCCGTCGTGTTCTTGATCGGCTTCCAGGAAGCCATCGCCGTCGCCTCCCTCCTCGCCATCCCTTTCCTCCTCCTCAACGCCGTCGTCCTCCTCTACGGACTGGCCAAAATCCTCGCCCACCCGGCGACGATCGCCCAACGGCACGCCTCTCTCGCCGTCCATGGCGACTGGACCGGCATCGCGCTGGCCTCCTTCATTGCCTTCCCCAAACTCGTCCTCGGCATGAGCGGTTTTGAAACCGGCGTTTCCGTCATGCCGCTCATCAAGCCCGAAGGCGAACCCGCCACCGATGCCGCAGGCCGCCCCGCCGGGCGCATCCGCGCCACCGGCAAGCTCCTCAGCACCGCCGCCTTCATCATGGGCGGTTTCCTGCTCCTGTCCAGCTTCGTCACCACCCTCCTCATTCCGGAATCCGCTTACCGCGAAGGCGGACCCGCCGCAGGCCGCGCCATCGCCTATCTCGCCCACCAGATGCTTGGCAACATCTTCGGCACCGTCTACGACCTCTCCACCATCGCCATCCTCTGGTTCGCCGGCGCTTCCGCCATGGCCGGCCTCATCAGCCTCATTCCCCGCTACCTGCCGCGCTTCGGCATGGCCCCGCGCTGGGTCGTCTACCGCAAACCCATGGTCCTGGTCCTGTTTGTTATCGACCTCGCCGTAACCCTCGTCTTCCACGCCAACGTGGAAGCGCAAGCCGGAGCTTACGCCACGGGCGTCCTCGTGCTCATCCTCTCCGAATCCATCGCCGCCGCCCTCTCCGTCTGGGGCGAAGCCGTAAGACAAAATCGCCCACTCCTGTATTTAGCCGGCCTCTACTTCTGGGCCGTCAGCGCGTTGTTCGCCTACACCTTGATCGCCAATGTCTTCGAACAGCCAGACGGCATTATCATCTCCGCCATCTTCATCGTCTTCATCCTCAGCCTCAGCGCCGCCAGCCGCTACCAGCGCGCCCGCGAACTCCGCGTATCCGACGTCCGCTTCCTCGATGCGGATTCCACCGCCCCGTGGCCTGAAATCTCCGGCCGCCGCGTCAACCTCGTCCCCCTCCGCGGGGCCAGCCACGCCGCCCGCGCCGCCAAAGAAAACCAACTCCGCGCCAAATACAAAATCGACGGCCCCATCGCCTTCCTTCGCGTCCACTTACTCGATAACCGCAGCGAATTCCTCACCACGCTGCGCATCGGCATCCGCCGCGAAGCCGAAGACTACGTCATCGAAGTCTGGGGGCCGTAGACCTGGCCAACACCATCGCCTACTTAAGCGAACTCATCGACCCGAAGAGCATTTTCCTCGGCCTCACCGGCCAGAACCTCATGAAACAGGCCCTCCGGTACATGCTCTGGGGCGAAGGCGAGACCGCCCTCATGGTCTACACCATCCTCGTCCGCTACTGGGAATGGGCGGGCGACGCCGTTCCCAGCCCACCGCTGTTCCTCACCAGCGAATAAACCTAATCAAAAAGCAAATGAGTTAACGGCGGCGGCCAACCGGCGTGACCGTCATGACTTTCGACAGGGCGCCACAACCTGTGTGCGCGGCTGGGCTACACACACAGAGAACGACAAGCCCGGCTCACGCGGCCAGCCAGTCCGTTATCGCAGATGTAAGCTGCGACGCCGAAAGAGGGGCGCTTCCCTTCGTAAGCGGAGTTAGAAATTCAGCCGGGCCGAGCGCGAGCGCGCAATTGTCGTCCGGCATGGCGAGAACAAACAAAGACGACCCGGCATACTCCCGCTCGCGCATCGCCGATAAGTACACATACTCGACCAGCATTTGGGCGTCAATGAAGGATCCCGCGAGGTCGGGCTGGTCCGGAACCGGGTTCGCGCGGTGCTGGTCCTCGAATAACACGACGCTGCTGAACGGCTTCAATTTGGGACGGACTCCGAAACGGCAGAACGTGGCCTGGGGCGCGGCGCGCCGGAAGGCTTCCGAAGCGCCCCATTGCACGAAGGAGTTCCCGAACAACAGCGCCCCATTGCCGCTCAGGAAAACATTGCGGACGAATTCACGAACGTCCGGTGGGTACGGCCGCGTCATCATCGCGTCCAGATCGATGTGACGCAGGCTGTCATACGTCCGGTCGACGGTCTTCAGATTCCGGTCAATGGAATTGAGACGGAGGAGAAACTCGCGCCTCACCGCTCCCAAGCCGTTGAAGCAAAGCCCGGTCACCGCCCCATCCACGCGCATGAGCGAAAGCATTTCGTCGTACTCGAGAACCCAGGTTCGCTCCACGGGCTCCATGTCCGGCTGCAGCCGCCGCCCGGCAACGGCGCGAAAGAGCTTCGGCAGAACGTCGGCGAACGGCGACTGGAGGAGAAGCCAGTGTCCTTGCGGCTCGAGCGATTTCCAGATGGGACCGGAGGGAACCGGCGCTCCGCCCGGCATCGTGCAAACGATCAGTCTCCGGCCCTGTTTGTTTCCACCTTCGGCCTCGCGAGCCGCGCCGATTTTCTCGAAAACCTTCTCCACTTCGGCGCGCCACCGCGGATAATACGGCGAGCGCACCAGAATGCCGGTGTCGCGCACCGACATCCGCTCCGTGTTCAGGTTCCAGTCCGGAAGCTCCATCTTCTGTTCGAGAGCGAGTATCGGCTGAAACAGCGCGCGGAACTCGGCGCCGGGCAACCGCCCCAGCCAATCCATCTGCCATTGGATGGCCCGCCGCTCGGCGGGGAACAACAGATCCCACGTCTGGAGCTGTTCATTCAGGGCAGGCACAAAGCTGCGGGGCAATCTGGCGAGAAGAGCGGGGTCGACCGGGTTCGCCACTTTACACCCCGAATACCGGCAGAACATGTCCTGCCGCCTGCGAGCAGTTGACGCCGAGCAGTGCGCCGAGGGAAGGCGCAAAGTCGATCGGCCGCACT
>JAJYCN010000246.1:0-1939 GCA_021778335.1 Acidobacteriota bacterium | reverse complement strand
CGAAACCACACCGGGCTTGTGGACTCCGCCGCCCAGTATCATCGCCCAGGACAGGCGGTTCGAGCTGCTGTCGCTGCGGTGATTGAAAAATCCGTTGGTGGTTGTGCCGTCTGGATCGCGGCCGAACTCGGGCATCACCACCATCGTCACGTTATTGCGGTATGCCGGCAGTGTCTGAAGATAATTCCAAAGACGCCACACCAGCGCGTCATTGTTGCGAATCCCCGATAAGTGCAGCGAATAAGTACCCGAGTGGGCCACCTCGACGTCGGAGAAATTCATTACCAGGATGGCCGGGGACACGCGGCGCAACACCTCGCTCCCCACGAACCAGGTCAGTTCATCGCCGCTCGTGGGGCTGTTGGGTCCGTTGATGAAATCCGCCAGCGCCGCAAGGAAGACCTGTTTCAGCTCCGGATCCAGAATGGAAGACTCCGAAGGGATGCTCCATCCGATCCGCTCATAATCGTCCTGCATAATTGTCGTGAGTTCGTCGAGCAGGACGTCGCGTTGCAGCTTATGATGCGGGCTGTGGCCCATGATGATCCGCTCGACAGACTCGATCAATAACTGCTTGGCTAGAATCACATTTGCGTCAACGCCGATCTTCGCGGTGAGCGCCTTGTTACTTGTTACCAACCAGGTCTCATTCGCTCCCACCTTCCGCTGAGTTTGAAGATACTGGAATAGAGTCGGATTGGCGGGCCGATCCTTTCCCCAGTCGTCGACATGCTGCCAGACTCCGGTCAAGATACTGCCGATTGTATTGAAGTGGGCGGTGGTCCCCTCGTTCCACACGTACGGATAAAAAAGCGCCCGAGGGAAAAGTTCGCCCGCCAGGTGGGGAATGTTGCCGACGCCCTGCTCGGAAAAGCTCTCTTGCCTCCGAATCCCGCCGGTAGTTACAAGAACCAGCTTTGGCGAACTGCGCGAGGCGGGCTCCGGGGTCTCCGCCAGCGCGAAGCGGCGAGCGAGACCTAAACCGAGCAGCCGGAGGAGCGTCCTTCGCAGCATAATTGTCCCCTTTTCCAGACAGCGTACACCCGTTAGCATAAACGGACAAGTTTTTTCAGGTTGTGCTAAGTTGAGGCCGGTATGTCAACCGTGAACATGGATCGCCGGGCATTTCTTGCCGGCGGCGCGCTGGCCGTCGCGGGCGGCGCCGTCCAGGCCAGACCCCAGAACGACCGCGCAGCGACCCCGGCAGCGGGTCCCGGCAGCTACGAAATTTGCCGGAACTGGCTCTTCCAGGCGCGGGCGGCCGATGCCGCCTTACAACCCGGCTTCGACGATTCCGCCTGGCAGCGCGTGACAATCCCCCACGCCAACGTGCGCCTGCCCTGGCACAGCTTCGACGACCGCTCCTACGAATTCATCTCCGTCTACCGGCGCCACTTTCGCCCACCCGCCGCGTGGCGCGGCCACCGCGTTTTCGCGCGTTTCGACGGCGCCATGACCGCCTCCACCGTCGCCATCAACGGACACGTTTTCCCCGAGTTCCGCGGAGGCTACACGCCGTTTTCTTTCGAGTTGACCGGCCATCTGGCCTGGGACAGCGATAACGTCCTCGCCGTGCGCCTCGATTCCACCGAGCGGTCCGACATCCCGCCCTTCGGCGGAAACATCGATTACCTCACCTTCGGCGGAATTTACCGCGACGTGCGCCTGCAAGTTGCGCCGAACACATTTATCGCGGATGTTTTCGCCGAACCCGTGCACGTTCTCGACGCCAACCGCGGACTTCGCGTTCGTTGCTGGATCGACGGTCCGGTTTCGCCGGCAACCCGGCTGCGAGTCGAGCTGAGCGACCACGGGGCCGCGCTCGCTTCAACCGAAGCCGCGGCCGACCCCAGCCGGACCGACTATCAGGAACTCGTCATCGACCGGGTTGGCGAAGTGAAGCTTTGGGACCTGAACAATCCCAAACTCTACGACGTGA